>CAYZRR010000085.1:0-32394 GCA_964480925.1 uncultured Thermodesulfobacteriota bacterium
GTGGCTAAATCCACCGAGACTCCATTGATAAATCGGTAGCCCACATACCTTTATATGCTCATAGACCCCACTTGGAAGGAAGTTCTAATCCAGGGGCCTTGAGCCCCTCCTCTTTTTTCTCCTGATTCCATGCCTCCTTAAAATGGCCTTACAAAAGTTTTAAAAGCCTCATCGGGCCATAACCTGTTCTTTTTGCCTCCTAGGTGAGCTTTTGGGTCTTCGGGAAAGATCCTCAAACAAGCCTTCTTTTGCCATTCTCAGGGTCTTCTGGTGAGATACTGAGGATCCTTTCCGTCTTTAACGCACTGCCTCCTTCTGCTCAAGGACCTTTCTCACCAAAAACCTTGCCCCTTCAGAAGGAGTCTTCCTTGCCCTCCCATCCCCTGAGGGGTTTGATTTCACGATCCCAGGGCACCTCAGCCCTGCGAAAGACCTCAAGGATGAGATGGGCAGCCTCTACTTTCTCTGTTCCTCCTTCTCCAAAGTGGTACCTATGTTTATACCCATGCACCAGCGAAATTGAATAAACCTATTGACAAATTTAAGAATTCGTGTTATTAATCGATCGATCGGTAGGAATGAAAGGGATGTCTTCGAAAAGGGAGATGGTTTTAGGCGTTGCTACTAAGCTTTTTGCGGCTAAGGGTTTTGATGGTGCTTCAGTGAGGAAGATTGCGGAGGAGGCGGGTTTAAGTGTAGCCGGTATGTTTCATTATTTTTCTACCAAAGAGGAGATCCTTTTTGACATAATGATGGCCTTTTTGGATGAAGGGTTGAGGGGGCTAAAGAGGATATGCGAAAGTGAGAAGCCATCGATTGAAAGGCTCAAGGAGGTCTGTAAGTTCTTCTCAGAATATTTTGCAGGCCATCAAGATGAGCTTACCATCCTTTCCAACGAAGGAAAATCCCTTTCCCCTGAACACAAACAGATATTTAAGAGGAAGCAACGCCAGTACTTGGATATCGTGAGAAGTTTGCTTCGAGAGCTTCATGATGAGGGTTTGCTTAAGGAGATCGATCAAACGGTTTTGGCATTTTTGTTTTTCGGGATGGTACTTTGGACTTCTCGTTGGTATAACCCCCAAGGTATAGTTAATCCTACCGAACTCGGTGAGATTATAAGCGAGGTATTTCTTAGAGGGGTTTTAAAAGGAGGATAAGGTTTGTCAAGGGTTTTGATAATAGGTTCGGGTGTGGGGGGTATAAGGGCTTCGCTTGAAGCGGCCAAGAGGGCTGAAAAAGTCTTTTTAATTGAGCGTTCGCCTTTTATAGGGGGAGAGATAAGTTTTCTTGACCGGCAATTCCCAACGGACCGTTGCTGTATGTGTCAAATGCTTTCAAGTTCAAGGGTTCAAGAGGGAGAGTATTGTTTAAGAAGGTCTTTTTATCATCCAAAGATCAATGTTTTAACCTGTTCGGAGTTACTGAAAGTAGAAGGAGAAGAGGGGGCCTTTAAGGTAAGCATAATCACCAAATCTCGAGGAGTGAATGAGGATCTATGTATCAGTTGTGGAAGATGCATTGAAGTATGTCCAAAGTCTATAAGGGATGAATTTGATCCTTTCTCTTATCGTAAGGCCATCTACCTCAATGGACCTGCTCCCTTCCCGCCTATTCCAGCTATAGATTGGACGCTTTGTGACCTTTGCTCACGATGCGAGGCCGTGTGTCCAACAGGAGCTATAGATCTTAAAAAGAAGGAGGAAGTAAAAGTACTTGAGGTCTCTTCGCTTATCCTAGCCTCGGGATTTTTGCCCTTTGATCCGAGCGGTTTGACTCAATATGGATATGGGCGTTTTGCCAATGTCCTTACGAGTTTTGAATTCGAGAGAGCCCTTAGCCCTCTTGGAAATGGACCAATTAGGCCTTCAGACGGTTCTATCCCGAGAAAGGTTGCTTTTTTAATGTGTGTAGGGTCCAGGGATAAGGAATGGATTCCCTGTTCTTCGGCTTGTTGCATGATAGGGATAAAACAAGCCCGTATCTTAAAGGAGATTCTACCTGAAAGCGAAGTGGTTTTGTTTTTTATGGATTTAAGGACCTTTGGGAAAAATTATTACCTATACTTAGAGGAAGCGAAACATCGAGGGATTCGTTTCGTAAGGGGAAGGGTTCCTAAAATATGGGAAGATCCTTTAACAAAAGGTCTTTTAGTAAGGTTCTTAGAACAGGAACGAATAAAAGAGGAGCTTTTTGATCTTGTCGTTTTGGTTGTGGGGCAAAGGCCTCCGGTAGGCCTTGAAAACCTCGCGAAAATCCTTGGAATCCAAACCGATAATTGGGGGTTTGTTAACTCCGAAGGCCTTATAACTTCAAGAAAAGGGATATACGTGTGTGGAACTGCTTCAGGACCGAAGGATATCCCAGACACCATAATAGAAGCACAGGCGGCTTCATTTTTAGCGACCCGAAAATTTGAATTTCCCCAAAAGGAGATGAAGGGAGAGATCTTTCAAGAAGAGGAAATACCGAAGGAAGTGGGCCTCATCTTATGTAAATGCGGAGGGGAGATCCCCAGTGAAGAGATCTCTAAAGGTATGGAGGAATTTTTTTCGCCCATTTGTGAAAAAAAATACTTGTGTGTCGAAAAGGAAATTTTCCCTTCCGATAGGTTTTGGGTAATCGGAGCTTGTAATCCTTACTGGTTTAAAAGGAAGGTTTTGAACAGGTTTGAAGAAGTTCAAGGGGTTAGATGGGTAAACGTTAAAGGGATATTAGGTGGGGAGATACAAGGGATAGAGAGAGTAAGGGGATTACTTTTAACCGAAAGGGAGAGGTTGAGAAGGAAAAGTGCGGGAACCATTGGATACCTTTACGTTAAGCCGTCTGTTTTGATTATAGGAGGTGGCTTATGTGGGATGGAAGCGGCCATTAACCTGAGTAGAGAGGGTATTCAGGTTCATCTTGTCGAAAAAGAGGGGAGGTTAGGGGGAATTTTGTGGCACTATCCCTCTCGGAGGGGTCTTTTGGAAGAAAAACTCAAGGAGATTGAGGAGGGGGAAAGCATTCGGGTTTATTTGAATTCAAGGGTCTTATCTGTAGATGGAACGCCAGGGGATTTCAAAGTAAAAGTAGCCTATCAAAGTGAAGAGAAGGTCATTGAAGTGGGGGCTATTCTTTTGGCCATAGGAGGAAAAACCTATGAGCCCAAAGAGTATGGGTACGGTAGTAACCCTAAGGTTTTACTTCAAAGGGAGTTTGAGGAGTTGCTTCTTTCAGAGGATCTACGGGACAAAGGCATAAGAAGAGTAGGGGTAATACAGTGTGTGGGCTCAAGGAACGAGGTTCATCCTTGGTGTAGTCGTTTCTGTTGTGAGGAGGCTTTAAAAAATGCCATTTTATTTAAAGATAAAAATCCCGAAGGAGAGATCTTCGTTTTTCACCGAGATATAAACGCTTATGGTTTAAAGGAATTGCTTTACCTTAAGGCGAGGGAAAAGGGAGTCATCTTTTTGAGGTGCGATCAATTGCCCATGCCCGAACTTTCCGACCGCATAAGGATTCCTTTTGAGGGGGAGAGTTTTGAACTTGATCTTTTAGTGCTTTCGGTAGGTGAGGTTCCGAGAGAGGATAATTATGAGCTTTCAAGGATTTTAGGGCTTCAATTGACTGGAGAGGGTTTTTTTAAGGAGGCGGAGCCCAAATTCCGCCCATTGGAGACTTTAAAGGAGGGGATATTTCTCGCGGGTGGTTGCAATAGCCCAAGGACCTTTGAGGAGGCTCAAATTCAAGCTTTGGGAGCGGTTCAGGCGATTCTTGGCTTTTTATCCAAAGAATCTTCCTTACCGAGACCAATTTCCTTCGTTCAAGAGAGACGGTGTTCTGGATGTGGGCTTTGCGTGGAGACTTGTCCCTATGGAGTGCGTTTTCTGGACGATGAGGAGAAGGTCGCTCGGGTAAAGGCTCCCTTGTGTCAGGGTTGTGGAGTTTGTGCTTCCATTTGTCCGAATGGAGCCACAAAACTTGAGGATTTTGAAGAACGACAGGTCATCGGGGGTGTAGAGCTCCTTTTAAGATGAGGAGGTGAAGATGAACGGCAAGATAATCGGGTTTTTCTGTCACTGGTGTGCTTCAACAGCGGCAGATCTGGCGGGTACTTTGAGGAAAACCTATCCCGCCTCAATAAGGCCCATTCGCGTGATGTGTACAGGATCAGTAGACCCGGTTTACATTCTCGATGCCCTTTTGAAGGGGGCTGATGCCGTTTGGGTAGGGGGGTGAAACCCGGGAGAATGCCACTATGTTAGTGGCAACTTAAAAGCACGTAGAAGGATTGCGGTAATAAAGGGGATATTGGAGGTGCTTGGCCTTGAACCGGAAAGGGTTTTTCTAACTTGGATTGGAGCAAGTGAAGGACCCCAGTTCGCCCAATGGGCCCATCGGATTGACCAGTTTGTAAAGGAAAAGGGACCTAATCCCTTTAGTGGATCAAGTACTACGTGAGAGGGAAAAATGGGAAGAGGCGTTTTTCTACCTTTAAATGGTAAAGAGGTTCAAGAAGTCCTAAGGGATGTTTGGAAAAGATTTTTGCAGAAGTCCCTAAAGGCTCTCCTTGTGCCCATTGAGAGCGAAGGTTTCATCTCTCCGGGTTTGATTGGGACTCCCGATGGTATCGAAAGAACAAGGGCTTTTGCTCCCTATATTCCTATAAATACGGCAAGGATTCTTCAGATGCTTACCAAGCTCGAACCCCCTTCTGAGCCTATAGGGGTTGTGGCAAGACCCTGTGAGATACGAGCAGCGATTGAGTTGAGGAAGCTGAAACAGGTAGCGGAGAAAAACCTCGTGTTTTTGGCCATAGATTGTCTGGGGACTTATTCGCTTAGAGTCTATCAAGAGAAACTAAAAGAAGGAAAAATCGAGGAGGTCCAAGTGGATCAAAGCCTTATAAGGGATGCTTGTAAGGTTTGTACGTATCCAGTTGTTCCTTGGAGTGATGTGAGGGTTTTTTATTTGGGAATTGACGAGGGGATTTTCCTTGAAGCTTTAACTGAAGAAGGGGAAAGGCTTCTTAAGGAGTCGGGTTTTGAATTTGAAGAGAAAAAGTTCGAAAAAAGGGAGAGGGTTTTATCGGAACTTCTCGAAAAGAGGACTCTTAATGAAAATGAGCTTTTGCACCACCAGCAGGAAGAGCTTAAAGGTTACGAAGCCCTTTTAAGAGAGTTTTCAGTTTGTATAAAGTGCCATAATTGTATGACCGTTTGTCCCATCTGTTATTGTAAGGAGTGTTTTTTCAATTCGCCGAGTTTCGAGTTTGAGGCCGATAGGTTTTTGAACTTGCTTGAGTTAAAAGGCGTTTTGAGGTTACCAACGGAGATTCTTCTTTTCCATCTGACCCGAATGGCTCATATGGCGCTTTCTTGCGTCGGATGCGGAATGTGTGAGGAAGGATGTCCCCAAGGAATAAGGGTATTTGAGCTTTTTAAGGCTGTGGCCAAAAAAGTTCAGGGAATCTTTCAGTATGAGCCAGGACGAGACCCAAAAGAGGCGCTTCCTCTTACTACTTTCAGGGAAGAAGAACTAAAAGAAGTGGAGAGCCGCCTTCATGACCTTTAAGGAAGTATTTCCAGAGCTATTTAAATGTTATCAATGTTTGAGCTGTACCTTAGGATGTCCTTTGGCCGAAGAAATGGACCTTAAGCCCCACAAATTGGTGAACATGTTGATCTTGGGTAAAGATAAGGAGGTTCTAAATAGTCTCACTCCTTGGATATGCGCTTCTTGCGAGAGCTGTCAAGTAAGGTGTCCCAATGGGGTTCCGCTTTCGGAGTTGATGGATCAAATAAGGCAAAAGGGCATAAAGGAGAGAATTTATAAAGGAAAGGCATCTGCCTTACCCCTTGTTTTCCTGAAGGAGATAAAGAAGAGGGGAAGGATTCACGAAATTTCGTTGATTTTGGGGTTAAAAAGGTTAGTGGGATTTAAGGTCTCAATGGAGGAACTAAGGATTGGCTTAAGGATGTTTTTGAAGGGAAAGTTAAGGATGAGGCCCACGAAAAGGGTTTCATCTGAGAGTTTTAAGAGGATTTTTGAGGAGGTTTCCTTTTGAAGTTCGCCTATTATCCCGGTTGTTCACTTGAAGGCTCCTCGCGGGAATACGACGAGTCTCTCAGAGCTGTATGTGAGGCTTTAGGAATTCAACTTGTGGAGATTCCCCAATGGAACTGTTGTGGAGCCTCCTCGGCTCATCAGGTGGATTCCTTCTTAAAAATAGCCCTTCCGGCGTTGGATCTTTTAAAAGCAGAAGAGATGGGGCTTCCCATTCTGGCACCTTGTGCCGCTTGCTTTTTGAACTTAAAACGTGCTAAAAAGGCGCTTCTCGAAGATGAAAAGCTCAAAACGAAACTCTCATCCTTATTTGGCAAGAACTTCCAGGGAAAAACCCAAGTCTTTCATCCTCTCTGGGTGTTTTCGAATTCAGAATTGATAGAGCGATTAAGCGGACTTATCAAGGTAAAACTTTCTGAACTGAAGCTCGTATGTTATTACGGATGTTATTTGGTTAGACCTCCGGAAATTACGGAAGTAGACGATCCCGAAAATCCCCAATTAATGGAAAGAATAATGGAAGCACTTGGAATTCAAGTCATCAATTGGGCCTGGAAGGTAGATTGCTGTGGTGGGAGCCATTCGCTTCTTAATCCTCATTTGGTGAAAAAACTTTCTAAAAGACTCGTTCAAAAGGCCAAAGAATCTGGGGCTCAGGGGATAGTGGTGGCTTGTCCCCTTTGCCAAGCCAACTTGGACTTATATCAAGAGAATCAAAATATGCCCATTTACTACTTTACAGAGCTAATGGGGTTTTCCTTCGGCATTAAAGATGCCAAAAACTGGTTTAAAAGGCATATGGTTAAACCTTCTTTAGGTTAAATAAATCTGGGAGGAGAGGAGATGACAGGCTTTGAACTTACCGAAGAGCAAAAGGATATAAAAAGAGCTGCTCGAGAGTTTGCTGAAGGGGAGATAAGGCCCATTGCTCGAGAACTGGACGAAAAAGAGGAGTTTGATCCCAAACTTTGGAAAAAGGCCGCGGAATTGGGTTTTTTAGCTGTTTTTGTCCCTGAGGAATACGGTGGAGCTGGTTATGGTCATTTGGAGCAGTGTCTCATTATAGAGGAATTCGCAAGGGTGGATACGGCGGTGGCTCAGTCTATAGAGTCCACATTTTTTGGCTCACAGATCATATTGCTTTTTGGGTCTGAGGAACAGAAAAGAAAGTACCTTCCCGCTCTGTGTAGTGGGCAGATGCGTATGGGGGTCGCGGTGACGGAACCCGATGCGGGAAGCGATGTGGCTTCTATCTCCACTAGGGCCGAAAAGGATGGCGATGAGTACGTAATAAACGGGAATAAAATGTTTATAACCAATGCCAATGTTGCTGATTTCCTGATTGTGGCTTGCGTTACTAACCCCGATGCACCCAAAAGGCATGAGAGGTTGAGTTTAATAATCGTGGAGACCTCCAGGTCGGGTTACGAGTCAACGAAACTCAAAAGGAAGCTGTCTCTTCGATGTTCGGATACCGGAGAGGTGGCCTTTAAGGGGGTGAGGGTTCCAAGGGAGAACCTTATAGGAGAAGAGGGAAAGGGTTTTTATTATTTGATGGAGTTCTTCAACCGCACCAGGCTCCTTGTTGCAGCTCAGGCTGTAGGGACGGCCCAAGGGGCGTTGGAAAAGGCCATAAGTCACGTGAGGCAGAGGCATCAATTCGGAAAGCCACTTGCAGCATTTGATACGGTCCAACATAAAATCGCTGAAATGGCCACAATGACCGAAGCAGCCCGAAGCCTTCTTTACCGGGTAGCGTCAAAAGTGGATCGAGGGGAGGTGGACCCGGCCCTTACATCTATGGCCAAGTGGTTTGCTTCCGAAGTGGCGGTTAAGGTAGCTGATGAGGCCATTCAACTTCATGGTGGTTATGGAATCCTTGAGGAATACGATGTGGCCCATTATTGGAGGGATGCTAAAGTGCTTGAGATTTATGAAGGAACAAAGGAGATAGAGAAATTACTAATAGCAAGAAGGATATTGGGGAGGTTTTAATGCAACTTGTTCAACGTTTTGAACTTTATGCGTGTCTTCAATGTGGTAAATGCACCGGGGGGTGTCCGGTATCCTTAAGAACTGACCTTAACATCAGGAGGATAATGAGGGAGCTAATATTTGGAGAGGAGGAGGTATTAAAAAAGGAAGCCATCTGGGATTGTACTACCTGCAAGACCTGTACTCTAAGGTGTCCTAGAGGGCTTGAACCTTCTGAGGTCATTGTGGCCCTAAGGGCTATTCTGGTGGAACGGGGGCGTGTGCCTAAAACGGTAATAGATGCTTTAGAGGCCACTTATATACATGGAAACCCCTGGGGAAGGGCTCGTCAGAAAAGGACGGATTGGGCAGATGGGATTAAAGTGAAGGATTTGACAAAAGGTGAGGAAAGCGAAGGGTTATACTTTGTGGGTTGTGCTCCTTCCTATGATCCAAGGCTTCAGAGGGTTTCAAGATCTATTGCTTTGATCATGAAACTCGCAGGAGTGGATTTCGGGATTCTTGGGACTTCGGAAAGCTGTTGCGGTAATGAGATAAAAAGGCTTGGGGAAGAGGGGCTCTTTGAGGAGTTGAGGGAGCAGAATAAGGAAAAGATCCTTTCTAGTGGCGTAAAATGGGTAGTTACTACTTCTCCGCATTGTTTGAATGCTTTAAAAAACGAATACGGGCTTGAGGGCATAAGGGTTTACCATTACACGGAATTCTTCCTTGAACTTCTCAAGCAGGGAAGATTTCCCTTTAAAAATCCTCTGGCTCAAAAGGTCGTTTACCATGATCCCTGTTTTTTGGGTAAGCAAAACAATATTTACGATCCTCCTCGGGATCTTCTTAGAGGGATTCCCGAGCTTAAACTTCTTGAGTTTTCGAGATCGAGGGAGATAAGTCTTTGTTGTGAAGGTGGAGGCGGAAGGATGTGGGTCGAAGGGACTGGAAGAGGTACCAGAAACAGCGAAATAAGGGTAAAAGACGCGGAAGCCCTTGGTGTTGATATCATCGCTACGGCCTGTCCTTTCTGTCTTTTGACACTTGAAGATGCTTTAAAAACAATGGGCCTTGATGAGAAGCTTCAAGTAAAGGATATAGCGGAGCTTCTTACAGAGGCCCTGGGATTGGAGGTGGAGAGATGAACGTCATAGTATGTTTAAAAAGGGTTCCAGATGTGGCAGAGATAGACCTTCAGGTGGATGCTTCGGGTAAAAGCATAAAGACGGAGGGATTGCCTTACGTATTGAACGATTGGGACAACTACGCTTTGGAAGAAGCCATAAGGATCAAGGAAAAAACAGGAGGGAAGGTTTACGCTTTAACGGTGGGAAAAGAGGTTGACGAGGAGGTTTTGCGAAGGGCCCTTGCCCTTGGTGCCGACGAAGCGTTTAGGGTATGGGATCCTTCTGTAAGCGAAATGGATCCCTATGTGATCGCTCTCCTTCTTTCTAGAACCATAAAGGAAAACGAGATTCCCTTCGACCTTATCCTCACAGGTGTTCAGGCTCAAGATGACGGTTATGCCCAAGTGGGGCCGATTTTGGCTGAACTCTTGTCCATTCCCCATGTGACTCTAGTCACTCGTTTAGAGCTTTACGAAAAGAAGGCAAGGGTCAAAAGAGAGCTTGAAGGGGGATTGGAAGAGGAACTGGAAGTAGAGCTTCCCGCTTTATTTACGATTCAGAGTGGGATAAACGAGCCGAGGTATGTTTCCATTTTGGGGATAAAAAGGGTGGCCAAGAAGGAGATAAGGCTTTTTGATCTTGGTGCCCTTAAGCTTGATCCTGGAGAAGTTTTGCCAAAAATCAAAGTGGAAGAGCTTTTCCCACCTCAAGTGGGGGAAGGAGCTGAGATCCTTAAAGGGAGCCTTGATGAGATTTCCGAGAAGCTTCTTGAGATCTTTGAGAAAGGAGGTGTGATCTAATGGGAAAGGTGATGGTTTTAGTAGAACACCGAAGAGGAGAGATCAGGGAGATAACCTATGAGATGTTAAAGAAGGCCCAACAATTGGACGAAGAAGTTGAGGCCATTTTGATAGGCGAGAACCTTTCCGAATTAAAGGAGAAGGTGCGCCCTTATTGTTCGAAGCTCCTTACGGTTAAAGTTGAGGGCCTGAGCGAGTTCAACTCTGAACCCTATCAGCAGATACTCTCTCAGCTTCTCACTCAACGTAAGCCAAAAATCCTTCTTATGGGGCATTCGGCTCAGGGAATGGACCTGGCTCCTTCACTTGGGGTAGCCCTTGGTTGTGGGGTCATAACGGATGTAGTAGATTTCGGGTTTCAAAACGGTGAGGTTTGGGCCACAAGACAAGTTTATGGAGGGAAGCTTTCGGCAAAAGTAAAGGCTTCATCAGAGACGGTGATCCTTACGGTTCGGTCGGGTTCCTTCGATCCTCAAGGCCTACTCGCTTTTAAGGGTGAGGAAGAGGAAGTAACTTTTCCTCTTGTTCCATTTCCCTATAAGAAGTTCCTTGGCTTTTTAGAAGCTCCTAAAGCTGAAGTGGATATAACCCAAGCTGATATCATAGTCTCCGTAGGAAGGGGGATTGGGGGACCAGAGAATATCCCCTTAGCTGAGGAATTGGCCAAAGCTTTAGGAGGAGTTTTAGCCTGTTCCAGACCTGTCGTGGATAAAGGATGGCTTCCTAAGGATCGACAAGTGGGTACTTCTGGTAAAACCGTGAAACCCAAAGTCTACATAGCCCTTGGGATAAGCGGTGCCTTTCAACATGTGGCAGGTATGAAGGGAGCTCAGATGATAATAGCGGTAAATAAAGATCCCAAGGCACCTATTTTCAATGTGGCCCATTACGGGATTGTGGGGGATGTCCTTCAAGTTATCCCTAATCTTTTGAACAAGTTGAAGGAGAGGAAGAAGTAACATGGCGGTTCCAGCTGTATTGGTTATAGGGGGTGGGATAGCTGGCATGCAAGCAGCTCTTGATGTAGGGGATGCCGGTTATCGCGTTTACTTGGTTGAACGCAGCCCCTGGATCGGTGGACATATGGCTCAACTTGACAAGACCTTTCCCACCAATGATTGTGCCATGTGTACCATTTCTCCGAAGCTCAGTGAGGTAGGCCAGCATCCTAACATCACCCTTTTGACAAATTCGGAGGTAATAAAAGTAGAAGGGGGAGCCGGCGAGTTCAAGGTCACCATAAGAAGAAAGCCTCGCTTTGTGGATCCTACCAAGTGCAATGCCTGTGGCGAATGCCTCAACGTATGTCCAGTCTCAATACCCAATGAGTTTGACCAAGGTCTTTCCTTGAGAAAGGCCATTTATAAAGCATACCCCCAGGCCATTCCCAATGCCATGGCTATAAGCAAACTTGAAAGACCGCCTTGTGGATTAACCTGTCCCGCAGGGGTTAACGTTCAAGGATATGTAGCCCTTATTTCCCAAGGCAAGTTCAAAGAAGCCTATGAGCTTATTTGGGAAAAGAACCCCTTGCCAGGCGTCTGCGGAAGGGTCTGTTATCATCCCTGTGAAGGTGCTTGCAATCGTTTAAAAATTGACGACTCAGTAGGAATAAATGACCTAAAGAGATTTGTAAGCGATTGGGTGAGGGAGAGGGGAGGAGCCAATTTGCCCAGGAATACAGTGGATCCCTCCAAACCAAAGGTCGCAGTGGTGGGATCTGGCCCTTCGGGATTGACCTGCGCAAGGGATTTGGCTCTTAGGGGTTATCCAGTAACGATTTTTGAGGCCCACACTCTCCCGGGTGGCATGCTAACTCAAGCGATCCCCAGTTATAGATTGCCTCGGGAAATAGTGGAATATGACATAGCGAGGATTCTGGATCTAGGAGTAGAACTTAAGACGGGCGTTAAGGTAGGAGAGGAGATCACGTTGGATCAGCTTCGCAAAGAAGGATATAGGGCCATATTTCTATCAGTGGGTCTTCCTTTGGGTAGGAAACTCGAGGTGAAGGGAAGTGATCTCGATGGGGTTTATATGGCTTTGGATTTTCTTAAAGGGGTAAACCTTGGCAAAAAACCTCCCATTGAAGGACCCGTTGCGATAATTGGAGGTGGAAATACGGCTATTGATGCAGCTAGAAGTGCGCTGAGGCTTGGGGTGAAGGATGTTTATATCCTCTATCGAAGATCTCGTGAGGAAATGCCCGCTTCGCCTGAAGAAATATGGGAAGCGGAAGAAGAAGGGGTGAAGTTTGTTTTTTTGGTTAACCCAATAGAATTTATAGGAGAAAGGGGTAAGGTCAGGAGAGTTAAACTTCAGCGCATTAAACTCGGCGAGGTTGATGAAACTGGTCGGAAAAAACCGATCCCTATTCCGGGTTCAGAGTTCGAGCTCGAAGCAAATACAATAATTCTGGCTATAGGTCAGACTTCAGACGTTAAATGGGCTGAAAAAGAGGGGTTAAAATTCACCAAGGAAGGCTTATTGGAGGTAGACCCGATAACCTTGAGGACGTCCTTGCCAGATGTTTTTGCTGGAGGCGATGTGGTCACTGGACCTCGCTTTGTGGTTGATGCCATAGCACAAGGGCATGAGGCCGCCATATCTATCGACAGGTTCTTAAGAGGCGAGAACTTAGAGGTCGACCGTAAAAAGGTCAAAGCACAATGGGCTTCTTTACCCGAAAGGAAGTTCCTCGCCATACCTAGACATAGGCCCAAAAAGCGTGATCCCATTGAGAGGGTAAGGGATTTCAATGAAGTGGCATTTTCTCTATCAGAAGAGGAAGCGGTAGAGGAAGCTAAGAGGTGCCTTAATTGTGGGATATGTTGCGAATGCTTAATGTGTCTTAAAGCTTGTGAACAGAAGGCTATCGATCACAATATGAAAGAGGAACTTTTGGAGATTGAAGTAGGAGCAATCATTGTAGCTGTTGGTTTTGATCTTTTCGATCCTAGAAAGAAGCCGGAGTTTCTTTATGGACGTTCACCTCGCGTGCTGACAGGCCTTGAGCTTGAGAGGCTTATGTCGTCTTCTGGTCCAACCGGAGGGGAGATAAGAATAGGAGGAGAAGTGCCCAAGAGGTTCGTGTTTATTCAATGTATTGGATCAAGGGATCGAACTGTTAATCATCCGTATTGTTCAAGGGTTTGTTGTATGTATACGGCCAAACAGGCTTACGAGGTAAAAGAAAGGATTCCTGAGGCTCAAGTGAACATTTGTTATATGGACGTCAGGGCCTATGGAAAGGGCTATGAAGGACTTTATGAAAGGGTTCAGAAAAAGGGAATTCTTTATCGCCGAGGTATTCCCTCAGAAATATATGAACGTGATGGTGTTTTAATCGTGAGAGGTGAGGACACCCTTTTGGGTGAACCCTATGAGCTTGAGACAGATGTGGTCATATTAGCTACAGGCCTTGAACCTTCCTGTGGTGTTCGAGAATTGGCTTCGGTTCTTGGCCTCAGACTTGATGAGAATGGGTTTTTCCAAGAAATGACGCCGTTGGATCCGGTGCTCTCCACTCGAGAAGGGATATTTCTCGCTGGATGCTGTCAAGCTCCAAAGGACATAAGTGATACTGTCGCCCATGCTTCTGGAGCAGCGGCTAAGGCTTTGGCTTTTATTTGTGGGGAGAAGAAATGAAGAGAGGTAAAAGGATAGGAGTTTACATCTGCCATTGTGGTAGGAACATCGCGGGATATCTCGATGTGGAAGAATTGGCAAAAAAGCTTAGGGAATTGAATTGGGTTTCTATAGTTAGACATGAAAAATACATGTGTTCGGAACAAGGTCAAGAGATGATAAAAAGAGACCTGCAGGAAGGCCTCGTGGATAGAGTCATTGTAGCTTCTTGTACTCCCACAATGCATGAGAGAACCTTCAG
This sequence comes from uncultured Thermodesulfobacteriota bacterium, assembly GCA_964480925.1. Lineage (GTDB taxonomy): Bacteria > Desulfobacterota > B13-G15 > B13-G15 > B13-G15 > B73-G16. The sequence continues at coordinate 13,842 of CAYZRR010000085.1, forward strand.
GCGGTGTGTAAGCGAAGCGGGTTTAAATCCGTTTCTTTATCAGCAAGTAAACATAAGAGAGAACTGTTCTTGGGTTACGGAGGATAAAGAGCAAGCTACCGAGAAGGCCTTTAAGCTGATAAAAGCAGCGGTGTGGAGGGTGAGGTTCCTTGAGCCCCTTTTCCAATTGGAATATCCCGTTGTACCTTCCTGCTTGATAATAGGGGGTGGAGTAGCGGGTATAACTGCTGCTCTTGATATTTCCGAGGCCGGATTTCGGGTTATTTTGGTGGAAAGAGAGGATCAACTTGGGGGATGGGGAAGAAGGATTAGCCTGGGGTTCCCCAAATTGATTTCAGTAAGGGAGTATGTGGAGGATAGAATTAAGGAATTGGCCTCAAGGCCCAATGTGAAAATATACCTTCAAAGCGAAGTGGAGGAAATCTCGGGGTTTCAAGGCGATTTTCAAGTCAAGATCAGGCTGAACTCCCAAGAGGTTGTGGAAGAAAGGGTTGGCAGCATCATTGTGGCCACTGGATTTTCGCCCTTCGATGCGGGACTTAAGCCTGAGTTTGGTTACCGAAAATATCCCCAAGTTTTGACAACTGTTGACTTTGAACAATTATATGACGAAGGACTTTTAGGAGGCGAAGCTCCAAAAGCGGTCGCTTTCATTCAATGTGTGGGTTCAAGGGACCAGACGCTTGGACGGACCTATTGTTCAAGGGTCTGCTGTACAGTAGTGGCGAAACAGGCCTTACTTTTAAAGGAAAAGTTTCCTGATGCTAAGGTCTATGTGTTTTACATGGACGTTAGGACCTTTGGGAAAGGATACGAAGAGCTTTATGAGGAGGCACAGAGAAAGGGTATACTTTATGTTAGGGCCAATCCGGGGGAAATTTATCCGAAAAATGACAAGCTCTGTATAAAGTATGAAGACACCCTTTTACAAAAAGCTGAAGAGCTACAAGTTGATATGATAATTTTGGCCGTAGGAATGGATCCCCCGAAAGGTGCTGATGAACTTGGAAGAAAGCTTTTCCTTTCCACTTCGAGCGATCGTTTTTACCTTGAGGCTCATCCCAAACTTGGTCCTTTGGATACGTTTTCTGAGGGAATATTTTTGGCAGGGTGCTGTCAAGGGCCAAAGGACTTGGTGGATACCATAGCCCAAGCCCATGGGGCAGCTTCAAGGGCCACAAGGATTTTTCATGCCCAAAAGGTGATAAAAGAGCCCCTTGTTGCAAAGATCGATCAAGAAGTGTGTGCCAAATGTAGACTATGTGAGCAGACTTGTAATTTCAACGCTATTCTTTATGACGAGAGATCAAAAAGGATGAAAGTAATTGAGGCCGCCTGTAAGGGATGCGGGGCTTGTGCAGCCAATTGCCCCTCAGGAGCGATGAGCTTAAGTCACTTTCGGTATCCTCAAGTTTTGCCTTGGATTGAAGCCTTATTAGATTAAGCGGTCCAAAGGTAATAGTCCTTCCTTCTCATCCTTTTAATTTTTTTCTGCCTTTCAAGGTAGATCAGATGGGCTAACACTTCCGATACGCCAAGCCACTTTTGAAATGTTGGCAAATCATCCCATTTTTCTTTAACATCCCATCGCATCAAGGAAGCAATTTCATAGGCTGTAAGAGGACGGTTTTTTACAAGATTTAAGATTTCGTTACACCTTTCGGCATGGTGTCTTTCGAGTTCGCCTATCCTTTTCTCGAATTCCGAAAAGGGGTCCCCATGTCCGGGCAGTACTATTTTTACCTCTAATTCTGTGAGTCTTTTTAAGTTTGTTAAATATAAGTTCAGTACATCCACTTCTTCTGACCATAGGCTTACATTTGGCGTTATTTCCTTTAAAAGATGATCCCCCGAAAAAAGTATCCTTTTATTTGGTTCGTAAAGACAACAATGGCCTGGCGAATGTCCGGGTGTTTCGATAACTATAAGTTCCGTTTCGCCGGAAAGTAACTTATAGCCCTCTTTAACCGGGTGAAAGCTTGGAAGGAAGGGGGGTAAAGCCTTGGCTGGGTGATAAATTTTTAAGGCCTCAAGTTCGTTCTCGGGGAAGCCGTGTTGTTTCATAAGTTTTAAAGCCTCTTTTTGCCTTTCATCGAGTTTTTCTTCGATGATTTGAGCTTCAATTTCGTTGAGAAAAAACCTTAGAACCATCCCGTCCAACTTGGCACAAAGTCCAATATGATCCAAATGAAAATGCGTGACAAATACCTCTTTTTCTTTATTATCGACTTCACTCTCTTTTAAGACCAAACGCAGGATTTCAAGGCAAAGGGGATGATTTGGTCCAGGATCAACGATTAAAACCTTTTTGCTCGAAACGATTAAATAGGCGTTAACTTCCTTTAAAGGAGACCCTTCAATAGGGATCCTCACCCGGAAAATCCCCTCTTCTACCTTCTGCCCCAGGTTCATCTTTTAAAATATAAGTCAAGTGTCATTATTAGGGCAAAGCCTATTATTGCTCCAAATGTGGCTTCCTTCGCATGCCTTTCGTTCCGCAATTCAGGTATTATCTCTCACATCACTACAAAGATCATAGCTCCCGCTGCAAATCCAAGAACGTAAGGCAAAAGTGGATGCATTATTAATATTACCCCTAAAAGGGCAACCATTGGTTCGAAAGGTTCTGAGAGCTAGCCGAAGAAGAAACTTCCTTTTGCCGTAAGTCCTCCCCTCCTTAAAGGCAACGAAACCGCTAATCTTTCGGGGACTCTGGATGCTTCCCAAGGGCAAGGGTTGATGCGCTTATTAGTTGCGTTTTTTACATTTGAGGCGTAAGGGCTCCAAACAAAACGCCAATAGTTAGGTCTTCAGGGATGTTATGGATGGTCACAGCCAGGATTAAAAAAAAGCCCTCCGTACGAGAGAGTTCTTTCTGCAGGAGTACAAAAAGGGCACCAAACGCAGTGGTTCCCTACGTGAAAATAGTTACAATTAAAGTCGGAAGAACGGGGCTCAAAAAATTAAAAACAAGCAAAAAATCCTCCCTCACGATTTTTCAAACCAGGTTTGATAGATTGTAATAGATTTTTTATAAGTTAAAGAATTGACATAAGTTAAAGAATTGACAAAAAAAAACGCTTTATGATAAAAAACCTACCAGTACGATCGGGGAGGGTAAAATGGGAGAAAAAGAAGCCATTACATGGCCGATGGATATTCCTGTTTTGCGAACAGTGGTTACTACCTTCAATGCTCCTGAGTCAAAGCTTTTACTGAATGCTTTTTATTTACCGAAGATCTTTTATGGCCTTGCGGGGCTCCAGTTTTTTGTTGGTTCAATGGCGCAGCTGGGGAGGAAAAGGGCTTTTATTGTAACCGACAAAGGCGTGAGGTCTTTGGCCAATATGGTAGAAAAGGCGTTAAATGGAGTAGGGATTGTCGTTCAAACTACTGATGAAACCGAACCTGAGGTTCCGCTTCATGTGCCAAAAGATATAGCTAAGAAGATGGAGGAATTCGGGCCTGATCTTATTGTAGCGGTAGGGGGCGGAAGCGTGATGGATACGGCGAAAGTGAGTTGGATTTTGTATGAGATTCCTGATGCAAACCTTGCTGCCATTGATGCTATGAAGCCGTTAGGGCTAAGAAAGAAGGCCCTTTTGGCCTGTATACCTACTACTGCGGGTACTGGTTCTGAAGCCACAAATGTGGCTGTGGTTCATGATGAAACTTACAGTCCTCCGCGAAAGGAGGGTGTCCTTCATCCTGAGTTATATCCGGATTTTGCCGTTTTAGATCCCAGGTTTGTTATAAGGATGCCTAAGACTCTAACCCTTGGTACAGCTCTTGATGCCCTCTCTCACGCGGTAGACTGCTATTTATGTCGATCCAGCAATCCAATTTCAGATGCCTTGGCGATAAAGGCCATAAAGATGATCTTTAAATACTTACCTCAGGTTTTAGAGAGGCCTAACAATCCCCAGTTAAGGTTGAGGACCCAAATTGCTGCTACCTTAGCAGGTGCTGCCTTTTCCAACGGAGGAGTGGGAACAACTCATGGGGTAGCTCACAATATAGGTACGTTATTCGGAATTCATCATGGTATGGCTTGTGGGGTTACTATTCCTTATGTGATTAAGTTTTACGCAGAAGTTGACGATAAATACCTTTCCTTGGCCGAAGAGCTCGGTATAAAAGGGGAACCAAAAGAGGTGTTGAGCAATTTAATCGCTTTATTCTTTGATTTTTATAAAAAAGTGGAAGCGCCTTTGACCATTAAAGAGCTTGGGATAGGGGAGAAGGATTTCGGGGAAAAGTTGGATCTTTTGGTCCGGTACATCCTTAAAGATCCAACTGGTCCTATGGCACCGAGACAGCCTTCCTATGAGGAAGTGAAACAGCTTGTTGAAGACATGTATTATGGGAGGGTCTAACATGAGGGGATATCATGGAAAGGTTTTAGAGGTTGACCTTACTACAAAGAATTTCAAAGAGGTAGAGATCTCGGAGAGGTTGCTTGAGGCCTTTGTAGGAGGTTGCGGTTTAGGAGCAGCTCTTCTTTATAAAAGGCTTAATGCTGATCTTGACCCTTATTCCCCTGAGGCACCTTTGGCTTTTGTAACCGGGGCCTTTACGGGGTTTTCCCCTTTTTCTGGGAGGCATGCTGTTTGTGGAAAATCACCTCTTACTGGGCTTTGGGGAGAATCCACAGTCGGCGGTTTTTTTGGGGTAGAGCTGAAAAGGTTTGGCGTTGATGCTTTGATCATAACGGGCAAAGCCTCAAAGCCTACTTACCTTGTTTTAAGGGAAGGTAAAGTCGAATTTAGGGACGCAGATCATCTTTGGGGCAAATCCGTCTCCGAGACCGCCGAAAAGGTAAAGGAAGAGACCGACAAGAAAGCTAGGGTTATGTGTATAGGTCCTGCTGGAGAAAGGTTGGTCAGGTTTGCAAGCATAATGGACGAGAACCATCGAGCAGCTGGGCGTACCGGTATGGGTGCGGTGATGGGATCGAAGAACTTAAAGGCTATAGCGGTTATTGGCCAGAAGGGGTTACCTGAGGTTGCTGATCCAAACAGAGTGAAGGAGCTTTATTCGCAGTGTCTCGAGAAAATAAACGCAAACCCTGGTAAAGAACTGTGGCACACTTATGGTACCCTTATGTATACCACTCAAGGATATGAGCTTGGTGACACTCCGGCAAAGTATTTTCAGGAAGGTGTGTTTCCTGCCTTCAAGATCTCCGGTGAAGCCTTGATAGAAAATTATGAGGTAGAAAACGAAGGATGTGCCCTTTGCCCAGTTATATGTGGCCACCGGATAAGAGGAGTCAAGATGGAATATGAATCTGTTGGTTCGCTCGGTTCAACCCTAGGCATTTATGATCTCGATTACATTCTCGATCTCACCCACATCTGCAACGAAATGGGTATGGATTCTATCTCGGCAGGGGTTAGCCTTGGTTTTGCCATGTATTTAAGCGAAAAGGGAGTCATTAAAGATGGTGTCCAATGGGGAGATGGGAAAAGAGCGATTGAGGTTTTGAGAAGTGTAGCTTTTAGGGAGGGTCTTGGTGATCTTATTGCCGAAGGAACTTTAAGGATGGCTCAAAGGCTTGGGATTGATCCCGAAGAGGCAGCTTGTGTGAAAGGGCTTGAGATACCGATGCACGACCCTCGGGCTTTTAGCATGCAAGCTCTATGCTACGCCACAGGGGTAAGAGGAGCCTGTCATATGCGTTCCGATTACTTCACGGTTGATATAGCTGCTGCTCCTATACCTGAAATAGGTGTTGTACCTACTGATAGGTTTGAAGAAAGCGAAGAGAAGGTGAGGATGATGGTAAATCATCAGAATGCTAAAGAAGTTTGGAATTCTGGTGTGATATGTATGCTTGGTATTTTTGACATAAATGATCTTTGTGCTTTTTACTCGGCTATAACGGGTAAGGAGATTAAACCACAGGATATAGTGGCCCTTGGTGAGAAAAGCTTTATGCTTAAACGGATGTTAAACCTTAAGCTCGGTATGAGTAAAGAGCGCGAAAAATTGCCTCAGGTTATACTTAGACCATTGAAGAGAGGCGGAACGGGAGGCTTTGTACCTGATCTCCAAAAAACTTTGAAGATTTACTATTCTATTCGCGGAATAAGTGAGGATGGATATCCTACTCAAGATAAGCTCTCACAAATAGGCATAGAGGATTTGATAAGGTGACCGTAAAAGCGGTGCTTTCAGCCCTTCAGTTCCGAAAGGTTTTGCCACATGCAGAAAGAACAGTGGAAATTTCTTTACCAGATAATAGTACGGTGAAATATGTAGTACAAAAACTTTCGGAAAAGGTTGGAATTGATATTGAGGAACTTTTAAAAAGCAAAAAGGTCGTCATAATTTTTAAAAATCGGGTATTGCAATATGAGGAAGAAGCGGATCATAAACTTTCTGAAGGTGAAAGTTTAATATTTATTAATCCATTAATAGGCGGATAATTAATAATGAAAAAAATGAAAGGAGGTGCGAGATGAGTATTAGAGTGTTTGTAAAATACGGTATTTTAATGCTTTCGTTGATCCTGATGTTCTCGGTTTTGCCGGGAAAGGTATGTGCTAAGGATAAAATTGTCATTGGTCAAGCATGGCCTTTATCCGGACCGGGAGCAGCTGCGGCGAAGATTTCCGGTGGAACTATTTATGAGATGTGGGTTAAGGAAGTTAATAAAGCAGGTGGCATTTATGTAAAACAATACGGTAAAAAGTTACCTATAGAATGGAAGGTCTATGACAACGAAACTGACATCGGAAAGACTACGAAGCTTTTGGAGAAACTGATTCTGGAGGATAAGGTGGATTTTGTGCTTCCTCCTTGGGGAACAGCTTGGCTGTATGCCGCTGCGAACATATGTAACAAATACGGTTATATCCTCATCGGTGGACCAGGTGGTGCTGCCAAACTAAAAGAGTTAAAGCTCCCTTACTTCTTCCAAGTCCTTAACTTCTCGGAAACCCAAGGCCCTGCTTTGGCCGAGATCTTCAAGGAAGTCGGAGTTAAAAGTGTTGCTATGATATACAGGGGCGACCTTCATGGAGTAGAATACGCGAGTATATTAGCTCCTTATTTTAAAGAAGCCGGAATTCAGATAAAGATGATGAAGTCCTTCCCACCCGATGTAACAAAGGATTTTACTCCTTTCCTTAAGGAGGCGAAGGGACTCGGTGTCGATGCCTTTTTGGCAGCTTGTTATCCTCCTGAAGTTATCGCTATAACGGAACAGGCTATAGCTTCAGATATAAACTTTAACGCCATATGGATGAGTGTCGGTCCTTATGATCCTGTGATTTATCGGGATAATTTTGGAGCAAATGTGGTGGAAGGTGTGATGGGTGGAGGTGCTTGGAACGCCAAAACTTCACCTGGAGCTGCTGAGTTAGTCAAATTACACAAGCAGTATTACGGGGCGGAACCAGATTATTGGGGTGCTCTTTACTATTGGTCTTCTTTACAACATTTTCAAAAATGCATAGAGAAGGCCGGAACGCTCGACCAAAAAGTCATAAGGGATATCATGGCTACGACCAAATTCGACACGGCCCTTGGTCCTTATTGGTATGACCAAAATCAAATGCTAGCTAAGGAATGCCACCCGGGGGAGATAGGTCAGTGGCAAAAAGGCGTATTTGAGGTCATAGACAAAAGTCCAAAGAGAACAGCCAAACCGCTTTACCCAAAACCAGCCTGGCCTAAGAAAAAGTAACGTTTAAAAAAGGGGGGGCGGGTTTTTTAAGACCCGTCCCCACCAAAGATAATTCGACTCGAGAACGGAGAGTAAGGAAGATGGTGACGTTGCTGAATGTGATAATCGGGGGGTTTTTAATGGGTGGTATTTATGCCATAGTGGCTGTCGGATTAAGCATGCAATATGGGGTAGGGAGAGTACTTAATATCGCCCATGGTGAATTTTTAATGATTGGTGCTTTCATTACGTGGAGTTTTTATACTTTTTTCAAAATAAGTCCTCTTATTACCTTCTTTTTAGTAGGAGGAGTACTTTTTATTTTGGGGTATTTAATAGATTGGAGTTTATTTTCTCGCTTAAGGAGAATCTCTCCCTCCATTTCGGTTTACGAGGGTAATTCCTTAATGGCTTGTTTTGGGCTTCAATTTGTAATACAAAACCTTGCCATGTTGTTATGGGGAGGTGGACTTAAGGGATATAGTTACTTGGCAGTTCCTGTTAATATAGGAGGCGCGGTATTCGGTACAAATCGTTTGATAACCTTGTTTTACGCTTTAGGTATAAGTCTTCTCTTTTATCTATTTTTGACCAAAACCCGAACCGGAAAAGCCATAAGAGCTGCTTCCCAAAATGCTACTGCTGCTGCTATTGTGGGGGTAAATATAGATTTTGTTCTTAGTTTGTGTTTTGCCTTAGGTGCTATGCTTGCAGGTATTGCAGGTTGCCTCGTTAGTATGATGTATAGTATCCATACTGCAATGGGTTTGGAATACACGGTTATAGCTTTAATAGTGATAGTACTTGGTGGTTTAGGTAGTATAACAGGTAGCCTTATAGGAGGCTTTATTTTGGGAATTATAGGAAGTATTATGTCTTATGTTGAACCAGGATTGACTCTTGTAGCCTATTATTTGCTATTCATGCTACTTTTGTTAATTAAACCAACGGGACTTATGGGGAGATAGTGGTGATGAGCTTCAAAAAGGTGGCGATAATTTTACTTCTTTTGGCTCTTTTTGGTCTTTTACCTTATTTCGGTACTCCTTATATGGTGGTTCTTTTTAGCAATATCTTCATGTATGTGGTACTTACCTTAAGTTGGGTCATGTTTTCGGGACCAACTGGCTACATTTCTTTGGCTTCGGCTGCTTTTTTTGGTGCTGGTATTTACACGGCTGCAGTTTTAAGTTTTAAGCTTCCAGTAATAATGATAGTTTTAATGGGTGCAACGGTTGGTTTTCTTTTAGCTTTGTTAATAGGAGTAATAACTTTGAGATTGAAAGGTATATATTTTGCAATGTTTACTTTTGGTTTTGTTGAGTTATTACTTTATTTTGTGTTGTGGTATGAAACAAATATTAAAGGTACGACGGGTAGAATTGTATTTACATTGGAGAATGTTACGGTTTATTACATAATGTATATTTTAAGCATTATTTTATTATTAGTCATGTATATTCTCAATAAATCTAAATACGGAATGGCCCTGAAAAGTATAGGAGATAATGAAATAGCTTCAGAACACAGTGGAGTTAATGTTACACGTATTAAAATACTGGTTTATGCATTGAGTGCTGCTTTTGTTGGTGCTTGTGGATCAATAATGGCGACACGATTAACGTATATTGATCCCAAAATTGCTTTTAATCCGTTATATTCTTTTATTCCAATTTTCATGGCAATCTTTGGTGGGATGAGAGAAATATATGGTCCTATTATTGGTGCATTTATTTTTAGTTATTTGCAAGAAGTACTTACTACAAAAATTCCATACTATTATATGCTTTTATTTGGTTTGTTAATGATTTTTATAATTGCCTATATGCCAGAAGGGTTAATAGGTCTGTTAAGGATTAATTTGATCAAAAGGAATAGGAGTTGAAAAATGAGTATTTTAGAAGGAAAAGGAGTGATGAAATCGTTTGGTGGGTTAGTGGCTGTAAATAATGTAGATTTTAAAGTCGAGAAGGGTGAGATTTTTGGGCTCATAGGTCCGAATGGTGCAGGTAAGACTACTCTTTTCAATCTAATCTCAGGTGCTATTAAACTTGATAAAGGGGTGATTTTGCTTGAGGGGGTTAAGATAAGTGGTCTTAAACCCCATCAGATTTGTCGTATGGGGATTGCTAGGACTTTTCAGGATGTAAAGGTTTTTGGGAATATGACGGTTTTTGAAAACGTGTATTTGGCGGCAGTATTTGGGGGAAAGGACGGTTCCAAAAGGCGAGCGCTTACTGAAGAAGCCATTGAATTCTGTGGGCTCAAAGGGATGGAGGGCGTTTTGGCGAAAGATTTGCCCCTTTTTTTTCAGAAACGTTTAGAAGTAGCGAGGGCTTTAGCTACGAGGCCCAAATTGATATTACTTGATGAGCTTATGGCGGGGCTTAATCCCACGGAGACCTCGGAAGCTATGGAGTTGGTTAAGGCCATAAGGGAAAGGGGTATTACGGTTTTCCTGATAGAGCATGTTTTGAAGGCCATTATGAACATATGTGACCGGGTTATGGTGCTTCATTATGGGGAGAAGATTGCGGAGGGTTCTCCGCAAGAGGTTTGTTCTAATCCACGGGTTATAGAAGTTTACTTGGGAGAGAAAGTATGCTTCGCGTAAATGCCATAAACGTCTTTTATGGAAAGATTCAAGTATTGTGGGATGTTTCGCTTACAGTAAGGGAAGGAGAGATTGTTGCCCTTATAGGGGCTAATGGAGCCGGTAAGACTACGCTTTTGAACACCATTTCAGGTCTTATAAAGCCTGCTTCGGGCACCATCGAGTTTATGGGACAGAGAATAGATGGACTTCAGCCCCATAAGATTGTGGAGTTAGGAATAGCTCAAGTGCCCGAAGGCGGGAAGTTGTTTCTGGATATGAACGTTAAGGAAAACCTCGACATGGGAGCTTTTCCTCTAAGGGCTTGGAGGGAAAAGCATAAAGAATTCCCAAAGGTTTATTCCCTTTTCCCAAGGCTTAAGGAACGAGAAAGACAGCTTGCCAGAACCCTAAGCGGAGGGGAACGTCAAATGGTGGCCATAGGACGGGGGCTTATGTCGAAACCGAAGTTGTGCATGTTCGATGAACCCTCCTATGGGTTGGCACCATTGGTGGTACTGGAGATGATGAAGGTCATTAAAAGTTTACCCGAAAAAGGGATTTCAGTTTTATTGGTCGAACAGAATGTGAATTTGGCCCTTGAAATCGCAGATAGGGGATATGTCCTTGAGAACGGAAGAATTGTAATGGAAGGGACAAGAGAAGAGCTTCTTGAGTCAGAATTAATTAAAAAGGCGTATCTAGGTATGTAAATGATGATTTTAATTCATTTGGAAAAATTTCATAAAGGAGGTGTAAAGATGAAAGGAGAATTTGCAAAATTAATGGCAGTGGGAGTATTTTTGGTGGTAATGATGACCAGCATTTTTGCCTCTTCAGCTCAAGCTCAACGCGGAATAGATCCCATTGTTAGTGCGGATTGGCTTGGCGTTAATATTGTTGATCCTAATCTGGTAATTCTTGACATAAGAAGTGCAGAAGAATATGCAAAAGGGCACATTCCTGGAGCTATAAATGTTCCTTTTGAGGTACCGGTTTCTGCGTGGATTGTTATGAAGGATGGGCTTTTATTGGAATTGCCGCCTGCCGAAGAACTTTTTAATACGCTGGGAAAGGCAGGGATTACAAAAGATTCAAAGGTCGTAATAGTTGGGCGTACTACTGATCCGATGGCTCCTTATGCTATGGCGAACGCCACTAGGGTGGCTATCACGTTGATTTATGCTGGAGTTAAGAATGTGGCCATTCTTGATGGTGGATTTGACCGGTGGAAATGGGAAGGAAAGGCGGTTTCCAAGGCGAAGGCCGTGCCTAAGCCTGTGAAGTATGAAGGGTCATTGAGAAAGGACATGTTTATTACAAAGGATGAAGTGAAGGAAAAGATTGGAAAAGCCATTATCATTGATGGTAGGGATCCTGATGTTTATTTTGGAGTGAAGGCTGAACCTTGGGCTCCGAGACCTGGGCATATCCCTACGGCTAAAAACCTTCCGACTCCGTGGTTGTGGAATCTGACGAAGGACTACGGAATGTATAAGGATATGGAATTGATTAAGGAGATGGTGAAAGAACTTATAGGTGAACCATCTCAAGGAAAAGAGATCATAGTTTACTGTGGGGTAGGGGGGTATGGGAGCACCCTCTGGTATATTCTGAGTGAGGTTTTAGGGTATCAAAACGTAAAGTTATATGATGGTTCTGCTCAAGAATGGTCAATGGACGAGAGATTGCCTTTAGTTAAATTCAAATGGGAATAAGGAGGTGAGAGGATGATGGATTTGGTAGAGGCAATTGCAGATCTAAGAGAAGAGGAAGCCTTGAAGATCGTAAAAGATAGACTTAGCGCGGGAGAGGATCCGGTAAAGATTCTCGAAGAAGCAAGAAAAGGGCTTGAAATTGTTGGTAATCGCTTTGCAAGTGGTGAGTACTTTATCCCTGATCTTATTTACTCGGGTGAGATAATGAAACAGATAACTGAGATAGTTAAGCCGCTTATAAGTCAAACGACCCAGGCTAAAAAATTGGGAAAAGTCGTTATAGGTACTGTGGCTGGTGATATTCATGATATAGGCAAAAACATTGTGGTGTTTATGTTGGAGGTGAACGGTTTTGAGGTTTATGATTTGGGTGTAGATGTACCACCAGAGAGGTTTGTGGAGAAAGTGAAAGAGACACAAGCGCCAATTTTGGGTTTAAGCGGATTTCTGACTTTGGCTTTCGATTCGATGAAAAGAACCATAGAGGCTTTGAAAGAGGCAGGTTTAAGGGATAAAGTGAAGGTTATGATAGGTGGAGGACAGGTTACCGATGAAGTGAGAAAGTATACAGGAGCCGATGCTTATGGGAAAGACGCCATGGCCGCTGTGAGTTTGGCGAAGGCTTGGGTGGGGGCTTCCTAAAATTTTGAAAGGAGGTAAGGAAAATGGAAAAAAAATGGGAAGAAATGACCCCTGAGGAGAGGCAGGAAGTTTTGATACAAAGGTGGCTTTCGCCAAAAGATCCTCAAGGGGAGGATTTGAAGTTTAAAACCCCCGAAGCCGAGGCGGAATATAAGGCTCGTGTTCAGCGGCTGGTGGACGCAATACAGTTGAAAAGGGTTCCCGATCGGGTGCCGGTTTTGCCCTTACCTAACATGTTTCCCGTTTACTATTATGGTATAACCGTCCAGGAGGCGATGTACGATTACGAGAAATGTTTCGCTGCCTTTAAGAAGTTTGTATTGGATTTCCAACCCGATGCTACAATGGGATGCATGGGACCTGGTCCCGGAAAGTTTTATGATATTGTGGATTACAAGGTTTACAGGTGGCCTGGCCATGGGGTTGGTCCTAATCAATGTTATCAGGCGGTGGAAGATGAGTACATGAAAGCTGACGAATACGATGCTCTGATTACTGATCCTACCTATTATTTTCTTACCGTATATTTTCCGCGGGCCTTCGGATCACTCAAAGGTTTGTCCTTGCTTTCACCACCTACTTATGTGCTCGAATTCTATCCCACCTTTTCGGCCGTTCATTTTATACCCTTTGCTCTTCCACCGGTGCAGGAGGCATTAAAGGTTATGGCTGAAGCAGGTGCCGAGGTCCTTAAGTGGATTCAGGGAGTAGTCGGATGGAACCTGGAGATCATGGCCTCTGGTTTTCCCCTTTTGGCGGGAGGTGGGTGTAAGGCTCCTTTCGATACAGTTGGGGATACCCTAAGGGGAACCAAGGGGATAATCATTGACATGTACCGACAGCCCGAGAAGGTACTTAAAGCTGTGGAAGCTTTGGTTCCCATAATGATAAAAATGGGGGCCGAGGCTGCGAAACAGAACGGCGTTCCATTGGTATTTATGCCCCTTCATAAAGGAGCGGATGGTTTTATGTCGGATCAGCAGTTTAAGACATTCTATTGGCCGACTTTAAAGAAGGTGATCCTTGGCCTCATAGAGGAAGGTTGCATACCCTTCCTTGTGGCTGAAGGAGGGTTCAATTCACGACTTGAGGTCATAAAGGACTTGCCTAAGGGTAAGGTCGTGTGGATGTTCGATCAGACTGACATGGCTCAAGCGAAGAAGATTCTGGGCGATTCAGCTTGTATTGCGGGTAACGTTCCCACGGATCTATTAGCTGTTGGGACTCCTGAACAGGTTAAGGAATATGTGAAAAAACTCATAGATACTTGTGCGGATGGTGGAGGGTTTATCCTGACAAATGGGGCTTTCTTCGATGAAGCAAAGCCAGAGAATGTGAAGGCAATGGTGGAATTTGCCAAGGAATATGGGGTATACCGATAAGACCAGAAATTGGTGTTTTGAATGCCCTGGCTGAGATTAGAGATAACGCCGGATCTGGAGGAGGTAAAAAGTAGAGTAAGGGCTAGGAAGGGAGACGAAGTAAAGGGGTTAACCGAGACGCTTTTGGAAGAAGCGAAGGGGCTTATAAGACCAAAGGTAGTTTATGAGTTTTACAATATAAAGGGAGTAAAGAAGGATAGGATAGTTTTTGAGGGCGATTGGGCCTTGGAATGGGAGGCCCAATCGCCTTGCTTTTCTTTTGAGGGGGTTAGGAAAGTAGCCCTTCTGGCTGGTACTATTGGTCCTTACCTGGAAAAACGCGTGGAGGAACTTTTTCGAGAGAGTACCCCGCTTAAGGCCCTTTTATTAGATGAGATAGGCAGTGCAGCGGTAGAGGTTTTACTTGATGAGGTATGGGAGTTTATAGATTCGATTGTTCGAGAAGAGGGCTTTAAAGCGGGAACACCAGTGAGTCCGGGTATGCCTGGTTTACCGATTGAGGCTCAGAAGGAAATAGTTGCGAGGCTTCCAGTTGGGAAAATTGGGCTTTCTATTACAAAGGGAGGGATGTTGGTTCCAAGGAAGTCCTTTACTGCCTTAATTGGAATAGGAGAGAACCTCATCAAGGCGAATAAGAGGGAGATGTGTAAAATTTGTAAACTACATGACCAGTGTCCTTACCGTAAAGATGAGTAATAAGACTTTCATTATAGAATTTGAACCTTTAGGTAAAAGGATCGTTTGTGAGGAGGGTCAAACTCTTCTTCAATGTGCTCACGGAGCAGGTGTTCAAATATTAAGCGTATGTGGGGGGATGGGGTTATGCGGTAGCTGCAAAGTGAGAGTTTTAAAAGGCCCTACTTCGGATTTAACTTCTAGTGAGATCGAACAGTTTACCCTTCCGGAAATACAAAGAGGATGGAGGCTTGCCTGTCAACTAAAGCCAAAGGGATCCCTTACAGTTTATGTACCTTTGGAGTCATTAGCTCATAACTATCGGTTGCAAATCGAAGGGTTAGAAAGGGAAGTCGAGTTAAACCCAAATGTGAAAACCTTTGAGATTGAACTTTCTCCACCTGCCTTGGAGGACCCTCGAGCTGATACCGACAGGATCGAGGAAGGCTTACGCAATAAAGGTTTTAAATGTAAGGGCTTTGATGTAGAGGCTTTGAGGGATATGCCCTTAAAGTTAAGGGAATCCTCTTGGAAGGTAAAGGCGCTTTTAAGGGAGGGTGAATTGATCGGTATTTTACCGAGAGAGGAGGCGGTTCTTGGACTTGCGGTGGATTTGGGAACCACCAAGATAGCCTTGTATTTGGTAGATCTCGAAAGCGGTCGAACCATCCAAGCCGTTGGGTTACCCAATCCTCAGATACTTTACGGAGAAGATATTATCACCAGGATTCAAAAAGCCATTAAGTCTGAAGAAAATGCTCAAATGCTTCAAAAGAGCATAATAGATTCCATAAACGAAGCAATTATTACCTTGTTGAAAAAATTAAACTTTTCAAAAGACCAATTAGTCGAAGGCGTGTTTGTGGGGAATACGGCCATGCATCATTTGTTCTTGGGACTTCCCGTGACTTACCTTGCCAGCGCTCCGTTTGTCCCCGTTATTTCTCAGGCTTTGGAGGTTAAGGCTCGAGATCTTGGCTTAAGATTCTCCAAGGGAGCTTATCTAAGATTTTTTCCTAACATAGCGGGTTTTGTAGGTGGTGATCATGTGGCAGCGCTTCTGGCTACAGGAGCATGGACCGAGAAAGGACCTGTGTTGTTGTTGGATATTGGGACAAATACCGAAATTTCGTTAATAAGAGAAGGTAAGATTTTCACAGTCTCTACCCCTTCGGGTCCTGCTTTTGAAGGCGGTCACATAAAACATGGAATGCGGGCGGCATCTGGAGCCATAGAACGGATTAAGTTGAGTGACAACGGGGTTTGGATCAAAACAATAGATGATGTCCCTCCGATTGGCATTTGCGGTTCGGGTTTGATTGACGCGGTGGCAGAGCTTTTTCGGATTGGACTATTAGACGAAAGTGGAAGGTTCAAAGGAAGGCACCCTCGTTTGAGAGATAATGAAGGGGTTAAGGAGTTTGTGCTTATTGAAGAAAAGGAGATGAACAACGATCAAGCTATTACCATTACTCAAAAGGATGTGAGGGAGCTTCAATTAGCGAAGGCTTCCATTAGAGCGGGAATTCAGAAGTTGTTAAAAGAGATGGATTTAGATGAAGACGCCCTTGAGAAGGTATATATAGCGGGTGCTTTTGGAAGCTATATAGATGTTGGTAATGCTATCTATATAGGTATGTTGCCTGCCCTCTCACGAGAGAAGTTTATCCAAGTAGGAAACGCAGCGGGAGTTGGAGCTAAGATAGCGCTTTTGTCAAAAAACAAACAGGAAGAGGCCGATTTAATCGCTAAGACTTGTCATTATATAGAGCTTGCTGCCAGTAAAGACTTCCAGCGTTTATTATTGGAAGCTTCCTTTTTGGGCAAATATAAAATAAGTGATGAGGGAAGGAGGTATGTAAATGGAGACCAAGATCAGTAGTGCTACTAAGGAATTGATTATTTCGCCTGATAGGCCTACGGTTTTAATCGGAGAAAGGATAAACCCTGCTGGTAAAAAACGTCTCCAAGAAGCTCTGAAAACTGGCAATTTGGAATTGATAAAAGAAGAGGCCATTTCTCAAGTACAGGCAGGGGCAGATGCGTTAGATGTGTGTGTTGGAACCTTTGGGGTGGATGAAGTTAGGCTTTTGCCCGAGGTTATAAAGATGCTTATGGAGATTGTGGATGTTCCCCTTTGTATCGATACGGCAAATCCTGAAGCACTTGAAGCTTCTTTAAAGGTTTACAAGGGTAAGGCTCTTATAAATTCTGTTACGGGAGAAGAGCATTCACTTAGAAGGGTTTTACCTTTGGTTAAAGAATATGGAGCGGTGGTCATCGGCCTTGTTCAAGATGACGAAGGGATACCTAAAGATGCCGAAAGAAGAGTTGCTATTGCGGGGAAAATCATAGAAAGAGCGGAATCCATGGGGATTGATAGAAGCAACATCATTATCGATTGTCTAGCTTCTTCGGTAGGAGCTGATCAAAAGGCGGGTATTGCCGTGCTTGAAGCCATAAGGAAGGTTAGGGAAAAATTTGGGGTTAACATTACTTTAGGGGCAAGTAACATGTCCTTTGGCCTTCCTGATCGAGAACTTCTCAATCGTACTTTTGTGGCTATGGCTATAGAATGTGGTGCCACTTGTTTAATAGTCGATGTGGCCCAGGTTAGACCTGCTGTGTTAGCAGCTGATTTGATAATGGGAAAAGATCTTAGGGCCAGAAGATATATTGCGAATTACAGGGAGCGTATTAGTTCCCTTAAAAAACCTTAAAGGAGGTATAAGATGAAGTTTTGGAAAAGGTTAAGTTTTATCATTCCAACAGCAGTGGTTTGGGCATTTTCAACGACCTTATGGGCAAAGGATAAAATAGTTATAGGACAAGCTTGGCCTCTTTCGGGCCCATTAGCACCTGCAGCAAAACTTTCTGCCGGTACCACTTATGAGATGTAGGTTAAGGAAGTTAATAAAGCGGGTGGTATTTACGTCAAGCAATATGGGAAGAAGTTACCTATAGAATTGAAGATTTATGACAATGAGAGCGATATCGGAAAGACTACAAAGCTTTTAGAGAAACTCATCTTAGAGGATAAGGTGGATTTTGTGCTTCCTCCTTGGGGAACAGCTTGGTTATATGCTGCTGCGAACATATGTAACAAATATGGTTACATCCTGATTGGTGGGGCGGGTGGTGCCATAAAATTGAAAGAACTAACTTTACCTTATTTCTTCCAAGTTTTAAATTTTGCTGAGACTCAAGGACCAGCTCTTGCGGAAATTTTTGCAGAAGTGGGCGTAAAGAGCGTAGCAGTTATTTACCGGGGAGATTTGCATGGTTTAGAGTATGGCAGTACTTTGATTCCTTACTTTAAAGAAAAAGGTATCGAAGTTAGAATGGTGAAATCATTCCCTCCCGATGTAACCAAAGACTTTGTTCCATTCTTACAAGAAGCAAAGACATTGAAAGTGGACGCCTTTGTTGCAGCTTGTTATCCACAAGAAAGTGTTGCAATTACTGAGCAAGCGATTGCTAATAATATTAACTTTAATGCCATATGGATGAGCGTGGGACCTTACGATCCAGTGGTTTATAGAGATACCTTTGGAGCCAAAAAAGTTGAGGGTGTAATGGGTGGAGGCGCTTGGAACGCCAAAACCTCTCCTGGAGCTGCAGAGTTAGTCAAAAAGCACATACAATACTTTAAAATCGAGCCCGCTTATTGGGGGCCCCTTTACTTTTGGTCTTCTTTAGAGCATTTCCAGAAGTCTATAGAAAAGGCGGGTACTTTAGATCAAAAAGCGGTGAGGGATATTTTAGCCAAAAGCAAATTTGAAACTTCCTTAGGTCTTTATTGGTATGACGAAAGACAGATCCTTGCAAAGGAATGCCATCCGGGTCAAGTTGGACAATGGCAAAATAATGT
>CAYZRR010000086.1:0-4967 GCA_964480925.1 uncultured Thermodesulfobacteriota bacterium
CCAATAGAAGGCCTTACGGATATGGGGAAGGCCATACGAGGAGTTCAAGACAAAGCAGATGCTATTGTTGTTCATAAAGGAGTGGTGAAGAGTTTGGGAGATGTTTTAAATGGCAATTCAGCCTTAATAGTACATCTTTCAGGAAGTCATTCCTTTTCTCCCTTGCCCAATTCCAAAGTCCTTGTGGGAAGCGTTGAGGAAGCCTTAAGGCTTGGGGCTGATGGAGTTTCTATACACATTAATTTGGGGGATGAAATGGATAGGGAGATGTTAAGGGATTTTGGGCTTGTGGCGAAAGAGGCGGATCGTTGGAACTTACCGCTTCTTGCCATGATCTATCCACGAGGGAAAACCGTGCGGGATCCCTTCGATCCTGAGCTTATAGCTCACGGAGCAAGGCTTGGGGCTGAATTGGGAGCGGATGTGGTGAAAGTTCCCTACACCGGAAGTCCCGAGAGCTTTGAGAAGGTCGTTCGAGGCTGTTTTGTTCCAGTGGTGATAGCAGGAGGACCTAAAACGGAAAGCCTTGAGGAGTTTTTGCAAATGGTCAAAGGGGCGATGGAAGCAGGGGCAAGTGGAGTTTCGATTGGGAGAAATGTTTTCCAACATCCAGATCCTCCTCGGGTACTGGAAGCTCTAAGGGCAATAGTACACCGAGGGGCAAGTTTGCAAGAGGCTTTAGATATTTTAGGAGGTTAAAAATGGGAAGGAGGGTATGGGTCAAGGTCGATCCTTGGGATAAAAGCCTGGTTATAAGTGCTCTTGAGGGAGGAGCCGATGCCTTAATGGTTCCTCCTGGATACGAGCAAGAGGTAAAAAAATTGGGGGTAATACCCGTTATTGCCCCCCAAGGTGACATTAAGCCAGGGGAGGATTTCCTGGAAATAGAGATAAAAGGACGTGAAGATGAGGAGGAGATCGTCAAGCGTTCAAGGACCCATCTTGTGATCGTGAAAACCACGGATTGGACGGTTATACCCTTCGAAAACCTGGTTGCAAGGACTCACAACATAATGGCTGAGGTTCATTCCTTGGAGGAGGCACAACTTATCGGAGGCATTTTGGAAAAGGGAGTAAATAACCTTTTGATACACGTACGTGATGCAAAAGAACTCAGAGCGATCCTTAATTTCCTCAAGGCCGAGGAAGAACTTCTCACGCTCCAAGAAGCGGAGATCGAAGAGATAAGGCCTTTGGGTCTTGGTGATAGGGTCTGTGTTGATACCTGTTCCAATTTAAAGGAAGGAGAGGGTATGCTTGTTGGTAACACTTCCATGGCCCTTTTCCTCGTACATGCTGAGGTTGCAGAAAACCCCTATGTTGAACCACGTCCCTTTAGGGTCAATGCGGGATGCGTTCATGCTTATATTAAAACCCCTGAAGGCAAAACGCGTTATTTAAGCGAACTTAAAGCGGGCGACGAGGTCCTTATCGCCGATCATAAGGGAAAGACCAAAAGGGCAATTGTTGGGAGGGTTAAAATAGAAAAAAGGCCTTTGGTTTTGGTAAAGGCAAAGTATGATGGTCAAGTCTTTTCCACAATTCTTCAAAATGCAGAAACGATCCGTCTGACAACTCCTGAGGGCAAGGGTAGATCCATTGTGGAACTAAGAAGGGGTGATAAGGTTCTTTTATACCTGGAAGAAGGGGCAAGACATTTTGGGCACAAAATCTCGGAGAGCATTATAGAACGATGAAACCTTTTACGATAGAACTTCCGGGTTCAAAAAGTCATACCCATAGAGCCTTAATCTGTGCTGCCTTAGCTGAAGGCGAAAGCCTCTTAGAAAACGCCCTTATCTCCGAGGATACCCTCTTCACCCTTTCAGCTTTATGGAAGCTTGGGGTGAAGGTATGGGAGGAAGAGGGCTTTATTCGGGTTAAAGGAACTGGGGGAAAATTTCTTGAGACAAATGGAAGGCTTTTTTTGGGGAACTCGGGTACCTCTATAAGACTTCTCACTGCCTTTTGTGCTCTTGTGCCTGGAGAGCATGTATTAACCGGCTTCCCCAGGCTTCAAGAACGGCCCATAGGGCCTTTAGTGGAGGCCCTAAGACAATGGGGAGTTGAGGTTTCTTCATATAGGGGATTTCCTCCAGTAAGCCTTAAAGGGGGAAAGGTCCAAGGAGGTTTGACCCAAGTTGATGGAAGCCTTTCAAGCCAATTTGTTTCGGCCCTTCTTTTGATCGGACCTTATGCCGAAAAAGGAGGAATTGTAAAGGTCAGAGGGGACCTGGTATCAGAGCCTTATATAGAGGTTACTTGTGAGGTTATGGAGGTATTTTCTTTGAAACCACAAAGAAAGGACGATAACTTTTACCTCCCAAAAGGCCTTTATCAGGGAAGGCATTACAATATACCTCCTGATCCTTCTTCAGCTACCTATTTTCTCTTGGCCGGGGCTATAACGGGAAAGCCCGTTAAGGTTAAAGGTCTTAATCCCCAGGGAAAACATCCTGACAGTAAGTTCGTATATCTCCTTAAGGAAATGGGCGCTCAGGTGGAGCTTGAAAAGGACGGGGTAATTGTATGGGGCGGGAATTTAAGGGGAATAGAAGTTGACATGAGAAATATGCCAGATGCGGTTCCTTCTTTAGCAATAGGCGCTGCTTTTGCCCAAGGAGAAACCCTAATAAAAAATGTAGGGCATTTGGCCTTTAAAGAGTCAAACCGTTTAAAGGTGATAAGCGAAAACCTCCGCTTAATGGGAATAGAAGCCAAAATCGAAGGGGACAATTTAATGATAAAAGGAGGAAAACCAAAAGGGGCTCTCATTGATCCCCAAAACGATCATAGGATAGCCATGGTCTTTGCGATCGCTTCACTTAAGGTGAAGGATTTGGAAATAAAGGATAAGGGATGCGTTAAAAAGTCATTTCCAACTTTTTGGGATCTTTTCAAAAAGCTCAGGGAGGCCCTTGGATGAAGATAGGCATAATTGGAGGCAAAGGACGAATGGGAAGTTGGTTCACCAAGTTTTTTGAAAAGCAAGGCCTTAAGGTCTTGATCGGAGATAAGGAAGGGCCTCCTCCGGAGGAATTGGCTCAAAAGGTGGATGTTTTGATCCTTTCGGTTCCCATTTCAGAGTTGGAAGGTTTAACGAAAAGAGTCGGACCTTTTTTAAAAGAAGAAAACCTTATTATGGATTTTGCTGCTATAAAAAGCTTACCCATTAAATGGATGCTTGAATCAACCGAAGCCGAGGTCATTGGGGCTCATCCCCTTTTTGGCCCAAAGGCTGAACTTTATGAAAAACTCTCCATATGTTTATGCCCGGGAAGAGTTAAAAAGTGGCTTTTTACCCTACAGGAGATTTTTGAAAGAGGCGGATTAAGGGTAATTATCACTTCCCCAGAAGAACACGACCGTAATATGGCTTTAATCCAAGCCCTTCACCACCTTTCTAACTTAAGCTTGGCTTTGCTCCTAAAAAAATGGGGAACTTCTCAAGAATTTTTCACCCCCGGTTTTAAAAAAAGGCTTTCTACCTTACTTCCTATTCTGGAAGAGGAGCCTGATCTTTACTGGAGCATGATAAGCGAAAACCCCTTTTTTGAAGAAGCAAAAGGGGCTTTCCTTTTACAATTCAAAGATCTCCTTGAAGAAAAAGCCTTTAAAGAGGGCTTTTTAAGTTTAAAGAGGGAACTCTTGTCTTTTGAGACTCGAAAAAAAATCGCTTATCTTGGTCCAGAAGGGACCTTTAGTCATCTTGCGGCTTTAAAGATAAGTGGTGTTGAGTTTGAGCTTCGAGGCTTTTCTTCCATCGAAGAAGTTTTCCGTGCCACTGAAAAGGGAGAAACGGATTATGGTCTTGTTCCTGTAGAAAACTCAATTGAAGGCATGGTTAACGAAACCCACGATTTACTGCTTGAGACCCCTTTAAAAATTCAAGGGGAGTTTGAATTGGAGGTCTCCTATGCAGTAGCAAGCCTTACGGATTCTCTTTCCGAAATAAAAAGGGTCTTTTCTCATCCTCAGGCCTTTGGACAATGCAGAAAATGGCTTAAGGAACATTTACCCTGGGCTGAACCGATTTATTGTTCCAGTACTGCTCAGGCGGCTTTAATGGCCTTAAAAGACCCTCAAGCCTGTGCCCTTGTAGCCCGAGAAACTGCTGAACTTTATAACTTGAAGGTGTTAAAGGAAAAGGTGGAGGATACGGCTTTAAACAACACGAAATTTTTCATATTGGGGAAAGAACCATTCCTTCCTTCTCTTCAACCAAAAAAGGCTACAATAAGTTTTCTCCTTCCTCATGTTCCTGGTGCCCTTCACAGGGCTCTTTCTCCTTTTGCCGAAAGGGGTTTAAACCTTTGTAGGATCGTATCTCGCCCCCTTAAGGGATCCAATTGGGAATATAGTTTTTTCGCAGACGTAGAACTTGGAAGTGGATTTGAAGAGGCCTTGGAAGAACTTAGGGAGAGAGCAGTTATGGTTAAGCTTTTGGGGAAATACCCAGTTTCGAGGTAAGAAGGAATGGAAGAGTTTTTAAGGATCCGCAAAGAGATAGAAGAGCTTGACCTTAAAATAGCCAAACTTTTGGACAAAAGGATGAGTTTGGCGGAGAAACTCGCTCGCTTAAAAAAAGAAAACAGTTTTCCCTTAAGAGATTACCAGCGAGAAGAAGAGCTTCTTAAAAAGGTTTCCTCTCTCCCATTAAGCCATCTCACCCAAAGTGAGGTTTCGGCTTTTTGGAAGATCATATTCTCCTTCTCCCTTTTAAAACAGAAGGAGTATTTAGGGTTAAACGAAGAAGTCAAAATATGTGCCACCATCTTCGAAAAAGACCCCGAAGAGGCAAAAAAACTCATTGAGGTAATAAAAGGAAAGGTCCATTTTGTGGAACTTAGACTTGATGCCTTAAAAGAACTCCCCCAAAACCTCCCCGAAGGAGTTCAATATATTTTCACTTGTAGAAGAAAAGAAGAAGGAGGCCTTTTTGAAGACGAAGAAGAAAAAAGAATTTC
>CAYZRR010000087.1:0-3806 GCA_964480925.1 uncultured Thermodesulfobacteriota bacterium
GCCCTTTTGGGAAAAGAAAGCAAAGAAGCTAACCTTTGGTGTAAAGATGGCTTTCCTTTTAACTTTTATTCCTTGGACGTTGATTCCTATTTCCTTAGTGAAGAAGATGCCTTTTCGCTTGTTCTTGATCGAGAGGGGGAAAGACTTAAGGAGGGTTTAAACGGCTTTGTTACTTTAAGTGTTGGGGGTTTTCTTACAAGATGGTTTTCTTATATGGGACAATTTCGGTTATGTGATTCTTACGAAGGCAAAAAGGCCTATCTTCATCGAGGAGTTCTTTCTCTCGACTTGGGACCACTAAGCTTAATTGGAGGAAGAGACAATGTAAAAGTTGGTCCTTCCAAATACGGTAATTTACTTTCTGGACTTAACGTTCCTTTTTGGCAGATAAGGCTTCAAAATAACAGGCCTTTTAGATTTTTGGGCTTATGGGAGTTTTTAGTGCTTCATGGTTGGCTCCTGGAAGAAAGAAGGGATCATTCGGATCCCAGACTTCTTTTTTTAAGAGCCGATTGGAAGCCTTTTGAGTGGCTTGAGTTTGGGATAAATCGAGCAACGCTATATGGAGGTAAAGGAAGGCCTTCTTACCGAAGTTTAAGCGATTACCTTTATATGCTCTCAGGAAAAGAAGAGAACATAAGCGGTTCAAAATGGGATAATGACGGTTTTCTGGGATTTGACCTTACTTTAAATATTCCATTAAAAGGCTTTCAAGTGTTTAGAATTTATTTAGAAAAGAACGCAACAGATGTAAAATCAGGACTTCAAAAAGGCGAAGATTACCAGTTCGATTTGCCTTTCATAGTGGTAAAACTTTACGAAGGAGCAAAAACGATCGGTCTCTTTATTCAAAAAGACAAAACAAGTTTTCGAGGTGAAGTAACGCTTACAAAAGACACCATGTATGTTCATCACGCCTATTTCCACGAGGGTTTTTCTTATAAAGGCATAATTCTTGGATATCCTTACGGAAGTGATATACTTCATATAATGGCAGAATTAAAATATGCCCCAAACGATACACAAAAACTCGCGATAGAAATGGGTTTTATCGAACAGCCTTTTCGTAAGGATGTTAAACCGATTAAAGAATTAAATAGGTATTATTGTATTTTGAAAGGAGCTTTTGATTTGAAGGGGAATCTTAAGCTTATGCCGTTTATGAGAATAGATTATACGAAAGGAAACAATTACTCGCTTTTACCTAATCATTTTGATCTTAAAGGAGGAGAAAAATTAATCTTCAATTTTGGGATGCGCCTTTCCTACAAATTTTTTTGATGCAGGAGTTGCGATATGAAGAAGTTGTTGGGCGTCTTAATAGTGATAGCGGGATTATTGGGGTTTAGTATTCATTCAGAGTCTCAAGTTTTACAAAGTACAGGGTTTTCTCTTTTTACCTCAACAAATCAAACTGCTCCTTTGGGTGAAAAATTTAAGGAAGGTGTTTTGAGGGAACAAGCAGGTTTAATACCGATTGAGGAAAAAAGGGAAGAAAAGCCTTCGCTGTTAGAAAAAGAAATTAAAGAAAGGTTTTCTGAGTATTTAGAAGAAGAGCTTTGTCAAATTGGGTATGAGTTTTTTAAAGAAGCCCAATGGACGATAACGCATGTAGGCGATGATTATGTGCTTGGACCTGGTGATGTGATAAAGGTCATGCTTTCTGGTCCAGCTGTTGATGTGGGGGTTGTTCAAAGTGAATACCTGGTGGAAGCAAAGGGAGATGGGAAGATTCACTTTCCTCCCTTAGGAAGCGTTTTTGTTTCGGGCTTATCCCTTAAGGATTTTAAAAGGGTTTTAAGTGAAGAGTTAGGGAAAAAGTTCAAAGGGATACGCGTTGAAGCAATGGTTCATTCTCTTAGGACTTTTAACGTTTATGTGACTGGTTTTGTTGAACAACCTGGTATGATAACTGTGACATCGCTTGATACCCTTGTAAGTGCCTTAGCTAAAGCAGGAGGAGTGAGAAAGGAGGGTAGTTTAAGAAAAATTGTGCTTCGGCAGCGTAAAGAAGGAGAGATAAAGGAGACTTTTATTGATTTTTATGACCTTTTAGTGAAAGGGCAGCCTATTGATGTAGTTTTGAAAGATGGAGATGTAATTTATGTGCCTCCCATTGGGCCGATTGTGGCCATATCGGGACAGGTGAAAAGGCCAGGTATATATGAACTTAAGGATGAGAAAACTTTTAAAGAAGCAGTTGAACTGGCAGGAGGTCTTCTTCCTTTTGCCTTTGTGGAGAGAATCAAAGTTTTACGGATTGAAAAAGAAGAGGTTAAGGTCTTTGAGCAGAGTTTTGGAGAAAGCAATTTACAAGAGGTGAGGATAAGAGATGGTGATCTTCTTGTTGTTGGCAAAATAACGAAAGAACTAAAAGGGGTGATCTTTATAAGTGGAGAAGTGGAGTATCCTGGCTTTTATTCTCTTCAGGAAAATCCGTCTCTTAAGCTCCTTCTTGAAAAGGCAAAACTTAAGGAAACAGCAAATCTCAATTTGGGAAGAATTATCCATAAGGATGGGAAAATTGAGCATTTTGTTCCTCAAGAAATTTTGGAAGGGAAAGCTGATTTAAACCTAAAAGACGGTGACAAGATTTTTATACCTTCATTTTTCGCTCGATCTCCCGTATACGTGTTTGGAGAAGTGAAATTTCCGAAGCTTATCCCTTATTATGATGGTTTAACGCTTATCGAAGCCTTGAGAAATATAGAGTTTAAAGAAGATCCAAAAGAACTTAAGGCGGTCATTTACAAACCAGACGAAAAACTTGAGGAAAGGTATCTTTATGACCTTTTGATATTGGGTAAAGAAGGGTTGAATTTGCCTTTGGAAGAAGGAACGAATATAGCCATTCAGCGCATTTTACCTACCGAAAAAAGGCCAAAAGTTAAAATTTTAGGAGAGGTAGTTAAGCCTGGAGAATATACACTTAAGCCCAATACCACCCTTTATGATCTTCTCAAAGAAGCGGGGTTAACCGAAAAAGCATACCTTAGGGGGTTGATCTTTATAAGGGAAGGAGTGAAAAGATTTCAAAAGGCAATGCTTGAAACTACTATGATAACACTTGAGGAAAGCCTTTTAAGAATGGAAGAGGAAAGTAAATGGATTTCTCCGGAAGAACAACAGCTTTTAGGAAAGACTTTGCGAGAAAGAAAAGAATATCTGTCGCTTCTTAAAAAGAAGATCGAGATAGGGCTTGGAAGAATTGCCTTAGACCTCCCTGAAAACTTGGAAGGCTTAAAGGAAAGTCCTGATAATCTTCTTCTAGAAGATGGGGATACCATCATTGTGCCTTCCTTACCGGGTCATGTGCTTTTGTTAGGTGATATCCATAATCCCGTGGCTTTGCCTTATACTCCTGGAAAAAGCGTAAGGGATTATCTTGAAGAAGTAGGAGGAGGGACAAAAAGTGCTGATTTAAGTGGGGTTTATATTATTAAGGCTAATGGAAAAGTTGTTTCTCCTCAAACGTTCAGAAAATTCTTCCTTCCAAGAAGTATCCTCGCTTATAAACCGGAAAGAGGCGATGCCATAATTGTTCCACCGAAAATAAAGGTACCTATCCTCTGGCGCCCGTTGATTAAAGATGTGGTCCAGATCATATTCCAATCAATTGCAACGGCAGTAATGGCAAGAGAGCTTTAATTTAGGAAATCACTACAAAAAAAATGGCGGGAGCGACGAGATTTGAACTCGCGACCTCCGGCGTGACAGGCCGGCGTTCTAACCTGGCTGAACTACGCCCCCGCCTTCATGGTAGGCGGAACAGGACTTGAACCTGTGACCTTCGGCTTGTAAGGCCG
>CAYZRR010000088.1:0-4827 GCA_964480925.1 uncultured Thermodesulfobacteriota bacterium
CCATATCGATTATCGAAAAGGTACTTAGTCTGAGCATCATTAACCGCAATTACGGGAAACAAAAGAAGCCCCTCTCTTTCCATCTCCCTAAGCCTTAGAACCCCGGTGGTCGTCTCCTCGGTGCCTCCCTTAATGTCCTTGATTATCTCCCTTCTCTCTTTCTCCGTGAGCTTTAAGGCCCATTCCTTAACTGGATCCTTTAGTTCTTCAATCCTTCCATGACCAAGCAGATGGAGCTGAGAGGTAAGGTCCCCTCCGTCATCCATTATCAAATTGGGTCTATGGGCTATAGCCTCTTTAATGTGTTCATAGTAAGTGCTCTCATCCTCTCCCCTTATGGCATAAACCCTCACCCCATAATCCTCAACCAGGCAGGCAGCCACATCGTCTTGGGTTGAAAGCGGATTGGAAGCACATAAAACTACCTCCGCCCCTCCCGCCTTAAGGGTCATCATAAGCTGGGCGCTCTCAGTGGTGACGTGCAAACAAGCTGAAATCCTCACTCCTTCAAGGGGTCTTTCTCGAGAAAACCTCTCTCGGAGAAGCGCTAAAACAGGCATCGCTTCCCCGGCCCATTGGATACGATCCCTACCCTTTTCCCTTAGGGAAATATCCTTTATGTGAAAACCCTTCATATCCCAAAGGCCTCTCTCAACTCTTCGACTTTATCGGTTTTTTCCCAAGTAAATTCGGGTTCTTCTCTTCCAAAATGACCATAACAAGCGGTTTTTTTATAAATAGGTCGACGAAGCTTTAAATGTTCTATGATACGCCCAGGCCTAAAGTCAAAAATTTCCCTCGCCACTTTGGCTATCTCATCAGTGGGCACAATGCCGGTGCCAAAGGTATCGATCATAAAGGAAATGGGTTCGGGTTCGCCTATGGTATAAGCTACTTGCACCTCGCATTTTTTCGCCAATCCCGCTGCCACAATGTTCTTAGCCACGTAACGGGCCATATAAGAGGCCGAACGATCCACTTTAGTGGGATCCTTACCGGAATAGGACCCACCTCCATGATGTCCCATACCTCCATAGGTGTCCACAATGTTTTTACGTCCCGTCATCCCACAATCCGCCATGGGTCCACCTATCACAAAACGACCAGTGGTGTTGATATAAAACCGGGTTTTGTGATCAAGCATATGGGGAGGAATTACCTTTTTTATCACCTCATGAATGATCCCCTCTCGCAAGGTGGTTTGACTTACATTGGGATGATGTTGAGCCGCTATTACAATCGCGTCCACCCGAACAGGCCTTCCATCCACGTATTCTAAGGTCACCTGCGTTTTTCCATCGGGACGAAGAAAATCCAGAACCCCCTTCTTTCTCACCTCAGCAAGGCGCATTGCCAATTTATGGGCGAGCATTATGGGCATTGGCATAAGCTCAGGGGTTTCGTCACAGGCATAACCAAACATTATCCCCTGATCCCCGGCCCCTATTTCGTGATTCTCCCTTCCAATTACACCTTGAGCAATATCCGGGGATTGCTGATCTATAGAAGTTATCACTCCACAAGTCTGCCAATCAAAACCATAGGTGGCATCAGTGTAACCAATCTCTTTTATGGTCTGACGAGCTATCTCAGGCATTTCAACGTAGCATTCTGTTGTGATCTCTCCGGCTATAAAAACAAGGCCTGTTGTCACAAGACATTCGCAGGCAACCCTCGCGTAGGGATCTTTCTCCAGGATGGCATCCAAAATGGCATCGGCTATCTGATCAGCGATTTTGTCAGGATGGCCTTCGGTAACGGATTCCGAAGTAAAAAGGTATCTTTTCATGGGCATCTTTCCCTTCCTCCTCCCTTTGATTTAAACCTTTTTAATATC
The DNA here is from genome assembly GCA_964480925.1 of uncultured Thermodesulfobacteriota bacterium. Classification (GTDB taxonomy): domain Bacteria; phylum Desulfobacterota; class B13-G15; order B13-G15; family B13-G15; genus B73-G16. The sequence goes on from CAYZRR010000088.1 coordinate 1,838, forward strand.
ACTTAGAAGAAGCAACGTCAATCAAATCAATTAAAGTAGTGAATATCGGCACTCGGATAAACCACCACCTTAGAACCCGAAGGATGCCTCTTCTTGAGGAAAGAAAGCAAATCTTCCCACTTCTCAAAAAATATGATCCTCTCCTTTTGGACGAAGTAATCTTTAAAGCTCAACTCTGGATAAGGGGAAAAGACAAGGAGATGCCTCAAATTTGAGGGAAGGTTTATCCTTAAAGGAAGAGGAGGATCGTTCCACCGGCCAAAGGTGCCCATTAGATAGTGATTAACATGTCCTTCGGGAACACTCCAAATAAGAACTATGTCACCACCATCCTCTTTAAGCAGCGGAATAGTGGTTATAACCCCGATCTCCCCTTCGTTAGCCTTTGAAAAAACGTTAGAAATTACAATAGAAGCGCCTTTAACTGGTTCACCTCGGTAATGTACTATGGCCCTTTGGATTGCCTTTTCGTAGGCTTTTTCTGGAAATCCCGAGAAAACCTCTACGGCTTCACCTTTTGAGTTGACCAAGACTTCCACTTTGAAATCCAAATTGACCAATCTAACAGCATCTTCCATATCCATTCTCAAAGGGTTATCTTTTAAAAGCTCAAGGATACCGAAAGGTCCCCCTTTTCCTTTGAGTCTTTCTTTGCCCTTTTGATGGAACTCCCTTACACAATCAAAAGAGGAAACTCCTGGCAGAATTATCTTCCCTCCTCCTCCAAAGCCTGTCATTATATGAGGAACCACTGAACCTATAGCCACCTTGAGGTCACATCTCATAACTTCCTCATTAACAAAAAGGTGAGTACCGGTTCGTGTAGTCCCAACAAACCTGCAATTCCCAAAGGGATTATGGTTATACACCGGGAATCTCCTCAACACTTCCTCTCCGAGTTTATTTTGAAAATCCATTCGGTTCATCGTCCCATGACAGCCAAGTGCCGCTATGAACCTTATATTCTCCTCTTTGATGCCACCTGCTTCCAATTCCTCGATAATCCAAGGAACTATCGCCTTTACCGGCGTTATGCGTGAAGTATCATCAAAAATGATGACCACTTCGCCCTTGCCTTTGGCTAATTCTCTTAAAGGAGGTCCTGAGACCGGGTTTTTTACCGCTTTTCTTATCTCTTCGGGTTCAAGGGGTTTACATTTTGAGCCGGCTATATCCTTTATGTGTACTTCCCACTCATCGGGCAATTCTAAGGAAATCTCCCCTCTTTGAGCCCAAGGATTTTGAGGTAATTTAATAACCACCTTCCTGCCCCATTTTTACTTGATAAGTTTTGCAGGAAGCCAAAGGGCGATCTCCGGGAAAAGTATCAGTATAAAAATTCCCACTAAAATTAATCCCACAAAGGGAACAACTCCCTTTATAATGTCATCGGTTGTCACTTCTGGAGCTACAAGATTACTTATTCCCCTAAGGTAAAAAAGGGCAAGCCCATAAGGAGGGGTTAAAAAGGACATCTGAAGGTTGACCGAAACTAAAATAGAATACCATATTGGGTCAAATCCGAGCTTTTGAGCAATGGGGAAAAATATGGGGATGGTTATCACCAAGATTTCAAACCAATCCATAAAACACCCCATTATCAAAAGGACGAACATCATTATGGCCAAGACCCCATAGCGACCTAACCCAAGCCCAAGAAGCATCTCCTCCACAACCCTATCGCCTCCTAAACCGAGGAAGGCACTAGCAAAGGTAAGGGCCCCACAGGCAATAACGGCAATCATCCCACATAAGCGCACCGTCCTATAACAAGCCTCAAGAAATATAGAAAGGTTCAAGCGACGATTCGCTGCGGCTATTATCAAAGCTACAAGCGCTCCTGTTCCCGCTGCTTCAGTGGGAGTTGCGATTCCTAATACTATGGTCCCTAAAACTGCAAATAATAACGCTAAGGGAGGAATCAGATTTTTAAACAAAAGTCCCAACTTCCCTTTTTGATTCGAAAATCCCACTCCTTTATCAAGGGGTACGGGAGCTAAGCTTGGATTGAGTTTACACCGAATCCAGATGTAAAGAAGATAAATGCCCGAAAGAAGAAACCCCGGAAGAAAGGCTGCAAGATAGAGTTTCCCAACCGACAATCTCGCCCATGCTCCTATAACCACTAACATAATGCTTGGAGGGATCAACATTCCTAAACATCCCCCCGCCATGACCGTACCACTTGCAAGTTTATGATCGTAGCCCCTTTTTATCATTGCAGGAAGGGCTAAAAGCCCCACACTTGTAGTTGAAGCACTTACAACACCAGTAGTTGCTGCAAATACGGTAGCAACAATAATCGTAGCAAGAGCAAGTCCTCCCCTTACCCTGCCTAAAAATTGGTTAAGGGCCTCATACAATCCATCGGCCACTCCAGATCGCTCAAGGATGTTTCCCATGAACACAAAAAGGGGAATGGCCACAAGGACATAATTGGTCTGGAAATCAAAAAACCGGGTAACTATTATGGGTAAAAACTGTGGTCCCCAAAAGAAAAAACCAAAAATTAAACCGACCCAAGCTAAAACGAATCCTACTGGATGTCCAAGAAACACTAAAACGATAAGAGGGACTAACATCCAAAGGGGTGAGATTTGAGACATTTAAAGCTCCCTCCCCAACAATTTACCGAAATCTCGGATAACCTTCGCTATTACCTGAAGCAATAACAGAAAAATCCCCACAGGAATGGTAGTCTTAAGAGGATATAAAGGAAGATAAGGTGGGGAAGGCGTTAGTTCCTTCAAGCACCAAGAACGATAGGCAAAGTCCACTCCTTTCAAAAAGATAATTATAAGTGTAGGAATGCATATTGTAAGGTATAAGACAATGTCAAGGATAAGATTAGTACGATTTGAAAGTCTGCTTGTTAAAACATCTATACGCACATGCTCCCCTCTTAGCATCGTCCAAGCAGAGGCAATTATGAAGAGGAACCCCCATAGCATGTAACTGATATCAAAATTCCATGCTATGGGGGTATTGAA
>CAYZRR010000089.1:0-6925 GCA_964480925.1 uncultured Thermodesulfobacteriota bacterium
AATGGAATTTAGTGATATTTGTTCGATAATTTCCACAGGGGATGATACGCCTGGCGTAATTTTAGAGTATGTTTCTGGTGAATTTAAGAAGATTTTTGAGGCTTCAGATTTAATCATTGCGAAAGGGCAGGGCAATTTTGAGACTTTAGAATCTTTGGGGGATCCGAGGATCTTCTTTTTATTCTGGGCCAAATGCGAAGCGGTTAGAAATTATTTGGGGTTAAAGGAAAGTGGTCCCCTGCTTTTTCGTTCCCGTTTATGCGTAAAATCGTAATTAAAGGGGCGAAGGAAAGGAATTTAAAGGGTATTGATCTTGAGTTGCCCCATGGGATGTTTGTATGTTTTGTAGGGCCTTCAGGTTCGGGAAAATCGACCCTTCTTTTTGATGTGATTGGGAAAGAGGCCGAGAGAAGGCTTATTGAGTCGCTTTCTCCTCAACTGAGGCAATTTTTCTCTCCCGCAAATAAGCCGAACGTGGAACGTATAGATGGTCTTTGCCCACCCATATTTTTGACAAGAGAAGTCCGGAATTATGGCCCCAGGTCTACCGTAGGGACCTTCACGGAGATTTACGATTACCTTCGCGTCCTCTTTGCCAAGTTTGGTCTTCCCTTCTGTCCCGATTGTCAGAGACCTTTGAGGGCCTTAACTCGGGAACAAATGGTAGAGGAACTTCTGAGGCTTGAAGGGAAAGGAATTTTGATACTTGTGCCTATAAGAGAAAGAAACCCTCAAGAGCTTCTAAAGGAGGGTTTTCTTAAGGCTTATTGTGAAGGCCAATTGGTGGAACTCGAATCTTTAAAGTTGACCACTTTTGATCTGGTGATAGATAGGTTGACGGTGAGAAAGGATGAAATACAAAGGATTAGAGAATCGCTTGAACTTGCTTTGAGATTTTCGCCGGTGGTAAAGGTCTTGAGTGAAAATGAGGAGTTGCTACTTACCTTTAATCCCTTTTGCCCCGAATGTGAGCTCGAATTTCCCTCCCTTACTCCTTCCCTTTTTTCTTTCAACACACCAGAAGGAGCCTGTCCAAAATGTAAAGGTCTTGGTGAAATTGATGGGAAAACCTGCGATGAATGTGGAGGGAAAAGGCTTAATAAATGGGCCCTTTCGGTCAGAATAGAAGGATGGGATATAGCTTCCCTTTCGGAACTCACACTTGAGGAGTTTCAGAAAGTATTGAATAGTTTTTCCGTTCCTCAATATCTGGAAGACCTTTTGGAGGCAATAAACGAAAAACTTACTCTACTTTTTCGGGTAGGATTAAGCTATTTGAACCTGGGACGATTGATGGATGATCTTTCCCGAGGAGAGGCTCAGAGGTTAAGAATGGTAAATGAGATCAGTATGGGGTTGAGTGGAGTTATGTATCTTCTTGACGAACCTACTGCTTCTCTTCACCCAGAGGATCAGAAGAGGGTCTTAATGGTTCTAAAAGAGTTAAAAGAAAAGGGTAATACACTGCTTGTGGTCGAACATAATCCGGATACGATCCTTCAAGCCGACTGGATCGTCGAACTTGGGCCAGGTGGAGGCGAAGAAGGAGGAAGAGTGGTTTTTACCGGCAAACCTATTCAAATACTTTCGGCTGACACTGTTACGGGTAAATACTTAAAAGAACGTTCTTTTAGGTTGAAAACCCCAGTGAGAGTCCCCAAAGGTTGGATTAGGTTAAAAGGGATTAAAAAGAACAACCTGAGAAATATAAACGTTAACTTACCATTGGGAGTTCTTTGCGGACTTATCGGAGTCTCGGGAGCGGGGAAAAGCACTCTGGTACTTGAAGTATTGGCTCAAGATCTCAAAAGGGTCAAAGAGGGTTTTGCCCCCCTGTTTTGTGAAAGCCTCCTCATAGAAGGAGAAATTGAAAGAGTTATCGTTGTTGAACAAAAACCTTTCGCCAAAGATCGTAGGGCCATTGTGGCCACCTACAGTAGGATATTTGACATTATAAGGGATCTTTTTTCCCAAACTAAAGCCTCCCGTATTAAGGGATGGGGACCAGAAAGGTTTAGTTTTAACCTGCCTTACGGTCGCTGTGAATTTTGTAAGGGAGAAGGAGAGATTAAGGTAGAGCTCGGGGGATTTCTGCCTGAAGTAAGGCTTACTTGTGAACACTGTGGAGGTACGCGATACCAAAGAGAAGTACTGGAGGTTAAATACAAAGGACTCCATATAGGCCAAGTCCTCGATTTAACAGTCGAAGAGGCTTTAAGGTTTTTCCAAAACGTTCCTTCCATCAAGGAGAGATTAGAACCTTTAAAACGCGTTGGACTTTCTTATTTAAAATTAGGCCAACCGCTTTTTACGCTCTCCGGAGGCGAAGGCCAAAGGTTAAGAATAGCCAGGGAATTGACAAAAAACCCTCGGAATACCCTTTACCTTCTCGATGAACCAACAGGAGGCCTTCATCCACAAGAAGTTAAGATGTTACTTGAAATTTTTAACGATCTGATAGAGCGAGGTGCGAGTATTATTTTCATAGACCACAATTTCGAACTTTTATCTGGAACCGATTATTTAATAGAGCTCGGACCAAAGGGCGGAAGGGAAGGGGGAAAGATATTAAAAGAAGGTATGCCCCATCAGGTACTCAGGGAGGATTTTCTTTTGGCTAAATAAGTGGCAAGTTTTATGGCCTCGATCATACTCCTGGGGTCGGCTTTTCTCTTTCCTGCAATATCGTAAGCTGTGCCATGATCCGGGGATGTGCGAATGAAAGGGAGTCCTATGGTTAAATTTACACCTTTATGGAAATGATGGATTTTAAAGGGTATTAAACCTTGGTCGTGATAAAGGGCAATAACGGCATCCCATTTCCCCTTATAAGCCCAAAAGAATAGACTATCGGAAGGGAAAGGGCCCTGAAGGTTAATCCCCTCTTCCACGGCCTTTCGAACAGCTGGAAGTAGGATTTTGATTTCCTCTTTCCCCATCTGGCCTTCCTCCCCCGCGTGAGGGTTAAGACCACACAGGGCCAGTTTGGGATTTATTATTCCAAAAAGATCCTCTAAAGCCCTTTTAGTAAGTAAGGCTTTTTTGAAGACCTCTTCCACCCTTAAAGCTCGGGGGACTTCTTTATATGGAATATGTGTGGTTACAAGGGATACTTTTAGCTTTTTGCCCACAAACATCATGGCAAAGTCCTTTGTTCCAGAAAGTTCTGCCAAAAGTTCCGTATGTCCCACAAAGGGTCGTCCTGAAAGGGCAACGGCAGCTTTACTTAAAGGAGCTGTCACAAGGGCATGAGCTTTTCCTTGAAGGATTAAAGTGGCAGCGTGAACCACATACTCAAAGGCCGCTTTTCCACCTTCCGAAGAGGGATAACCGGGTTTAATCCTTTGAGAAAGGTCACTTAAATTTATCACTTTCAAGGCCTCGGTTTCCCTAAGGTCTTCAAGAAAGGATATCTCCTCAAATTCTACGGGCAACTTGAGGGTTTTGGCGGTAAGTTTTAAGATGCCCAGATCTCCCACTATGACGGGCAAAAAGGCCTTATTTTGGATCTCTCCGCGAAGCTTATAGAGGGCTTTAAGGATGACTTCCGGACCTATACCCGCGGGATCTCCCATACTTATAAGAAGAACTGGAGTCATAGGAAATCCCTCACCTTATACTTCCGCTTCATTTCTTCAAGCCATTTCGCATATTCCTGTTCTATTGTTTCTTTCCACCAATCTTCAAGTACCCTGGACCTTACTTCATTAAATGGAATCGCTTTTTCCTCTTCCCTATCGGTAACTTGGAAAATGTGAATCCCCTGCTTTGAACGAATGGGAAGACTTATCTCACCGATTTGCAGATCTTTAATCTCTTCCCAGATATAGGGATCCACTTCCTCACTCTCTACATAACCAATATCTCCACCAAATCGGGCTGAAGGATCTTCGGAATATTCTTTGGCCACTTCCTCAAAAGGTTTTCCCTCTTTAAGTTCGTAAAAGACCCTCCTTATCATTTTAAGGGCTTCTTCCTCACTTCTTCCCGAAAAGGAGATGAAAATTTGAGAGACCCTTATTCTCAAAGGATTTTTATATCGATCCCCATGCGCTTCATAATAAGCCATGAGCTCACTCTCAGAGGGTTTAATTCTGGAACTTATGAAAACCTCTATAATCCTGGCTTTTTGGAGTTGAGCCCTTAAATATCGTTTATATCCTTCAGGGGTAAAATTTTGTTTCTTTAATTCATTCTCCATTTCTTCGTTACTTAAACCATAACGTCTTCTCACATCTTCATAAAGCTTTTGAACCTCTTCATTTTTGGGTCCCAAACCTAAACGTTGAGCTTCTTTTTCCAATATTTCCCGTTCTACAAATTTCGACCAAATTTCCTTTAAAAAACTCTCCCTCTTCAATTCATCTTCAAATGGATTATTACCCTTCTCTAACTTTAAACCGAAATCAGAAGCTAAAGTTTCCATATCCCTTAAAGTATAAACCTTCTCGCCTATTACACCTATTATTTTTTCAACAAGTTCAGCTTTTAAAATTATCGGGTTAAAGATTAAAATGATCAAACACGCAATAATTTGTTTTAATTTTGAAAAGTTCATTTTTCTCCCTCAAGCAATTTTTCATTTATGACAATTTGATATTGTTTTTTCACTTTCTTTAAATAATCCTCTAAGGCTTTCTGTTTTTTTTGCTCCTTCAGTTTCTCTATAATTTTCTCCCGGACCTCCTCAAAAGAAAGTTGTCTTGGCGGTTTTCTTTCCTCTAAACGGATAATGTGATATCCGAAGGTGGTTTTCACTATTTCGCTGATCTCTCCCGGCTTTTTTAAGGAAAAAGCTGCGTTTTCGAATTCTTTTCCAACTTGTCCTCTTTGAATATAACCGAGGTCACCCCCCCATTTACCCGAAGGACTAATGGAGTAACGTTTAGCAAGCTCAACGAAATCCTCACCCCGTTCAAGTCTTTTTTTAATTTCCTTCGCTTCTTCTAAAGTTCTTACCACAATATGCCTTACTCTTATGCTTTCATTCATGAAAAATTCTTCCTTGTGTTCATCGTAATATCTTTTGGCCTCTTCTTCGGTGACCTCATCCTTCCCGGTCAATATCTGAGATAAAAATGCATCCAGAACCACCCCTTTTTCGCATTCCTCGATCTTCTTCCGCACATCCTCTCTCTCGTATACCCCTGCTTTACGAGCTTCCAAAAGCAAAATTTCCCTATCTATTAACTTTTCCAAAAATTCCTTCTTGGCTTTAGGTTCTAAAAGGAGCGGCTTGTAGAAATCGGGCAAAGATTCGATTTCCCTTTCGAACTCTTCAAGCGTTATAGGTTTATCACCGATCTTTGCCACAACTTTTGCTTCTTCCTTTTTCTCACAAGCGAAAAAAGCCAATGCCATTAACCCGAATATAAAATAAAAGGGCTTCATAAATTGCCTCCTGAGAGTAAATTTATAATCTCTCCTAATGTTTTACGCCAATTCTCTCTAACTTTAACCACCAATTCCATAGAGGAGGTTAATCTTATGTCTTTTTTCATAAAGTTATAGATTAAAACATTGGGATCTATTTGAGAAGTCATTTTAATTCTCAATTCGCCATCCCTTAAATGTAATTTAGTAACACCGAGTTTTTGAAGTTTAATCTTGAGGTCTATTACTTCGAAAAGTCCGAGCACTTCTTCAGGTAAAGGTCCAAAACGATCATGGAATTCCTCTTTTATATCTATTAATTCGTCTTCAGTTTTTATCTTTGCGAGTCTATGATAAAGAAGCAAACGTTGGGCATCATCTTCTACATATTCTTCGGGAATAAAAGCCCTTATTGGCAATTGTATTTCGGGCGTTATTTCTTCTTTAATTTCTTCTCCTTTCAATTCCTTTAATGCTTCTTCTAACATTTGGTTATAAAGTTCTAATCCTATGTCTAAGATATGTCCAGACTGTCGATGGCCGAAAATGGTACCTGCTCCCCTTATCTCTAAGTCCCTTAAAGCGAGCTTAAAACCAGACCCAAAGGTACTCAGTTCTTCGATTGCTCTTAGCCTTTTCCGAGCTTCTTTGTTCAATTTTTCCGGTGAAGGCACGATGAGATAAGCGTAGGCCTTCTTCCAAGACCTTCCTACTCTTCCTCTAAGTTGATAAAGGTCTGAGAGGCCAAAGGTATGGGCATCGTCGATGATAATGGTGTTAACGTTTGGGATATCGAGCCCCAGTTCGACAATGCTTGTAGATACCAACACATCTATTTCGCCTTTTACGAATCGCATCATGACCTTTTCCAATTGTTTGGATTGCATCTGGCCATGAGCCACTTCGATGCGCAATTCGGGCAGAAGTTCCTTCAAAAATTTTGCCCTTTGGTAAATGCTAGCTACCCTATTGTGTATAAAAAAGACTTGTCCTCCTCGGTCAATCTCCTGTTGGACGGCTTGTTTGATAAGCTTGGGATCAAAAGGTATAATGCGCGTTTTAACGGTTTGCCTTCCAGGGGGTGGGGTATTTATCAAACTTATTTCCTTTAAACCAATAAGGGCCATTTGAAGGGTTCGAGGAATAGGGGTTGCCGTGAGGGTCAAACAATCGATGGTTTTCTTAAGCTCCTTCAATCGTTCTTTATGGACTACTCCAAAGCGTTGTTCTTCATCGATGATCAAAAGCCCGAGATCCTTAAACGCTACATCCTTGCTGAGTAATCGATGGGTGCCTATTACGATATCGATTGAACCGTTACGAAGCCCTTTTAATATTCTTTGCTGTTCTTTAGCTGTTTTAAAACGACTCAACATTTCAATTACAATAGGGTATCCTTTAAAACGTTCGCAAAAAGTTCGATAATGTTGTTCAGCTAAAACGGTCGTTGGTACAAGCATGGCTACTTGTTTTCCATCCATTACGGCCTTAAAAGCTGCTCTTATGGCCACTTCCGTTTTACCAAAACCCACATCTCCACATATTAAGCGAT
>CAYZRR010000090.1:0-13968 GCA_964480925.1 uncultured Thermodesulfobacteriota bacterium
TGGGGATCTGCTCTAAGCACTTTCCTTCTGGGATCGGTGGAAAAACCCTTAATCCCCTTGGTCCTCCTTCAAGCCATATTCGTGGCCTCCTTCTTCCCACCCGCTTTCTCAATGCTTTCTCATATGGTTGAACCCCAATTGCGAAACTTGAGCGTTTCTTTCGCCGTTTTGTCAGGCACAATCGTCGGAGGAGGAGTCATCCCTGCTTTAATAGGAACAATAGGCGACAAACTCACTTTGGGAATGGGCTTTTCGATTTTCGGATTATCGTTAGTTATTGTACCCTATTTTGTATCCAAGATGTCTCTTGTTGACAAAAGGCTTCCCACGAGATATTAGTACTATCATACATCTTGGGAATGAGATTATGTTAAAACGTTTTAAATTACACCCTACTCAAAATAAACAGGAGGAAATCTTATGAAGAGCCTTTTGGGGTTGGAAGCACCCGAATATTTCAATCAAGGTGTTTTTCTGACGGATAGACACATTGAAGAGGGGAGAGGAGAAAAAGTAGCCATATTTTTTCTCGATCAAAAAATAACTTATAAGGAACTTTTTGAAAACACAAACAAGGTGGGTAATGTCCTAAGGGAATTGGGGGTTGCGCCTGAAGATCGGGTTATCTTGGGGGTATGGGATTCGCCTGAGTTGTTTTACTCCTATTTAGGTGCAATGAAGATCGGAGCTATTCCCATACCGATAAACACCTTGGGAAGTTCGAAGGATCTTCTGTTTTTCTTAAACGATTCAAGGGCCAAGGTTTTGGTATTGAGTAGTGACCTCTATGAAAAGTATGCGGAGATAAAGGGTCAGGCCAAATATTTAAGGCACCTTATAGTAGTAGGTGAGGAGGTTCATCCTTCAGCCTTGAACTTTTATGACCTTATGGAGAAGGCCTCTTCGGAACTTGAACCCGAGGAGACCTCTCGGGACGATATGGCCTTTTGGATGTATACCTCAGGTACCACTGGGTTACCGAAAGGGGTGGTTCATTTGCATCATGATCTTATTTACTATTGGCCTCCCGTATGTGAAACGGCCTTTGAGGTCAAGGAGGATGACATAATCTTCTGTACCTCTAAGGTATTTTTCTCATATGGACGAAATGCCTCCCTGGAGACCACTCTCCTTTATGGATGCTCGGTGGTGTTATGGCCAAAATGGCCCCGAGTCGATGAGATCTTTGAAGTCGTAAAGAAATATCGTCCCACGTTGTTTTTCAGTGTCCCGAGTTTTTACAATGCCATGCTTCAGGAAATTGAAAAAGGCATTGAGGCGGATTTTTCTTCCGTAAGGGCATTTGTGACTGCCGGGGAGATGATGCCTAAGAACATCGTCCAGAAATGGTGGGAGAGATTCAGAAAAAGGATCATAAATGGAGTTGGAAGTACCGACGTAGGAGGAATGTATATCGCCAACAAAGATCTTCAAGAAAAACCGGAAGCCTCAGGGGTACTTCTTCCCAGATTCGAAGCCAAACTAATGGACGAAGAGGGAAAGGAAGTCTCCGTTGGTGAAGTGGGGGAACTCTGGTTGAAAAATGAGGGCATCACACCCTTTTATTGGCGAAGGCATCAGAAGAATAAGGAAATCTTTTACGGGGAATGGTTCAAAACGGGAGACCTCTTCTATCGGGATTCGGAAGGGTACTTTTATTATCAAGGAAGAGCCGATGACATGTTGAAGTTCAGTGGTCAATGGGTTGCCCCTATGGAGGTGGAAAACGCTTTATTGGAACACCCAGCGGTTCTGGAATGCGCTGTTGTGGCCGTTCCATTTGAGGATGGGCTTTTGAAGGGCAAAGCCTTCGTGGTACTTAAAGAGGGATATAAAGGAAGCCCAGACCTTGAAAGGGAACTTATCGAGTTCGTAAAAGGAAAAATAGCGCACTTCAAAGCCCCTAAGGCCGTTGAATTCGTAAAGGAACTCCCAAGAACAACCACTGGAAAAATCATGCGTTATAGGTTAAGATCATTATGAAACTCAGTTTTAAAATAAAATAAAAGGAGGAAAAGATGGGAAAGGGTAGGTGGTTGGTCTTAGGTTTTATTTTATTATTCGCCTCTTCGCTTTGGGGGCAAGAGATAAGGTTGAAGTTTGCCTCTTATTTCCCAACGGCGGCGAAACAATCCAAACTTCTTGAGGAATTCTGTAAGGATGTGGAGAAAAGGACAAAGGGTAAAGTAAAGGTGGACTTTTATGGAGGTGGCTCGCTTCTTGAGGCAACCAAGGTATATGATGGGGTCGTTCAGGGTATTGCCGATATAGGTTTCTCTCATGTGGAATATACAGTTGGAAGGTTTCCTGTGACGGAGATATTGGACCTTCCTCATGGTTGGCCAAGCGCTTATGTATCAAGCCACGTGGCTAATGACTTTTACAAGAAATTCACGCCCGCTGAATGGAAAGACACAAAGCCTCTTTGGTTTAACACTTCGCCTCCTTCTGTTCTTATCCTGGCCAAAAAACCCGTCTCTAAACTTGAAGACGTTAAAGGGTTGACCGTTAGGGGACCTGGAAGGATTGCTGAGGTCTTGAAAGCCTTGGGGGCTACCCCTAAACCTGTGCCTATGCCTGAAGTCTATGAAGCTATGGCAAGAGGAGTGGTGGAAGGTTGTATGACTCCTGTTGAGACTCTCGGCTCTTTTAGGCTTGCCGATGTGGCAAAACATGTGACTATGTGCTGGGCTGTAGGACCCATTTATACCTTTTATGTGGTGATTAACAAAAAAGTCTGGGATGGCCTTCCGGCAGATGTGAAGAAGGTTTTTGAAGAATTGGCGGTCGAATATGAAGAAAAAGCCGCTAGGGTTTGGAATGAGGTTGAGTTTGATGGATATGAGATTGCAAAACAGAAGGGGGTTAATTTTATTTATTTATCCCCTGAAGAGCTTAAAAGATGGCAAGAAGCAGTTTCACCTGTAAATGAAGCTTATTATGCGGATTTAGAGAAAAAAGCAGGAGTAAGTAGAAGTCAAATCAACACCATGGTGTCATTTATCAAGGAAAGAATCGCTTACTGGACCAAAAAACAGAAAGAAGCTGGCGTAAAATCCATAACCGGTCCCGAAGAGATAAGGATTAAATAAGCACGAAGTATTGTTTAAAAGGGGAGGGACCGAAAATTCCCTCCCCTTTTTGTTGGAGGGAGATATGATCAAGAAGCTTTCCCAATGGGGGCTTTATGGAGGTTGTGCAGCAGGGATTTTTATGGTCTTTGTGACCTTCATTGACGTAATGGGAAGTAAACTCTTTAAGTCTCCTTTAACAGCATCCTACGAACTTGTGGCGCTTTCACAGGTTTTGGCCATAGGCCTTATCGGAGCAGATGCTTTTTTAAGTGGAAGACACATCGCCGTGGATCTTTTCGTCAACAAAATGCCAAAACCCCTTCGTAAAGCTGTTATACTTGGTGTAACCGCTTTAAGTATATTTTTATTTTTCATTATGACAATTGAAGGTTTTCTCTACGGTGAAAGCTTAAGACAAGCAAGAGAAACCTCTGGAACCGTTAATATACCACTTTTCCCCTTTGGGTACTCACTTGGAGTATCTTTCCTTTTTCTATTTCTGGTATTAGTAAAATATTTTATCGCAACCTTAAGAAACAAAGAGGTGTAAAATGAATCCAATCACGGTAGGAATAATTGGAATCATATTTATGTTAATTCTTTTTATTTTAAGAATGCCAATAGCATTTGCTATGGCCTTTGCCGGATGGCTTGGTTATTCCTATCTTACTAACTTTAGCGCAGGAACTAAACTTTTGATAAGAGACTTCTTTAGTACGTTTAGCTCTTATAATTTATCAGTTATAACCACCTTCATCCTTATGGGAACCTATGCTTTTGCCTCAGGAATAAGTCAACGTTTATTTAAAGCTTCTTATGACATTTTTGGAGGACTTAGAGGAGGATTAGCGATAACAACAGTAGCTGCCTCTGCTGGTTTTGCGGCAATTTGTGGGTCTACCACAGCGAGTGCTGCAACTATTGGTAAAATAGCTTATCCTGAGATGAAACGTTATAAATATAATGACACGTTTTCAACCGGATGTGTAGCAGCATCTGGTACTTTGGGCATTTTAATCCCACCAAGCACGGTTTTTATAGTTTATGGCATATTAACCGAGCAATCCATTGGTAAGTTATATGCTGCAGGGATTGTACCTGGGCTTATAATGGCTTCGATTTTCTCCATTATAATATATATTACATGTCGAATAAAACCCGAGTGGGGACCTGCTGGTCCTCCAACCAGTGTTTCAACTAAGATCAAAGCCTTAGGTATGGTCTGGGAAGGGGTCGCTCTGTTTTTAGTAGCGATAGGAGGGCTTTTTGCGGGTTTATTTACCCCCTCTCAAGCGGGAGCTGTGGGGGCGGTAGGAGCCTTGGTGATCGGTCTTCTTAGACGAGGAATCACCTTGCAAGGTTTCTGGGATGCGACTATTGACGGTTTGAGAACCGCCTCTATGATCCTTTTTTTAATAGCCGGAGCAACCGTTTTCGGTCATTTTATGGCCATAACGAGGATTCCTGCTGCTTTAGCCGATTGGATAAAGGGTCTTGAGGTGTCACCTTTAGTAATAATGACCTTTATCACCATTATTTACCTCATAGGCGGTTGTTTTATAGACGCGATGCCTTTGATAATTCTAACAATTCCCATCTTTTACCCCATCGTTATTGATCTTGGATTTGATCCCATGTGGTTTGGGGTACTTATAGTAATTGTAAGCCAAGTAGGAGTTATAAGTCCGCCGGTAGGAGTTAACGTCTATGTGGTTAAGGGTATTGCCCCTGAAGTACCTCTTGAGCAGATTTTTAAAGGAGCAGTAATAATAGGGATCGGTATGATAATTACAATTTTCTTGATTTTTATTTTCCCGGAACTTGCTACCTGGCTTCCTAAATATGTCAAGTGGTAAAGGAGATATCAAAAAATTTTTGGATTTGGGAGGGAAAAACTCCCAAGAGGAGGTTTAAACCTATCAAAACCAAACAAAGTAGTTTTTCGTGAAATCTTAGCCTTACCGGCATTGGGACCTCTGGTTCTCTGGAGTAAGAAAGCCTTACAAGATTCAAATAATAGAAAAGAGAAAGGGCAGTGTTAATGGCTCCTATTAGGACCAGTGTAAAATACCCTTCCTTGAAAGCCGAAACGAAAAGAAGTAGTTTTCCCATAAATCCTCCCGTGGGAGGGATACCTACCAGGGAAAAAGCTGAAACTGCTAAAGTGAAGGCTAAAAGAGGCGATCTTTTGTATAAACCCTTAAGGTCTTCGAGGGTAGGGTTTTTGTCCTTATGGGAAAGGAGTATAACGGTTAAAAAGGCCCCCAACGTCATAATAAGGTAAACAAGGCCGTAAAAGGCAGAAGAGAGCCTTCCATAATCTTTAAAGCTCATTATGCCAAATAAAAAATACCCCGCATGAGCAATCCCTGAATAGGCTAAAAGTCGTTTAAGATCCCTTTGTACAAGAGCCGCAAGGTTGCCATAGGTCATTGAAAAGACCGAAAAGGCCCAGAGAGCCTTTGCCAAAAGCTCCCCTCCACCGATTAAACCGCTAAGCCTCAAAAGCAACGCCAATCCCCCAAGCTTAGGCACGGTTGCAATAAAGGCCGAAGCACTGTTGGATGCTCCTTCATAAACATCAGGTGCCCAGAAGTGGAACGGGAAAAGACTCAATTTGAAAAAAAAGCTGGCGAAGATGAGCACGAAAACTAAAAACCCTAAAAGGTCCTTTTCGAGTTGGAGAAAGTGAAATTTGGTGGTACCAGTTAAAAGGTAATAGTATCCTATTCCGTATAAGGTTATCCCCGAACTTATAGCTCCAAAAAGCACATATTTAATGGCCCCCTCAAGGGCCTTTTCTTTTGCATTTCTTCTTAACGGCAGAATCAAGTAAAGGGAATAGGAGGAAAGTTCCAAGGCCAAAAATAGGGTGAGAAATTCCAAAGCACTTACAACCATCATTAAACCCAAGCTGCTTAAAGTCAAAAAGGCAAAAAACTCACCTCCATACCCCCTCTCAAGCTCATCTTCTTCTTTCATCATCCAACAGACAAGAAAAAGCCCAAAGGCGATAAAAACCTTAAAAGTTTGACTTAAACCATCAAGGACATAAAGGCCTCGAAAAAAGGATCCTCTTTTGTCAAGAGCCCAAAGGGATATCAAAAAGCCTAAAAAGGATAAAAATGAAGCAATGCTTTTCAATTTAAAGGAAGACCCTCGCCTTAAGGAAAACCCGAAAATGATCAAAAAACTGATGAAGAAAAAGAACTCGAGAAAAAGCCCACCCATTTCTCCTCCTTTACCCTCCACTTACTGCTTGAAGAAAGACTTTTAAGCTCGGTTCCATTAAGCTTATAAGACCTCTTGGAGCAAAACCTATCCAAATTATCCCTACCACAAGAGGCGCCAAATATATGACTTCCCTCAAATTCAGATCCTTAAGGGGGGGCACCTCCCCATCTTTCCAAACTAATCTTTTTAGTAACCTCAACATATAGGCTGCCCCTAAAACTGGACCCGGAATGAGAAAGAGGGCCAAAGCCTTATTGCTTTCAAAAGCCCCCAAAAGGACAAAAAGTTCTCCAACGAAATTATTCGTACCAGGGAACCCAAAAGAACTAAAACAAAAAAGCCCCAAAAAACCCACAAAAATGGGCATATTCTGACCAAGTCCGGAATTGTCAACTATTAAACGTGAATGCGTCCTCTCATAAAGTACCCCCACGCAAAGGAACAAAGCTCCTGTGGTCAAGCCATGATTTAACATTTGAAGCATAGCCCCTTTAAAACCCCAAAGCTTAAAGGTAAAAAGTCCAAAGGTCACAAACCCCATATGGGCCACGCTCGAATAGGCTATCAAACGCTTCATATCCTCTTGGGCCAAACATAAAAAGCCAGCATAAATGATAGCAATAATCGAAAGGACCAAAATCACCGGGGCCATTTTAAGGCTTGCCTGAGGCGTAATGCCAAAACAAAACCTCAAAAAACCATAAGTCCCCATTTTAAGTAAGATACTGGCCAGAAAAACGCTTCCCGCTGTAGGAGCTTCCACATGAGCCGCTGGCAACCAAGTATGAAAGGGGAACATGGGAACCTTTATGGCAAAAGCTACTGAAAAGGCCAAAAATACCCATAACTGAAAACGCAGATCATATTCTTTAAACAACAAATGGGGTATGAAAAACGTCCCTTCTTTCAAATATAGGGCGATTATGGCAACCAATAAAAAGACACTTCCGACCAATGTATAAATAAAGAATTTTAACGAAGCATAATCTTTTTTTGGCCCTCCCCAAATAGCAATCAAGAGATACATCGGTATCAACATTCCTTCCCAAAATAAGTAAAAAAGGACGAAATCAAGAGCACAAAAAACCCCAATCATAGACGTTTCCATTAAAAGAAGACAAAAGATAAAACTTTTAACCCTTTCTTCTATAGCCCTCCACGAACAAAGGACACAAATGGGGCTTAAAAGCGTTGTCAAAAGGATAAGCACTAAACTGATGCCATCAATCCCTACTGCATATTTCAAGTTTAAAATTGGAAACCACTCTTTAACTTCTACAAATTGAAAACCAAGCGTTGAAGGCTTAAAGTGATAAAGTAATAACAAGGAGATTCCAAAATTAAGCAAGGTAGCAACAAGTCCTATTACTTTGGCCTGAAAATCGGTTTTTGTAAGAAGCACTAAAAAAGCACCGCATAAAGGAAGAAAAATCACAATTGAAAGCAAATCACAGGGGAGTTTATTTAAGAAAAGTTCCATTCCATCACCTCATCGCCAAAATAATGAGAACCAGAAAGAATATGGCTGTACTTAAAGCGATATATCCTTGTAAGCTTCCAAGTTGAAGTCTTCTCACCCTTTGGCCTATTTCCCTTGTCCCGTAAGCTATGCCGTCTATCACGCCGTCTATCCCCTTTCGGTCGAACAAATCGGAGGTTTTTGCCCCGCCATAAAGTCCCCTAATTCCCAAAAGGTTCCAGACTTCACCCCAAATGCGATCTATGAAGGCTATTATTTTTTCATCAAAGAGCATGAAATATTTGGCGCCCATTCGGTAAGAATAATCGAGATCCAGGTTAATCTTCGGTTCGGGGGCAAGTTTTTCAAAAAGAAGAAAGAATGCCAAACCCGCGAATCCTAAAAGCTCAAGGACTTCAATAACCTTTTTGGCTTCGTAAGGATGATAATGAACTTCAAAAGGCAAAAGGTCATAGAGGACCTTTGGGTAAATGCCCAGAAACAGACAAATCCCCGAGGCCAAGGCCATTGCTAAAAGCATGTTCCAAGGGGCTTCTTGAGTTTCTTTGGAGGATTTTCCGAAGAAGGCAAAACTTGTGACCTTAAGCCCGACCGAAAGGAAAGTTCCTATTGCGGCAAGTTCCATAAAAATGCCAAGAATGGGCCTTCCGGCTTCAAAGGCCCCGGAGACAGTCATGTTTTTGGAAACGAAGCCGCTAAAAAGCGGAAAACCGCTGATGGAAACAGCCCCTATTATGTAAAACAGCATCGTCCAAGGCATAAACCTCCATAAACCGCCAAGTTCCGAGAGCTTGCTTGTCCCAGTGCGATAAAGCACGGCCCCTGCGCCCATAAAGAGGAGCCCCTTGTATATGATGTGAGCAAAGGCATGACTACAGGCCCCGTTTACGGTCATCCAGGTTCCTATGCCTACGCCTGCCACCATGTATCCTACTTGGCTTACGATGTGGTAAGCCAAAACACGCCTTATGTCGTTTTCTATAATCGCATAAAAAACCCCGTAAACCGTCATGAGGGTCCCCAATATAGCCAAAACCTCATAACCTGAAAAACCCCTGGCTAAGGTGTAAACGGCAGTCTTGGTAGTAAAGGCCGACATAAGGACTGCCCCTTCTACCGTGGCTTCGGGATACGCATCAGGAAGCCAAGCATGAAGAGGTACCACTGCTGCATTTAAGGCAAACCCCACAAGGATGAAATAGGAAGACCAAGTGGCCTCTTGAGGGGGGATGGGCAAAAATAGTAAGCTTCCGGTCTCCCAGTATCTTCCTACAAGGCCGAACAAAAGACATAGCCCCCCGAAAACGTGAACCAATAGATACCTAAAACCAGCTCTTATGGATTGCGGGCGTCTTCGGTACCAAACCAAAAAGACCGAGGAAAAGGCCATAAGCTCCCAGAAGACGAAAAGCGTAAGGTAATCGCCCGCAAGAACGGCCCCAAGGGAACTTCCTATATACCAGAAGCCAGCTATATGGTGCCCCGTCTCCTTCACGTGAAGGCCATAAACACTGCCCAAAAGCGCCATGATGGTAAAAACCCAAAGGAAACAGAGGCTTAGTTTATCGACCCTTCCCAGAATCACTTCATACCCAAGGTAAGTAAAGTGCCAATAAGTGCCCTCCTTTGTCCAAGTAAGAACCAAAATGGAAAAGGCGGGAATAAGTATAAGGTAAACCTTTTTCACCCACCCCTTTAAGAAGGGTAGAAGCAGGGAACCGAGGATGAAGATAAGACCGGGATGTAAGAACCTACCATCCACCATAGTAATCCTCTTTTTTCGAAAGGAATAAATGGGAAAGCCCCTTTGAGCTCTTACTCAAGATGAAGGCCCCAATTATCCCAAAAAGGGCCCAAAAGCCATAAATCCTTTCGAAAAAGTACCCCTCGTGGCCTTCTAAAAACGCGAGTTCGATTAAAAGTAAAAGTAAAAGTCCCAAAAGAGAAAGATCTCGAAGAAAGGTCTTCCTTTTAACCAAGAGCTCAAGGACCACCCTCATCCAAGTCTCCTCATGAGGCTTATAAAAGGATCAGGCCAAACACCCACAAAAAGGCTCAAAAGAGCGGTCACACAAAGGGGAATGACCATCCACAAAGGAGCCTCCTTCAATTGGAACCTCCCTTCCCCTTCGAAGAAAGCTCGGAAGGTTATAGGGGCAAAATACCCCGCGTTAAGGAGGGAACTTGAAAGTAACACAACCATAATTCCCATTTCCCCTATCCCCATGGCTCCCTGTAACATGAAGTACTTACTCACAAACCCCCCTACTGGAGGAACCCCTATCATGCTTAAGGAGGCCAAGGCGAAAGCTCCCATGGTAAAGGGCATCTGATACCCAATGCCTCCAAGTTCGCTTATTTTCTTCTTATGATGAGCCACATAGATGGCCCCCGCACAGAAAAAGAGCGTGATCTTCCCCAGGGCATGAGCCAAAATGTGAAAAACTCCTCCCTCAACGCCTTGGGGCAAAAGAAGGGAAACGCCCAAAACCACATAGGATAACTGACTTATAGTTGAATAAGCCAATCTTTCCTTAAGGTCATCCTTAGTCAAGGCTATTACTGAGGCCACGATTATAGTTATGGAAACAAAGTAAGCAGTGAGAACGCCAAGTCCAGTTTCCCCGAGAAATGTCAAACCAAAAACCGAAAGCATCACTCTCACTATGGAAAACACCCCTGCCTTGACCACCGCCACCGCATGAAGCAAAGCGCTCACGGGAGTAGGAGCTACCATGGCGGTAGGCAACCAATTGTGAAGCGGCATTATGGCCGCTTTGGCGAACCCGAGGATGAAGAACCAATAAGTGAGTGAGACCCAAAAGTCCTTTTGAGAAAAAAGTCCCTCTTGGATTGAAAGGGAAAAATCAAGCGTTCCGCAGAATACATAAGTTAAAGCCATAGCAGGAAGAAGTAACCCCTTCGATGTTCCCATGAGGTAAAACAGGTATTTTTTCCCTGCCTCGTAAGCCTCTTTGTCTTGATGGTGAGCCACAAGTGGATAGGTGACAACTGTTATGATCTCGTAAAAGAGATAAAGGGTTAGTAAACTTCCCGCATAAGCCACGCCTTGAGCCCCCAAAATGGCCGAAGTGAAACAGGCGTAATAACGGGTCTGGGCGTGTTCATTTAAAGATCGCATATATCCGATGTTGTAAAAAGAAGCTAAAATCCACAAAAAGGAAGAAACAAGGCCAAATATAAGGCTCAACCCATCCACCCTGAAGGAAAAGGACAAGCCAGGCCCTATTTGGGAAAGTCGGAAAAAGAGGATCTTTCCTTCGGCTACTTCTTTTACCATCAACAAGACCGAGAAAAAGGTTAAACTCGAACCCAGAATGGACCAAAACTCCCTGAGATTCGGCCTTTTTCTGGAAAATATGACGAAAAATACCGTAAAGAACGTGATAAGTACTGGAATTAAAGGCTTAAAGGAGTAAACCTCCTTCATCCCTTAAGTCCCCTTAGTTTTTCCTCTTCGATGGTCTTATATCTTCTGAAGAGCAAGATCATTATGGCCAAAACGACCGCCGTTTCAGAAGCTGCCACTCCCATGATGAACAAAGTAAAGGCTTCACCTCTTGGAAGATCCTGATGGAAAAATCGATCCACCGTCATAAGGTTCAAACCAGCTCCGTTAAGGATAAGTTCAAAGGATATTAACATTCCCAAAAAGGTCCTTCGGGAAATAAGCCCCATCAAACCACATCCGAGAAGGAAGAGACTCAATAACTGGAAGATCCTCGGATCATTCCAGGGCATCTTTTTCCTCCTTTTTTCTTCCCAAAATGCCCAGCATGATGGCCCCGATTATGCTTATCACAATAAGAAGAGACACAAGTTCAAAGGGTAAGGCGTATTCAGTCAAAAGAAGCTTTCCAAGTTTATCAACTTGGGAAACCCTCTCGGGACCTATTCTTATCTCATATTCCGAGATCCCCTTCCATAAAACCAAAATCACCCCTAAACCAAGGACAAAGCCTATTCCTATTTTCAAAAACCCTCCCCTTTCCTTGGGTTTAAACCAAAAAGGACCGGCTAACATCACCGAAAAGACCAAAAGGATTCCCACTGCCCCCAAGTAGATGAGGATCTGCATCATACCCAGAAATGGGGAACCAAGATACACATATAGCCCTCCAACACTTCCCATAAGAAGAAGCAAAAACAATACGGCATAAATTAGGGAGTTGCTCAAACATGCTCCAAGTCCCCCCACTATTATGAGAAGAACCACAATCCAAAAGACGGCTTTTCCGATCATGCTCCCCTCTTTTTGTACTCCAAAAGAAGGTCAAACACGAAATCCT
Source organism: uncultured Thermodesulfobacteriota bacterium (assembly GCA_964480925.1). Lineage (GTDB taxonomy): Bacteria > Desulfobacterota > B13-G15 > B13-G15 > B13-G15 > B73-G16. Next base: position 12,099 of record CAYZRR010000090.1, read on the forward strand.
CTTTCTTCAAGGAAGCCAGATTGTAATCGCGGCTAAAACCAATTGCACCCTGAGGGCAATTCTCCACGCATAAACCACAGTGACTACACCTCGTAAAATCCAAAATGAATTTGGTGACTACTTTATATTTGTGTTCTTCTCTTTTTTCTCCTTCCACCTTGATACAATTGGTCGGGCAACTTCTCTCACAAATACCGCAGGCCCTGCATTTGTCACTTAAAAGCTTTATATGCCCTCTGAACCTCGGACTTAGAGTAAGGGTCTCCCTCGGGTATTGACAGGTAACCGAAGGCCCGAAAAAGGTCTTAATGGTTACCTTCATGCCCTTAATTAAGGAGTAAGCTCCTTTTATTATCTCTCCCAACGTCATATCTTCATCAACGCTCCGGTCACTGCCAGATTTAACATGGCCAATGGAATCAGGAAATTCCAAGAAAAGTTGAGAAGTTGATCGAACCTAACCCGAGGAAAGGTCCATCGAAACCACATCATCATGAAGATTAAAATGTAGGTCTTAATGAAAAACCAAACCCATCCAGGTAGAAGTGGCCCCTTATACCCTCCCAAGAAGAAAATAGTGGCCAAGGCGCATACTATAAAAACGTTGGTGTATTCGGCCAAGAAGAAAAGGGCAAAGCGCATCCCGCTGTATTCCGTATGGTAACCGGCCACAAGTTCGCTTTCAGCCTCAGGAAGATCGAAGGGAGTTCTGTTGGTCTCAGCAAGAGCCGAGATAAAGTAGATTAAAAATCCAATAGGTTGAAGGCATATAAAAGGTATTTTCTGAGCCTCCACAATTCCCTTAAGCGAGAAGGTCCCTGAGAGCATCACCACCGGGATTATGGAAAGCACCATGGGAATCTCATACGCTATCTCTTGGGAGATGCTTCTCATACCTCCCAAAAGGGCGTATTTATTGGCCGACCCCCATCCCGCCATGAAGATGGAAATGGGCGTCAATGCCGAAAAGGCCAAAATCAAAACGATCCCCACGTTTATATCTCTCACTTGGAGATTATGGTCAAATGGAATGACAACCATAGTGACAAGACAAGGGATAAAGATCAGAATGGGAGCGAGGAAGTAAAGGGGCTTATCCACATAGCGAGGCCTTAAAAGCTGTTTACCAAGAAGCTTTATGGCGTCAACGATGGATTGTAAAAGCCCCGAAGGCCCTACTTCCTTTGGACCGATCCTCAATTGCATCCATCCGGCTACTTTCCTTTCCACATAAACGAGAATAAGCGCATTACCAAAAACCACAATTAAAACCCCCACTATACTTAAAAGAAGCCTTATGAAATCCTTTCCCCAATAACTAAGTCCTAACTCAAAGGCCCCTCTGACAAACGGGTAAAGTAGAGCCAAAAGCACCAAAAGAACTAAAAGGGCACCTGTCCCAAGTAAAAGAACCTGAAGGGGATCGGAATTAAAATACTCTTGATATATCCTCTTAAGCCACTTTATCATCGGTCCATCTCCGGTACCACAAGGTCCAAACTTCCCAAGGTGGCGACCGCATCAGCTATTAACATCCCTTTCCCTATCTCGGTGAAGCTTATGAAGTTACAAAAAGAAGGACTCCTCCATTTAAGTCTATAGGGTTTCTCCGAGCCATCTGAGACTATATAAATCCCCACCTGTCCCCGAGGGCTTTCGGTAGCGAAATAAACATCCCCAACCGGCGGTTTTTTGATCTTCTTTTCGGTCCGGAAAGGACCATCGGGTAACCTCTTTAAGGCCTCTTCCAGTAGGTTCAAGCTGTTTTCAATCTCCTTGATCCTCACCAGGTACCTCTCATAACAGAACCCTCCCTCAAGAAGGGCGATTTTGGGTCGAAGGAACTTATAACCCGCATAAGGCTCAGAGA
>CAYZRR010000091.1:0-6928 GCA_964480925.1 uncultured Thermodesulfobacteriota bacterium
GGAAAGGTCCAATTGGCCTATAAATCCCAATCGGAGGTGGAAAAGCTCATCGATTGGAAGAACGTAAAGGCCTTCACTCCTAATACGATAACCAATAAGGAGAGTTTCCTGAAACATCTGGAGGAAATTAGAGAAAAGGGATATGCAATAGATAATGAAGAGTACGAAGAGGGAGTAAGGTGTGTAGCGGTACCGGTAAGGGATTACACAAAAAGGGTCGTTGCGGCCATATCCCTTCAAGCCCCAAGTTTCAGACTCTCCGATGAGAGGATAGAGAACGATATAGTGCCTCTTCTCAAGGAGATGGGACTTAAGGCTTCGCAGAGATTGGGTTATACCGGCGTTTAGGGCAAAAGCTCAATTACCTTCCTCAGATCGTCCTCCGTATCCACGGAGGGCGATCTGTAAATGGAAGGAACGGTGAATATTTTGAAGCCGTTTTCAAGGAACCTTAATTGCTCCAGTTTTTCCTCAAGTTCAAGAGGCGAAGGCGGAAGCGAAGTTATCTTGAGAAGTGTCTCTTTCCTATAAGCGTATACGCCTATATGTCGCCAGTAAAGTCCTTCCTTTACTCCCCCTCCGTCTCGGGGATAAGGAATGGGGGCACGGGAAAAGTAAAGGGCAAAGCCTTCTTTATCTCTCACCACCTTGACTATATTCGGATCGATCCACTCCTGCTGGGAAAGGGGACCTATCAGGGTTGCTATTTCCACCTTGTGGTTTTTAAAGGCCTCAAATAGGGCATCTATCAATTGGGGCTGAAGAAGTGGCTCATCGCACTGAAGGTTCACCACCACGTCCACTTCCATATCTCTCACTACTTCTGCCACCCGATCACTTCCCGAAGGATGATCCGAAGAGGTCAGGACGGCTTCGCCTCCGAAGGACTTAACAGCTTCGAGGATCCTCTTGTCATCGGTTGCCACAAGCACTATATGGGCACTTGTATTTTTGGCTATTTCATAAGCATACTGAACAAGGGGTTTTCCTTTTAGAAGACGTAATGGCTTTCCTGGAAGGCGCGAAGAAGCGTACCTTGCGGGGATGATCACCGCTTTTTTCAAGGTCCTATTCCACTTCTATTTTTTCTAGCTTTTCCCCTTCTTCTTTTAGTTTGGAGATCTTCTCCTCGAGAAGACTCTTTAAGGCTTCCAGAACTTCTATCTTCGCCTTTCTCATATGTTCCCAAAAAGGGGAACGTGGAGACCTTAGTTTTTCAATCCTCTCAAACAGTTGGGCCATTGGGCATTTATATTGCATTTTCGCCCTCCTCAAAGGAAATGACCAAATTATCGCCTTCGAATCTTGCCCTACGAGGGCTTAAAGAGGCTATAGTTTTGGGAAGTATTACATGTCTCTTGAACACACCCACTTCGATTATGAGCTCGTCCCCTCTTTTACTCAGATGAATCTTATCCCGGGTGACAAAGGGCATTTTCAACGAAAGTTTATAAAGTCCATCCTCCTTGTAGAAATTGAAGGGAGATTCGCTCCGGAAGACTTGAATCGGGTCATTCTCCCCGTAAAGATCTTTCCCAAGCCTCTTTAAGCGTTCAATCCCACTCACCTCATCCTCGTAAAGGGGAACCTTAAAAACCGGAAGAGGGGCAAAGTAGGTCTCTATCTCCTCCAAGTATCTATCTTGAAGGAGTTGCCACCCTTTTATAAATTCACCTTCCAGTTCCTTGGGAAACACCTTATTGACCACCACACCGTCAACACATAACCCATAGAGCGTGAAGTAAAGAAAGGCCCTTTGGGTCTCTTTCACTACGATTTTTTCAGGATTGGTAACAAGCCTAACAGAAGTTATCCGGGCATCGCTCAAAAGCTTCTCAACCCCATCGAGCCTCATGAAAAGTTCCTCTACCGCATCAAAACAACTCTCTTCAGGCATGGGTACATTGTAAAGCTTTTCCACAAAAGGTCCTATGAATTTAGCGATTTTTCTTTCAAGGTTAAAGAACTTCTTCATATACCACTCAAAAATGGTAGGCAAACTCACAAACCTTATGGCCTCACCCGTAGGGGCACAATCGAGGATAACCACATCGAAGCTTCCCCTTTTAGCATAGGTGTTAAGATAAAGAAGCCCGCTAACCTCCTCCATACCTGGTAGAACTGCGAGTTCTTCCGCCAATATCTCCTTTACCCCTGAAGCCCTGAATAAAGCGGTGATATAGCCATGAACCTCCTTCCAATGGCGCCTTATCTCCTCCTGGATGTTGATCTCTTGAATCCATAAATTGGGAAAAACCTCAACCGGTTCCCCTTTAACGTCAAAAAGATTTTCTCCCACTTCAAAGACATCCGAAAGATTATGGGCCGTATCAAGGGATACTACAATGGTCTTATATCCGCGCTCTGCGGCAAGAAGAGCGGTAGAGGCAGCGATACTTGTCTTTCCAACCCCTCCCTTTCCCGCAAAAAGCAAGATCCGCATTACTCCTCCTTCACCAAGGCCACATCCAAGGCTTCTTCCGCCCTTTGGATGAAGTGAAACTTTAAGCCCTGTTTCACGTGATCGGGGAGTTCTTCCACGTCCTTCTCGTTGCGTTTCGGAAGGATGATGGTCTTTATACCCGCCCTTTTCCCAGCCAATACCTTCTCCTTTATGCCTCCCACAGGAAGAACCTGTCCCCTCAAGGTTATTTCTCCGGTCATTGCTACATCGCTTTTCACGGGTCTGTTGGTCAAAAGGGAAACCAAGGCCACGAAGATGGCGATCCCGGCCGAAGGTCCATCTTTAGGAATAGCCCCGGCTGGAACGTGTATGTGGATATCGCTTTTGGAGAAAAAGTCCTCGTTTATGCCGAAGTCCCTAGCCTTAGACCGCACGTAGCTTAAAGCCGCTTGAGCCGATTCCTTCATCACCTCCCCAAGGTGTCCGGTAAGGATCAGGCCCTTTCTGCCTTTCATCCTGGTGGCCTCGATAAAGATGATGTCTCCACCGGTAGGGGTCCAGGCTAAGCCAGTGGCGATACCCGGGGTGGTTATCCTTTCGGCCACTTCAGGATAGAATTTCTCCGGTCCGAGGAACTTGTAGACATTATCCTTCCTTACAATCACCTTTTCCCTTTTACCTTCGGCAACTTCCTTTGCCACCTGACGACATATGGCCGCTATCTCCCTTTCCAGGTTCCTTACGCCTGCTTCTCGAGTATAGGAGTTAATGATGGTGATAATGGCATCGTCCTCAAACTCCAAATCGTCTTCGGTTAACCCGTGTTCTTGGAGCTGACGAGGAATAAGGTGGTTTTTGGCTATCATAAGTTTCTCATCGTCCGTATAACCCGGTAACTCCAGAACCTCCATTCGATCCTTAAGGGCAGGAGGCACCGTATCAAGCACATTGGCAGTGGCTATGAAAAGCACTTTAGAAAGGTCAAAGGGAACATCGATATAATGGTCGCTGAAAGCGTGGTTCTGTTCGGGATCCAAAACTTCAAGAAGCGCAGCCGCCGGGTCCCCTCGGAAGTCTATGCCGATTTTGTCCACCTCATCGAGCATAAATACAGGGTTATTAACTCCTGCTCGCTTTATCCCTTGGATTATCTTACCGGGCAAAGCCCCTACATAAGTCCTCCGATGTCCCCTTATTTCGGCCTCATCCCGAATGCCCCCAAGCGAGATCCTCACAAATTTCCTTCCCATTGCTCTGGCGATGGATTTGCCCAACGAGGTCTTCCCCACCCCAGGAGGGCCGACGAAGCAAAGTATGGGGCCTTTCATGTCGTTTTTTAGCTTCCTAACCGCTAAGTACTCGAGGATCCTCTTCTTGACCTTCTCAAGATCATAATGATCCTCATCAAGGACCTGTCTTGCATGGGCTATATCTAAGTTATCCTCCGTTGACTTTGACCAAGGAAGTTCTATAAGCCAATCCAAGTAAGTTCTTGCCACTGTATATTCGGCTGAGGCAGGAGGCATCTTGGAAAGCCTTTCGAGTTCTTTCTCGGCGGCCTTGCGGGCCTCTTCGGGCATCTGGGCTGCTTCTATCTTTTCCCGGAGTTGCTTTATCTCCTGGGCGTGATCGTCAAGCTCCCCAAGCTCCCTTTTTATGGCCTTGAGTTGTTCCCTCAGGTAGTATTCCCTTTGGGCCCTGTCTATGTCCTCCTTCACTTGGGATTGGATCTTATTGCCGAGCTCAAGGATCTGAACCTCTCTGGCCAAAAGGAAGTGAACCTTTTTTAGCCTTTCCTTCAGGTCAACCGTCTCGAGGACCTCTTGTTTCTCCTGGACCTTTATATTTAAATTGGCCGCAATTAAGTCAGCCACCACATTAGGATCCCGGATGCTCATCACCGCATTTTTGAGCTCATTGGTCAAATAGGAAGCAAGTTCTACTGCCTTTTGGAAAAGCGACCTTATGGTCCTCACCAGGGCTTCGACCTCTAAGTCGGAACCACTCAAATAGGGAGGTACTTCCAAGACCTCCACTTCGGCCACAAAGTATGGATCCGATTGGAGAAACCTCTTTGCCCTAATCCTTTCAAGCCCTTGGACTATAACCCTTTGGGTCCCATCCAACTCCTTCACCACCCTTAAAAGGTGAGCGGCTACCCCTACCTGATAAAGTTCTTGGGGACTTGGATCTTCCTGTTCGGGGTTATATTGGGTTAAAACCCCTATGATCCTTTCGCCCTCCATGGCATCGTCGATGAGTTTAATGGACTTTTTACGCCCCACCATTATGGGCAGGACCAGTTCTGGAAAAAGCACAGCTCCCCTCAAAGGAAGGATGGGCAGAAACTTCGGAATATTTCTCTTCTCCCGCTTTTCCCGTGGTATAAACAGCATCTCCCTCCACCTCGTTGTTTAATTTTTCTCAGGTCTTAAAATAAGCCTCATCCAGATGGGTGTCAACTTTCGAAGGGCTTTAAAAAGGGGAGGAGAGATATTCCCTTACTTTCCCAAGGACTATCTTGGGAATGTCCTCCTTATCCTTAACCAAGAAAAGGGAGACGTTATTTTTTTGTTTCAACCCTTCCCGGAACCTGGCGGCGTAGATGTTCTCCCCTATATGAACGGCCGTAACCCTGTTTTCGATGGAGTTGAAGAAGTCGATCAGCTTTTCCAAATTGGTTATCTGCATATCGGTGATGATAAATATATCGGGTTTCTCCGACTGTTTAAGGAGATACATCACATCGTTAAGATCAATGGCCGTACCTCCGCCAAAGTATCTGCATATGGCCCAATAAATGGATTCCTTTTCTTTACAAAAATCGAGGATTAGCTTATTGCCTCTGAAGGCATCGGAGAAGTTATAAACCGCTACTCTTTTACTGTTTTTCAGGTAAGCGTTACAGGCACAGGCGGCACCCAAAACTGCATAAGAAAGCCTTTCACGCGGATTAGTCATGCTCCCCGAGGAATCTATGATTATAAGACAATCGGGAATCTTCTCCATCTCGCCGAAGACTTCGCCTTCGCGTCTCACCCACGTTTGAGTTAAACCGGGCATTATCTTACCGAAGCTCGTCCAGGGATCTATGTCCTGAACGGGCTTCCCTACTTCCCACGGAGAATGCGAATGAGGGTGAAGGGCCCCGCTTTTCTCCATGGGCAGTTTCTTAATGGGAAGCGTGTAATTCTCAGCAAGCTTCATGTAATAAAGAAGATCCGCATCTATGGGATTACCTGCCCCTCGCCCCATACCCCCTACGGTATAACCCATCGCCGCAAGCTCATCCTTTAAGTCCTCAACCGTTTCTCTAAACTCCGTTATGTCATCCACCGAACTGGCGAACTCCCTTAACCCCTTGTCGATCTCCTCAAGCGTATAGTTCTCAATGGAATGCTCACCCAAAGGGTTTTGGGCTTTTTTGGAGCTTTTTTGCTCGCTCTCCATTTCTTTCTGGAGAAACTCCTCCAAAGTTTTGGCGAACTTCTTGATGCTCTCTTTCCAAAGTCGCTTTTCCAGATAAGGGATCCGCGAAAGCCTTTTTATGCTCTCCTCTTCCCCTCGAGCCCCTAAGTCTATCCCCCATATCACCTGATAAAGGAGGGCTAAAATCCTCTGGATCCCCTCCTTTGGCAGATGCCGATAAAGCTCAGGGATCTTGGTCTCGCGTTCTTTCACACAATAGGTATTGGCCACCACATCCATAAAGTAGGAAGCGGCCTTTTGGGCAAGTCTCTTATCCCTCAAGACTTTTTTGGCTTCGGAATAAAGCATCAGATGGGTGTTAAAGTCCCAGGGGCAATACATGTAATGGGAGATCCCATGATCAAGAAGAGCCTGTAACGCATCTTCAGGGGACATCTTTTCAGTTAAAGCTTGAAGGAAATTCACATTAATGGTCATCTGTTTGCTTTTAATCTCCAGAGCCACTTCTTCATCGGATTCCACAAGTTGGGGCGGAGGTATTTGAGGGAATAAATGATTACGCCTTACCTTAGGCCAAACCTTTTTCAAAAATTCCTCAAACATGCTTCCTTAAATTTAAAAATAATATGGCCGATAATCATCACTTGGAAAGATCAACTGCCCTTTTTCATAGATCTTCCCTCCAACCACCTTTCCAAGCCCCTTAATCCGACCACCCACAAGGATCTCACCACCGGTCATCCCGTGGCCCGTATTAAAGCCCACGTTCTGCTTAACTATGATCCTGCCCTTCTTCATGCCTGCCCCGGTGTAATTTTTGGCACTTCCTTCAATTACAAGCTCACCACCCTCAAGGCTTATCCCCGTAAAATCACCCACGTTTCCCTCAATTACAAGCCTTTTCCCCTCGGGAAGTCGATAACCAAGAAGGTTTATTTTTATACCCACATCCTGAAGCCTTAAAACGATCTCCTCCTCTTCAGCGTGGTTACAAAGGGCCGAGATATAAACCCCTGCGGGTCCAGTGATCAAATAGGGGACCTGATCGGTCTTATCCAGTACATAACAGAACTCCTCGATATCTTCGGCCGCATA
>CAYZRR010000092.1:0-2726 GCA_964480925.1 uncultured Thermodesulfobacteriota bacterium
GGCATCTTAAAGGTAAAGGGCTCACCTGCCATGGCCAGGGCCACATCAAGCCCTCCTGCCCCTATTGCCACCATACCAAGGGCTCCCCCTGTTGGGGTATGGCTATCTGAACCGAGGAGCGTTTCCCCAGGGGCACCAAAACACTCAAGGTGAAGTTGATGGCATATGCCCGTTCCGGGGGGTGAAAAATAGGCGCCGAATTTGGCTGCTGAAGTCTTTAAAAACAGATGATCATCCGCATTCTCCGGGCCTATACCAAGGGTGTTGTGGTCCACATAACTTACTGCCAAAGGGATTATTTTGTCGATACCCATTGCTTCAAGTTCCAAGTAAACCAAGGTGCCTGTCGCATCCTGCGTTAAGACCTGATCGATCCTTATACTTATCTCCTTCCCGGGAAGGGGTTCGCCTTCTACAAGGTGAGAGAGAATAATTTTTTTAAAGAGATTATTCCCCATTTGAAAGCTCCCCCAACCTTTCTTTCATCATCCTTATTATCCTTTTCCTATCCCTTTCTCCAAATATCCCCGAACCCGAAACCAGTATATCAGCCCCGGCTTGGGCCACCTCTTTTATGTTCTCAAGCTTAATCCCTCCATCGACCTCGATTAAAACGTTTTGAAGCCCGAGTTCCCTGAGCCAATTTTTCAACCGTTTTATCTTATCCAAAGAGCTGGGAATGAAGGCTTGACCCCCAAAACCGGGATCAACGCTCATTAAAACCACAAGGTCTACCTCTCCTATCACTTCCTCAAGCATTCCAAGGGGTGTTCCCGGATTTAAAGCGACCCCCACCATAATTCCCAATTCTCTTATCCTCTCAAGGGTCCTGTGGATGTGTTTTGAGGCCTCAAGATGAACGCTTAAAATGGAGGCCCCTGCCTTAACAAACTCTTCAAGATAACGGTCTGGATCTTCTATCATTAAATGAACGTCCAAAGGAAGCTTCGTAACCCCCTTAAGGGCCTTAACCACAGGCAACCCTACGCTTAGATTTGGGACAAAATGCCCATCCATCACATCCACGTGAATCAAATCGGCCCCGGCTTCTTCAACCTCTTTTACCTCATCCCCTAAACGGGAGAGGTCGGCCGAAAGTATAGAAGGAGCGATCCTTTTCATCCTTGGGCCTTTTGCTGGGATAGAACCTTATAGGCCCTTCGGGTGAGCTTTTTAAGCCGGGAGATCCTCTCCCTTAATTTTCGGGCCTCCTCCTTTTTCCCCTCGGAAATAAGCTTTTTCCTTTCGGCCTTAAGTTGCCTTATCTGTTGTTTTACCGCTGTGACATTTATTATCTTCTTCCCCAGCCTAACGATCTTCTCTCCTCCAGGCCCTCCAGGCTTTCCCTTTACTTGAAGGATGAACTTTATAAGCTCCTCCTTTTGCATTCCGCTTACGCCCTGGGCCCCAAGCTCTTTGGCCAAAACTCGGAGTTCTTTAATAGTCATCTTCTCTATGGGCTTCTCCTCAGCCATAGTTCACCCCCTTATTGGATTTTTGGGAGATAACACAACTTGGGCCTTTATTTCAAGTTCTAACTATTTTTTAACGGTTTTTTCGAAGATCCTTTCTGCCTTTATGGCCGCTCTCTCAGCCCTTTCAGCTTCTTGGGAGGCCCTTTCAGCTTCTTCAAAAGCCTTCTGGGAAGCCTCTTGGGCTTTCTCTAAAAGTTCCCTCATCTCTTTTATCTTCTCCGAGACCTCCGTTATCCTTATTCCCTCGGGCTTCCAAACTATTTCCTTATAAATAGGTGTTATCTTTGGAAGCTCCTCTTGGAAAAATCGCGCAAAATCATTCACCAATAAGGCCACTGCTTCCTTTAAGGCCAGATCCCTCATCCTTTCCGTGTCGGCTCTCGAAAAAACACTTTCAGGTCTGACCCTTACTTCCGCTCTGTTTGTCCAAAGTACATCCCCTGACCTTCCATCTTGAACCGTCAACCTCACCTGTGCCTTTACCTCAAGTACCTTTCCGCTTAAATGCCCCAGGAACCCAATCCCCCCTCCCACAAGTGCTCCCACATCCCTTTCCCACTCAAGGGGGCTTGCCGCATCAGTTACTGCCCACCCGGCCCCTACCCCAATTGCAAGCTTCTGTAAAAGCTCTCCTGCGTAAACTAAGGTCTCTCTTTTCTTTTCGTCCTCTATAAATGGATAAGCCTTTTCACTGTGCCTTCCGAAAAGAAGCCTCTGGGGGAAATTAAAGGCAAAAGGCACAAAGCCCACCTCAAAGGGGTTATAAGATTCGGTCAGTTCTTCTTTCAGTTCAATCAAAGAAGCCCTTACCACAAAGGGAGTCCCAAACTCCTCACATAGTTCCTTTAAAACTTGAGGCCCTATTTCAAGCTCCTTCTTTTGAGAAACCATAAGGTTTTGCCTTAAAGCCTCCCGAAGATGTCTTTTAGTATTATCCGTATAAGAGGCCTCAAGATGGTAAAAAATAGCCCTTGAAGCGGGGCTTAGCTCCTCCTTTTCTCTCTTTAACACCCCCTTTTCCCTTAAAATGTAAAGGACATCCTCTTTTGCCGAAGGGGTAAACCCTATGGAGTAGAAGGATTGAGAAACCGCCTCATCCAGAAGGGAAGAAGAAGAGGGAAGAACCACCACCTTTCTCCACTTCCCCTCAAGGGGAGACCTTTCCATAGGGGAAAGGCTAATTTTGGCATTATAACTACACCCCGCCAAAAACCCAAAAAGCCCTACTCCTATCAAAAGACTTTTTAAGGA
>CAYZRR010000093.1:0-4501 GCA_964480925.1 uncultured Thermodesulfobacteriota bacterium
CCCCTTTCCTCCGCGCCTACGCCAGGATAAGCCCCTGGGGTATCCACAAAGGTGATTATGGGCTTTTTAAAACGTGCCCCAAGCTTCATCACCCTAAGAGCCTTTCGGTAACCCTCTGGATGAGGCATTCCGAAATTGCGGGCCTTAAGTTCATAAATGTTACTGCCTTTCTGTTGCCCAATTATCACACAGGTTTTCCCCTCAAGTTTCCCCAATCCGGCTACGATTGCCGGATCATCCCCAAAGCGGCGGTCACCATGTAGTTCCACGAAGTCTTCAAAAAGAGCCTTTATGAAATCCAAAGCATGAGGCCTGTCTATATGGCGAGAAAGCTGGGTTCTTTGCCAGGGGGTAAGGTTTGAATAGACTTCCCGAAGGGCCTTTTGTAATTTCTTCTCAAGCTCTTCAAGCCTCTTTCTTGCCTTAGGATCATCCGGAAGGGAAAACAGCTTAAGCTCCTCATACTTCCTCTCAAGCTCCATCAAAGGCCTTTCAAAATCAAGGTAATGCCTGAGCATCACTCCACCTCCATCCAAAAGGAATTAGGTCCTAAAAGGCGCTCAAGGTCAGCCCTCAGGTTTTCGCTCGCTTTTACCCTTAAAGGATCAGAAAGCCTCACGACAACTTCCCTTTCCCCATCGATCAAGTGCAGGAGGACCTCGCAGGGGCCTTGGTGTCTTAAAAAGGTCGATTTCAAAGTCTCAAGGTCCTTTAGGGATAGGGCCTTAAGCTTTATTTTGAGCCGTACTTTCTTGGGCTCCTGCTCGGAAAGGTCTTCATTTATACTTTTAATCGATTGGATCCTTATCCTCGGTCTTCCCTCTTCATCCTTCTCCAAGATCCCTTCCACTTTGAGGGGAATCTCTTGAAAGAGTAAATTTGATACTTCTCTAAATAAATCGGGAAAGACCACCCCCTCGATCCTCCCCGTTAAGTCCTCCAATTCTATTACGGCCATCCGATCGCCCTTACGGGTTCGGATCTCCCTCACCTCACTTATAAGTCCCACAAGCGAGACTTCTTCTCCTCCCTCCAGGTCTTCAAGAGATCTTATCTGGTTTTTTGAGTGCCTGGTGAGGAGTTCCTCATAGTCCTTCAATGGGTGTCCGCTGAGATAAAACCCCAGAACCTCCTTTTCGGCTCGGAGAAGTTCCGAGGTGCTCCAATTGGGCAATGGAGGGAGCTCTTCCGAAGTGTTTTTGAAAAGTGTGACCTGATTGAGGCTTTTCTTTGCCGATCTTTCCAGTACCCGACCCAAAAGGGCTAAAAGTTTTGATCTTTCGCCAAACTGATCGAAGGCCCCCGCTTTAATAAGGCTCTCTATGGCTCTTCGGTTTACCTTTCTTCCGTCAACCCGAAGGCAAAAATTGGTAAAGTTCCGGAAGGGTCCCTCTTTTCTCGCCTCCAGAATGGCTCCAACGGCTGCTTTGCCCACGTTCTTTATGGCTCCAAGGCCAAAGCGGATTTTCAACTCCTCGTCTCCCTCCACCGTGAATTCCCATTGGCTTAAGTTTATGTCGGGTCCAAGGACTTGGATGCCCTTTTCCCGGCATTCATAAACGTACTTCATCACCTTATCCGAATCGTTCATATCGGATGACAAAAGAGCAGCCATAAACTCTTCGGGGAAATGGGCCTTAAGATACGCCGTCTGGTAAGCTATTAAGGCATAGGCGGCGCTATGGGACTTGTTGAAGCCATATTCGGCAAATTTGGCCATAAGTTCGAAGATTTCCTGGGCTTTATCCCCCGGGATCCCTTTTATCTGAGCTCCTTGAAGGAACCTATCCCTTAAACGGTCCATTTCCTCCGGGACCTTTTTGCTCATGGCCTTTCTCAACAAATCGGCCTCTCCGAGACTGAAATCCGCAAGAATCGAAGCCGCCATCATCACCTGTTCCTGATAAACCAAAACCCCATAGGTCTCATCCAAGACTTCCTTGAGCCAAGGATGAGGGTATTTTACTTCCTCCTCTCCACGGCGTCTCTTTATATAATCCTCAACCATGCCGCTGGAAAGCGGCCCAGGCCGGTAAAGGGCCAGAAGGGCCACAAGATCCGAGAACCTCTCGGGCTTTATCCTCCTCAAAAGATCCCTCATTCCTTGGCTTTCAAGCTGAAACACCCCGGTGGTATCACCTTCGGAAAGGAGCTTATAAGTCTGGGGGTCATCAAGGGGTATTTCTTTTAAGTTCACCTTTATCCTCCGGCATTTTTCCACAAGCCTTATGGTCTCCTCCATCATGGTGAGGGTTTTAAGTCCTAAAAGGTCGAATTTCACTAGGCCGATTCTTTCCACATCCTTCATGGCATACTGGGTCGTTATCTCGCCGTCTTTACCGCGATAAAGGGGGATATGATCCATCAAGGGGACATTGGAGATCACTACCCCTGCGGCATGGGTTGAAGCATGACGGACCATCCCCTCCAGCCTCAGGGCTATCGTGAGAAGCTTCTTGTAATTTTCGTTGCCTTGAACCAGCTCCCTTATTCTTGGCTCTAATTTCAAAGCCTCTTGAAGTGTTATGTTTGGTCCGCCTGGGATGAGCTTGGCAAAAAGGTCCACTTCCCGATAAGGCAATCCCAAGGCCCTTCCAACATCCCTTACCACTGCCCGAGCTTGCATCTTTCCGAAGGTTATTATGTGGGCCACCTTATCAGGTCCGTACTTTTGTTTGAGGTATTCTATGACCTCATCGCGCCTCTCATAGCAAAAATCTACATCGATATCGGGAAGGCTAATCCTTTCGGGATTAAGGAACCTCTCAAACAAAAGCCCGTGTTCTAAAGGATCAATATCGGTTATTCCCAAACAGTAAGCCACAAGACTTCCAGCCGCTGACCCCCTTCCAGGTCCTACGGCTATTCCGTTTGACTTCGCCCAATTAACAAAGTCTTGGACTATCAAAAAATAACCGGCAAAACCCATTCGGTTGATGACCTCAAGTTCTTCCCTGAGCCTTTTCCAATAGGGTTCGGCTTCTTCTATTCGGCTTTCCTTGAGCCTTCTCCTCAAACCCTCTTCGGCCAGTTGTTGGAGATAATCCTCTAAGGCTTTGCCATCTGGGGTTTGATAAAGCGGAAGCTTGGGGATCCCTAATTCGAGTTTTAATTCACACCTTTCGGCTATCTCGACGGTATTCTTCAAAGCGGAGGGGACGTCCTTAAAGAGGATTTTCATCTCTTCTTGAGATCGCAGATAAAACTGGTCGGTAGGAAAACGTAGCCTTTTCGGATCGTCGATGGTCTTTCCGGTTTGAATACAAAGTAAAACGTCATGCAAGAAAGCGTCTTCCCTCAGGAGGTAATGAGAGTCATTGGTGGCCACAAGCTTAACCCCGAATTCTTTGCTCAACTTAATAAGGCTTTCATTGACCTTTTTCTGTTCGGGGATGCCATTGTCCTGAAGCTCGAAGTAGAACCTATCGCCAAAGAGCTCTTTGAAAAAGGCGACCTTTTTCCTCGCTCCTTCAAGGTCCCCCTTGAGGATTAGGGAGGGTATCTCACCTTTCAAGCAACTGGTTAGAACGATCAGGCCTTCCCCATACCTTTCAAGTAGTTCGTAATCGATCCTGGGTTTATGGTAAAAACCCTCAAGATAAGAAAGGCTCAAAAGGTGACATAAATTCCGATATCCCTTTTCGTTCATAACTAGAAGGAGAAGATGATAGGGATCGGGTATGCGATCAAAACGATTTGTAGGGGCCACGTAGACTTCACAACCCAAAATGGGCTTTATCCCCCTTTCAAGTGCCATAGTGTAAAACTCGATGGCCCCGAACATGTTGCCGTGGTCAGTTAAGGCACAAGCCTTAAAGTTTTTCTCCTCGAGAAGTTGCAAGAGCTCCTCAAACCTTATAGCACCGTCCAGTATGCTATATTGGCTATGAAGATGGAGGTGAACAAAATCCATATTATTCCCATTCAATGGTTGAGGGAGGCTTAGAGCTTATATCGTAAACTACCCGATTCACTCCCTTTACTTCATTGATGATCCTTTTGGCGATCCTGTCAAGGAGATCATAGGGCAAACGAACCCAATCGGCCGTCATGGCATCGACGCTCTCCACAACCCTTAAAGCTACTACATACTCGTAAGTCCTCTTATCCCCCATTACCCCTACACTCTTAACGGGTAGAAGTACCGGAAAGGCCTGCCAAACCTCCTCGTAAAGACCCGCCCTTTTTATCTCCTCTTCCAGGATCCGATCGGCCTGCCTCAGAATTGCAAGCTTCTCCTCTGTTACCTCCCCTATACACCTCACCGCGAGGCCTGGACCGGGGAAGGGGTGCCTTTTTATTATCTCATCGGGCAATCCGAGTTCCTTACCGAGAAGCCTAACCTCGTCCTTAAAAAGCTCCCTTAAGGGTTCGATGAGCTTAAGGTTCATCCTTTTGGGCAACCCTCCCACATTGTGGTGGCTTTTTATGGTGACCGAAGGCCCTTTATAAGAAGTGCTTTCGATCACATCGGGATAAAGGGTCCCTTGGGCCAAATACC
>CAYZRR010000094.1:0-20410 GCA_964480925.1 uncultured Thermodesulfobacteriota bacterium
GTACGGATCATCCGACTCCCTTAAGCCAAAGGACCCATGTGAGGGAGGCAGTTCCCTTTGTGATTTATGATTCTCGTAAGGAAGAAGGGGGATATAGCTTGTTTTCGGAAAAAGAAGCCCAAAAGGGGCTTTTTATCGAAGAAGGGCATACTCTGTTAGATTACTTTTTAAAGGGATGAAGAGAAGGCATACAAAGAGCAAATTCATCTTTGTTACCGGAGGGGTCCTTTCATCATTGGGGAAGGGTGTGGCTTGTGCTTCCATTGGAGCCCTTATGGAGGCAAGAGGGCTTAAGGTCACCTTTTTGAAGTTTGACCCTTACATAAACGTTGATCCTGGCACCATGAACCCTTTCCAGCATGGTGAGGTTTATGTCACCGAGGATGGGGCCGAGACGGATTTAGATCTCGGACATTACGAACGTTATACCCACGCCCAGATGTCAAGGGACAATAACTACACCAGTGGTCGCATTTATTACAACGTGATCCAAAAGGAACGGCGGGGCGAATACCTGGGAACAACGGTTCAGGTGATCCCTCATGTTACCGACGAGATAAAACAAGCCATTTTTAAGCTCGGAAACGGAGTCGATGTGGTTATAACGGAGATAGGGGGGACGGTAGGGGATATTGAGAGCCTTCCCTTCCTTGAGGCCATAAGGCAATTTCGAAACGACGTGGGGAAAGAGAACTGTCTTTACATCCATGTGACGCTTGTCCCTTACATCCAGTCGGCGGGAGAACTTAAGACCAAGCCCACTCAGCATAGCGTTAAGGAATTAAGGGAAATAGGCATTCAGCCCGATATCCTTCTTTGTCGGACCGATAGGTTTTTGCCTCCGGAGATAAAGAAAAAGATAGCCCTTTACTGCAACGTGGAACCGGAGGCGGTCATAACGGCCAAAGATGTGGAGAGCATTTATGAGGTGCCCTTGGTGTTCCATCAAGAGGGGCTTGATGAAAAGATCGTCGAATACCTGAACATGTGGACCCGAGATCCGGACCTTTCCCCGTGGGAGAACTTAGTTAGGAAGATCAAGGGTTTAACAGATGAGGTAAGGATAGGACTTGTGGGCAAATATGTGAAGCTCAAAGACTCTTACAAGAGTTTAAATGAGGCGCTGGTTTTAGGGGGATTGGAGAATGATGTGAAGGTGGATATCAAGTACGTGGATTCGGAGGAACTTGAGAACTCGAGACCCTCGCAACTGCTCTCGGATGTGGATGGGATTTTGATCCCAGGAGGGTTTGGTTCAAGGGGAATAGAAGGGAAAATAGAGGCCATAAAGTACGCTCGAAAGAAGGGCATCCCATTTTTGGGGATATGTTTAGGGATGCAGCTTGCGGTAGTGGAGTTCTGTAGAAACGTTTTGGGTTTAAAGGGCGCTCACAGCGAAGAGTTCTTCCCCGCTACTCCTCATCCGGTCATTTACCTAATGAGAGAATGGTATAATCCTAAAACGGGACAATGGGAAAAAAGAGACGAGAACTCCGATCTCGGCGGCACCATGAGGTTAGGTGCTTATCCTTGTAAAATTAAAGAAGGGAGTTTGGCCCACAAGATTTATGGGACCACCCTCGTCATGGAAAGGCACAGGCATCGATACGAGTTCAATAACAAGTATCGGGATTTGATCGAAAAAGGAGGGATGAGGGTTTCGGGTGAGTCACCCGATGGACAATTGGTAGAGATAGTGGAACTTTCCGATCATCCTTGGTTTTTTGCTTGTCAGTTCCATCCCGAGTTCAAGACCCGGGTATTTCAACCCCATCCGGTTTTCGTGAGATTCATCGAGGCGGCAAAGAAAGGAAGAAGATGACCCAAGAGGTGAGAATAGGTACTGTAAAAATCGGAGGAGATAATCCCCTGGTGATAATAGCCGGTCCCTGTGTGATAGAGGGAGAGAGGTTTGTATTGGAGCTGGCCGAAAAGTTAAAGAAGATAGTTTGCGAGGAAGTGGGACTCCCTTTGATCTTTAAGGCCTCTTTTGACAAGGCCAATAGAACCTCCATTCATTCCTTTCGGGGTCCCGGGCTTAAAGAAGGCCTAAAGATCTTGGCTAAGGTTAAGGCCGAGGTAAGGGTGCCTATCCTTTCGGACGTTCATGAAAGTTGGCAGGTGAAGGAGGTAGTGGGGATACTTGATTGTATTCAGATACCGGCATTTTTATGTCGACAAACGGACCTTTTATTAGAAGCGGCTCGAAGTGGGCTTGCGGTAAATGTGAAAAAAGGGCAATTCATGTCTCCTTACGATATGAAATATGTCATCGAAAAGATAACAAGCCAGGGTAACTCTCAGGTGATATTGACTGAGCGAGGCACCTTTTTCGGGTATCGGGATTTGGTGAATGATATGAGGTCGCTTGTGATCATGCGGTCCCTTGGTTATCCGGTCCTTTACGATGCCACTCATAGCGTTCAATCTCCTGGCTCTAAAGAAGGATCCTCTGGAGGACAGAGGGAGTTTGTGCCCCATTTGGTAAGGGGGGCTTTGGGCGTAGGGGTGGATGGGCTTTACCTTGAGGTTCATCCGAATCCCGAGAAGGCTCTTTCGGATGCGGAAACCTCTTGGCCTTTGGATAAACTCAAAGAGCTTTTGGAGATGGCCTTAGAGATAGATCTTGTAAGAAGGAGGTATTGGAGGTGATCATCGAGTGGGCCAAAAGGGTTTTGGAACAGGAAGCCCAAGCGGTTAGATCCCTTATTGATCGTATAGGGCCTGAATTTGAGAAGGCGGTGGAGCTTATCTTAAAGTGTACTGGAAAGGTGGTTGTTACCGGGGTTGGCAAATCAGGGATAATAGGGCGTAAGATTGCCTCTACCCTTTCTTCCACCGGTACTCCTGCCTTTTTTCTTCACCCCGCAGATGCGTTGCACGGGGATTTAGGGATGCTCGAGATGAGGGATATCGTTTTGGCCATCTCAAAAAGCGGGGAGACGGAGGAGCTTTTGAGCATACTTCCTGTGATAAAAAGACAGGGGAACAAATTGATCGTCATGACTTGTAACCCTAATTCCTCCTTGGCCCGGGCAGCCGATGTGGTGCTTGATGTGGGGGTAAAAGAAGAGGCTTGTCCATTGGGGCTCGCTCCTACAACTTCCACCACCGCAACCTTGGCCTTGGGAGACGCCCTTGCCGTGGCTTTGTTACAATCCCGAGGATTTAAGGCCGAAGACTTTGCTAAGATCCATCCTAAAGGGGCTTTAGGCAAGAAGCTTTTACTAAGGGTAAGGGATTTGATGCATGTGGGCGAGGAGTTCCCCAAGGTCCAGGAGGAAGCCCCTATGAAAGAAGTGCTCCTGGAGATGACCTCAAAAAGGCTTGGGGTCACAGGTGTCATGAACGGAGGGGGAGAACTTGTGGGAGTAATTACCGATGGAGACTTGAGGAGGGCTCTGGAGAAGTTCCCGGATCTTTTGACCAAAAGGGCCAAGGACATAATGACCTGTAATCCCAAAAGCATAGAGGCCGACGCCTTGGCCGTTGAGGCCTTGAGGCGAATGGAAGAGTATTCCATAACCTCCCTGTTTGTATTTGAAAACCCCGGGGATAGGATCCCCATTGGGATCATTCACCTTCACGATATCCTTAAAGCAGGGGTGGTGTGAGGAAGGCAATACTTTTAATAGTTTTGGGCTCCCTCCTTCTCGTGGGGGCATATCAATTCCTAAAGAGCCAAAGACCATCGAAGGAGAAGATAGACCTTAATCCAAGTGCAGACCTGGAAGCCCGAGGCGTCACCCTTATTGGCCAAAGTGACAAGGGAAGTTGGGAACTAAAGATCGGAAGGCTTATTTACCATTTGGGTGAAGACCTCATAGAAGGTGAGAAGGTGGATTTACGGGTGACCTTAAAGGATGGCCGTAGAATTGAAGCCTCCTCTGAAAGAGGGAGAGCAAAAAGGGGGGGAGGAGAGTTTGTGGAATTGGAAGGGAATGTGAAGGTAAAGTTGGAGGAATGGGTCCTTGAAGCCCCATTTTTAAGATACGATCCTTCCAAAGGATACCTGGAGAGCCCTTATGCTGTGCGTATGAAAAAATCCGATGTAAACCTCAGTGGGAAGGGGCTTCAGGTGGATCTTAAAGAAGGAAAGTTAAGATTAGGAACCGTTAAAATTCTAATAGAGGGAAAGGGATGAAAAAGGCGATCCTATCCGTTCTTTTAATTCTTCTTTTTGTAGGCACAGGGTTTAGTGAAGCCCAAAAGGAAGCACCCATTGAGGTCCAAGCCCAGAGCCTTGAGGCTAATTACGCGGAGGGCGTTCTTCATTTTATAGGAGACGTAAAGGTCACAAGGGGTGATTTTCACCTGGAATCTAAGCAGATGAAGGTTTACCTTAAGTCCCAAAATAACACCAATCAGATCGATTGGGCCGAGGCTATAGGCGAGGTGAAAATGCGTTACGGTGAGAAGTTCGCTACTTCCGAGAGGGCAATTTATTACTCGGATGAAGGAAAGGTGATCCTTGAGGGTAATGCCCTTCTTTGGGAGAAAGGGAATAGGATAAGGGGTTCAAGAGTTACCATATTTTTAAAGGAAGACAGAGCCATTGTGGAATCCAAACCCGGCGAGAAGGTGGAACTTTTGGTGACGGAGAGAGAAGGTGAAGGACAATTCCTTCCACGTCCTTGAGGGGCAGGATTTAACCAAAAGCTATGGAAAAAGGAAAGTAGTAGATGGAGTTTCCCTCAGGGTAGAATCAGGCGAAATAGTGGGACTTCTCGGACCAAATGGTGCTGGCAAAACCACCACCTTTTACATGATCATAGGCTTCGTTAAACCCGATCAGGGGAAGGTGTTTTTGGATGAGGAAGATATAAGCCCTCTTCCCATAAGTGCCCGGGCTCGAAAAGGCATAACTTACCTTCCCCAGGAGCCCTCGGTCTTCCGGAAGATGACCGTCATGGAGAACCTTCTGGCGGTCCTGGAGTTTTGGCCCTTAAGCAAAAGCGAACGCTTTAAAAGAGCCGAAAGGGTCCTGGAAGAGATGGGGTTAAAGGAGTTAAAAGACGCAAGGGCTTCGGATCTTTCGGGGGGGGAACGAAGAAGGGTTGAGATAGCCCGGGCTTTGGTGCTTGAACCTTATTTCATGCTTTTGGACGAACCCTTTTCGGGAATAGATCCCAAGGCGGTTTTAGAACTTCAGAGGATCCTCAACGAATTAAAGGAAAAGGGCATCGGAATCCTCATATCCGATCATAACGTGCGGGAGACCCTTAAAATATGCGATAGGGCCTATATAATCCACGAGGGAAAGCTGTTAAAAGAAGGAATCCCTTCGGAGATAGTGGAGGATCAAGCGGTAAAAGTAGTTTATCTTGGAGAGGAGTTCAGGCTAAAATAAAATTAACCCTTTCTTCTCGCGAGGTATAGCTTGGTCCTTGAAATAAAACAAGAGCCCAAACTTACCCAACAGCTCCTTCTCACGCCGCAGTTACAGCTTGCCATAAAGCTTTTGCAACTTAACCGTTTGGAACTGGAAAACGCCATAAGGGAAGAGCTTAACCAAAATCCCCTTCTCGAGGAAGAACCGAAAGAAGAGGAAGTTTTATGGGAAAGTCTCTCGGGGTGGGGTAAGGGGGGATCAAGGAAAAAGGATCCATTTGAGGAAGGGAAGCCCTGGGAAGAGGAGGTAAGGGGCAAACTCGGCTTAAGGGAGCATCTGCTGTGGCAACTTAGGATGTCCTTTTTGGACGAAGAGGGGATGAGAATCGGTGATTTTTTGATCGGCAACCTCGATGAGGACGGATATTTGAGGATTTCCGTCGAAGAAGCAAGTGAGGTCCTAGGGGTTTCAGTTGAGAAGGTTAAAGAGGTGCTCGAGGTCATTCAGACTTTCGATCCCCCTGGGATCGGAGCGAGGGATCTTAAGGAATGCCTCCTTATACAATTGAGACAAAAAGAGGGAATAGAGCCCCTTTTTATCCGGATAGTGGAAGAGGGATTCGAAGAGATTCTAAAGGGAAACCTTAACATCTTGAGCAGTCGCTTTAACGTTTCAAAGGAGAAACTGCAGGAACTTCTCAAACTCCTAAAGACGCTTGAGACCAAACCGGGCAGGGAGTTTTTTGAAGTTTCAACTCTCTATGTGATACCCGATCTCATCATTTACAAAAAAGACGATAATTATGAGGTTATCCTTAACGATGAAGGCTTACCCCGATTGAGGATAAATAGAGAATACTTAAGGCAGTTCCAAGATAAGGAAGACCATTCCCTTAAGAGCTACCTTAAACAAAAGCTCAAGGAAGCCCAGTGGTTTTTAAGGGGTCTTGAACAAAGGCAAAAGACTTTGGAGAAAATAGGAAAAAGCATTGTGAAATTCCAAAGGGATTTTTTGGAAAAGGGCATCCAATACCTTAAACCCTTGGTGTTGAAGGATGTGGCCCTCGATACAGGTCTTCACGAATCCACCGTCTCAAGGGCCATAGCGGGAAAATACGCCTTAACCCCTCAAGGGCTTTTCGAACTGAAGTTCTTCTTTTCCAGTAAAGTGGGAGATGGCTTGGTGGAGATGTCTTCTCGTCAGGTTAAGAAATTGATAGAAGACCTCATAGCCCAAGAAAACCCCTCTTCCCCCTTGAGCGATCAGGAGATTGCCAAAATCCTTAAACACAATTACGGACTTTCCATCGCTCGAAGAACCGTCACCAAATACCGAGAGGCACTGGGCATACCTTCTTCGAAAGAGAGACGGAGGGAACTTTAAGCCTCGGTTTCTAAAGCGGGTAATATGACCCTGAAAGTTGAACCTTTCCCTACTTCACTCTCTACCTCGATCCTTCCTCCATGTTCCCTAACGATGCCATAAGAGACCGAAAGACCTAGCCCCGTTCCCTTCCCTACCTCTTTAGTAGTGAAGAATGGATCAAAGATTCTGGGAAGTATCTCCTGGGGTATCCCAACCCCCGTATCAGTGAAAGAGATCACCACTTCTTTACCCCCATTTTGGGTATAGGTTTTTATGTGAAGAAGCCCTTCGCCTTGCATGGCATCAACCGCATTAAGGATTATATTCATAAAGACCTGCTTTAACTGTCCGCTATTTCCATAAACCTTGGGCAATGCGGGGTCCAGTTCTTTTATTATTCTAATGTTGAGGAAAGCGGCTTGATTTTCCAAAAAGAGAAGGCCCTCATTTATCGTGCGATTCACATCTACTATCTCCTTATCGGGACTCGATCGCCTGGCGAACTCAAGTAGACTCTTCACGATCTCCTTACACCTGGTGGCTTCGGATACGATCCTCTCAAGATCCACCCTTTTTGGGTCATCTGGATGTAGTTCTTCCAGCAATAAGCTTGCGTAAAGCAATATGCCTCCTAAGGGATTATTTATCTCATGAGCTACGCCAGCAGCCATTTCCCCTAGGGATCTGAGCTTCTCCAGTTGAAGGAGTTGCAATTGCGTTTCCCTTAGTCTCCTTTCCATCTCAAGTTTCGGCCTTAAATCGGTGAAAATGCCCAAGGAAGCCACTTCCTTTCCATCTCGATAAACCAGCGCCGCCGACAAATGAACAGGGATCTTTTGCCCGTAGCGATCCAAAGCCTCAAACTCACCACTGTATCGGCCTCCACTGGATCTTAACTTCCTCATCACCTCTTTGGCCATACCCGGAGGATAAAGCTCGGAGATATGCTTTTTTCCTATTACCTCTTCCGCCTTATAACCCAAAAGCTCTTCGGCTGCTTTATTGAAGATCAGCACATTGCCCTTCATGTCGGTAGCTATGATCCCATAGGGGGAACTCTCTATTATCCCCTTCAGAAATTCGTTTGAATCTTTGAGCTGTTCTTCCAATTTTTTCCTTTCCGTTATATCAACGCTCATCCCCTCATAGCCTATTATCCGCCCCGATTCATCCCTTACCGCATGAGCGGTATGAAGTACGGTGATGGTTGAACCGTCTTTTCGTTTAAACTTGACCTCCCAATCTTTGATATACCCGTAACGTTCAATTTGTTGTTGGAGAAATTCTCGGTCTTTTGGGTTTACATATAAATCGGTAGGTATGAATATCTGCATGAGCTCTTCTTTGCTTGTATAACCTAACATCTTCAAAAATGCCTCGTTACAGTCCAAAAACCGGCCTTCCACTGTGCTTATGAAAACCCCTTCCTGAACCTTCTCAAAAAGTTCCCTATAACGCCGTTCTGAAGCCCGAAGCTTCTCCTCAAATTCTTTACGGGAGGTGACATCCGTTAAATAAACGCAATACTTTTTGGGTTCCTCCTGTACTAATAGAAAACACGCCCAGAATATTTTCTGCGTCTCTTTAATCTCTAACTCTTGGCAGACCTTATCACCCCTCTCCCGCAATAGGTTTAAAACTTCACCCACTCCTTTACCTAGGAGTTCAAGAATATTAACCCCTAAGAGGTTTCTTTTTTCAAAAAATTCAAAAGCAGTCGTATTGGCATAGAGAATACTTCCTTCTTCTGAGAATACCAAAATGCCATCATTGCTCATATCGATAATGGTGCGGAGATCCTGAGGAGATAAGGCATTGTGAAATTCTTTTTTCCTAATTCCTTTCATTGTCCTTGTTTCCCCAAATTTTCATAATAATGATTAATCTTTAATTAAATTGAGATCAAGTATTTGTGAATCAAAAAATAAAATAATATATAAAACGTACAAAAAATCCCTTGACAGTTGAATTATCTGTTATAAAATCCAAAATGAAACAAATAATGTTATAGGAGTGAAAAGTTGAGAGAGAAAATGAGGGGGGATGGGTTTTTGAAGTTAGTGGAGGTTCTTCCGCCGAAGAGTGCGCGGGGTGACGTTTTTGAGGAGAGGCTTATTCCTTTGAAAGGGTTGGTTGATGCCATTTACATCCCGCAATTACCCGGTGCAGTCATGAGGGCGGGGTCGGCCTTTTGTGCTCATTTTCTTCACGTTCGGGGATATGAGGTTATATTTGAGGTTAACTGCGCCCACTCGAACCGTTTAGCCATTCAAGCCGAGCTTTTGGGGGCTGGGCTTTTGGGGTTGAGAAATGTGGTGCTTTCCGAAGGTGATGAACCCAAGTGGGGGGATCATCCGGAGGCCAAGGCCGTTTTCGATGTTACTTTAAAAGAGCTTTTACAGATCGTTAAGGCTTTTAGAGAAGGGAAAGACCTTGTGGGAGGAGATTTAGAAGGGGCTTTGGATCTTTGCGTTGGGGTTAAAGTGGATGCGAGCCTTCAGGGCGAGGCTTTGAAGAGGGAATTGGATCGGATGGAAGAAATGGCCCATTTGGGGGTGGAGTTTTTCCTGTCAAGTTCCGTCTATGACCTTGAGCAGTTGGAGCGTTTTATGGAGGGGGCTTCTAAGATAGGGGTTCCGGTTATAGCTGGGCTTATTGTCCTAAAGTCGGCCGGTATGGCCCGTTACATAAATAAACATGTTCCAGGCGTGATGATTCCTGAGGGAATTATAGAAAAGCTTTTGAGATCGCCCGATAAGGAATTGGCTTCCATCGAAGTGGCGGTTGAGGCCTTAAAGGGCATAAGGAGGGTGTGTCAAGGAGTGAACTTTATAACCATCGGATGGGAGGATAAGGTGCCACAAATCCTCAAGGAGGCGGAAGGTTTATGGCAGTAGGGTCGGTTTTGGTGATAGGGGGAGGGATAGCGGGGCTTCAGGCCAGTTTGGACCTGGCTGATTCGGGGTTTAAGGTTTATTTGGTGGATAGATCGCCGGCTTTAGGCGGCAAAATGGCGCAACTGGATAAGACCTTTCCCACTAACGACTGCTCCATCTGTATCCTTTCGCCGAAACTGGTTGAAGTGGGAAGACATCCCAATATAGAGATATTGACCCTTTCGGTACTTGAAGAGCTGGAGGGAGAACCTGGCGATTTTGTGGCTCATCTTCTGAGGCTCCCTCGGTTTGTTAGAGAAGAGCTCTGTACCGGTTGTGGCACCTGTGTGGAGAAATGTCCTGGAAAGGCCCCAAGTGAGTTTGACGAGAGACTCGGTTTGAGGAAGGCCATTTATATTCCCTATCCCCAGGCTATTCCCAGGATTCCGGTCATAGACCCAAACGTTTGTACCTATTTCCTCCGGGGGAAATGTAGGGTTTGTGAGAAGGTATGTCCCAAAGGAGCTATAGATTACGAACAAAAGGAGACAAGGATTCACTTAAAAGTAGGAGCCGTGATACTTGCTCCGGGTTACAGGCTCATTGAAGAGAGGCTTTCTCAATATGGTTATGGTCGTTTTAAAAACGTTTTGACCAGCTTGCAGTACGAGAGGCTTCTTTCCGCCTCAGGTCCTACGCGAGGAGAGATCCTCAGGCCCTCCGATGGGAAGGTTCCGAAAAGAATAGCTTGGATCCAGTGTGTGGGTTCAAGGAATCATCAAAGGGATAAGGATTACTGCTCTTCGGTTTGTTGTATGTATGCCATAAAAGAGGCCATCATCACCCGAGAGCATAACCCCGATATAGAAGGGACCGTCTTTTTCATCGACATAAGGGCCTTTGGTAAGGGGTTTGACCTTTATTATGAAAGGGCTAAGAAGGAGTACGGGGTAAGGTTTATTCGGTCGATGATAGGGGAGGTGAGGGAGGATCCTGAGACGCAGGATTTAGTTGTCCGATACGTGGATGAAGATGGAAGAGTAAAAGAGGAGTCCTTTGGGCTTTTGGTTCTTTCTTTGGGGATTAGGCCTGATGATGAGGCCATTCAGATGGCCCAAAGGCTTAAAATTGAGCTTGATCCTTACGGGTTTGTGAAAACGAAGTCTTATGATCCGCTTTCCACCTCGAGGCCCGGGGTGTTTGTGGCCGGAGCCTTTGAGGCCCCTAAGGATATACCGGAATCGGTGGCTCAAGCCTCAGGGGCAGCGGCGAGGGCTTCTTTCATAATCGCTCCCTCAAGGTGGAAAGAGATAAAGCTCATCCCATTTCCCGAAGAAAGGGACATAAGCGGTGAGGAACCCAAAATAGGGGTTTTCATTTGCCATTGTGGGATAAACATCGCGGGGGTGGTGAATATCGAGGAAGTGGTGAGGTTTGCCTCGGAATTGCCTCAAGTGGTTCATGTGGAGAATAACCTTTTCACCTGTGCCCAGGACACCCAAGAGAGGATCAAGGAGGTCATAAGGGAGAAGGGCATAAACAGGGTGGTTGTAGCTGCCTGTAGCCCAAGGACCCATGAGCCCCTCTTCCAGCAGACGCTTCGAGAAGCGGGGCTTAATCCCTATCTGTTTGAGATGGCTAATATCCGGGATCAATGTTCTTGGATCCATATGAAGGAACGGGAGAAAGCCACCGAAAAGGCCAAACAATTGTTGAAAATGGCGGTAAACGCCGTTAAACACAAAAGGCCCCTTAAAAAAGAGCTTGTCCCAGTGAAAAAAAGGGGGTTAGTCATAGGAGGAGGGCTTGCGGGACTTGTGGCGGCCTTGGGTTTAGCAGAGGCCGGGTTTGAGGTCTTTTTGGTGGAAAGGGAAAGCGAACTTGGGGGTAATCTTAGAGAGCTCTATTACACCATCTCGGGTGAGAACCCGCAAAAGTTATTAGAGGAACTTATCGATAAGGTGACCCATCATCCTCGCATCCAAGTAATCCTTAACGCCCAGGTGGTCGATCATAGTGGTTTCCAGGGTAATTTCTCAACGGGGATAGTGGTTGGCCCGAGTATGACCTATCGGAAACTCGAACATGGGGTCACAATCCTCTGTACCGGAGCCGAAGAGTATAAGCCTAAAGAGTATCTTTACGGTCAGAGTGAAAAAGTTTTGACCCAACTTGAATTGGAGAAAAAATTGGGCAGAGGTGAGCTTGATTCCCAAAGGCTTAAGCAGGTCGTTATGATCCAATGTGTGGGCTCAAGAAATGAGGAAAGGCCCTATTGTTCGAGGATATGTTGTCAGATGGCTTTAAAGAATGCCTTAAAGCTCAAGGAAGAAAACCCAAAGGTGAAAGTGCTTGTCCTTTACAGGGATATGAGGACTTATGGGCTTCTTGAGCCCTATTACCGAAAGGCCAGGGAGAAAGGAGTGATATTTGAAAGATACGAGGCGGAACGTCCACCGGAAGTGTTAGAAGACTTAAATGGGCTAAAAGTAAGGTTTTGGGATGAGGCCCTTAAGCGGTTTGTAGAGATCAGGTCCGATCTTTTGGTTTTGAGTTGCGCCATTATTCCGCGGGAAAACGAAGAGCTTGCCACCATGTTTAGAGTTCCAAGGACTTTGGAAGGTTTCTATCAGGAAGCCCATTTAAAGCTCAGGCCAGTGGATACGGCTACAGAGGGTGTTTACATCTCGGGGCTTGCCCATTGGCCGAAATTGATTGAGGAAACCATCTCCCAGAGTATGGCGGCTGTAGCGAGGGCTTCAAGGATCCTTGCCCGAGATCACATAGAGGTGGGAGGGATTGTGGCCAAGGTGAAAGGGGAGCTATGCGCTGCTTGTCTTTTATGTGTGAGGGCCTGTCCTTATGGGATTCCTTATATAAACGAGGATGGAGTCTCGGTGATCGATCCTGCTAAGTGTAGAGGATGTGGAAATTGTGTGGCCGTATGTCCGCAAAAGGCCATAGAGCTTCAAGGGGTAAGCGATGAGGAGATATTCTCCAAGATTGAAGCTTTAGGAGGTTTTTAAGTTGGAGTTTGAACCAATTATCATCGGTTTTTGTTGTGAGTATTGAGCCTATTCAGCGGCGGACCTGGCAGGTTCGATGAGGCTTGAATGTTCGCCGAATGTGAGGATCATAAAAGTGCCCTGTAGCGGGCGGGTGGAGAGCCTTCATCTCATCAAATGTTTTGAGGAAGGAATAGATGGGGTATTTGTGGCCGGATGCTTGGAGGGTGAATGCCATTTTTTGGTGGGGAATCTTCAAGCCAAAAGGAGGGTTCAATACGTGAAGAAGGTCCTTCAATCAATAGGTATAAACCCCATGAGGCTTGAGATGTATAACCTTTCAGCGGCCATGGGCTCAAGGTTTGCGGAGATAACCTGGGAGATAACCAACCGAATAAAGGAACTTGGTCCAAATCCAGTTAAAACGGGTAAAGGGAGGGAGGTTTAAGGATGGTCGTAGGCGAACAGAAGCCTTTGGAAGAGATCCTTAAGATGATAGAGCCTTTTGATCGTTTGATCATTGCGGGTTGTAAGGGGTGTGTGGCGGTATGTGCGGCAGGAGGGGAGAGGGAAGTGAAGTTTTTGGCTTCGGCCATAAGGACGGCCCGAAAGGCCCAGGGGCGAGAGATTGAGATAAGGGAAGTGACGCTTGAAAGGCAGTGTGATCCCGAGTACGTGGAGCAGATACGAGGGTTCGTTTACGACTATCAAGCGATCCTCTCCTTGGCTTGTGGAGTAGGGGTGCAGTACTTGGCCGAACACTACAGTAGAATCCCAGCTCTTCCTGGGATTAACACTGCCTTTGTGGGTGGTGCGGAAAAACAAGGTGTATGGAGCGAGAAGTGTCAATGTTGTGGGAACTGTGTGCTTCATTTAACAGGGGGTATATGTCCTATTACCCGTTGCTCAAAATCCCTTTTGAACGGTCCTTGTGGGGGATCTTCCAACGGTAGGTGCGAGATTGACCCACAAGTCCCTTGTGGATGGTACTTGATCGTGGAACGGTTGAAAGAACTTGGGCAATTGGACCGGTATCTTGAGATCATCCCACCCAAGGATTGGTCACAAAGTCGTGATGGAGGGCCAAGAAAGATCATCAGGGAGGATCTTTTGAGATGAGCGAGTTCAAGACAAATAGCCGTCTTGAGAGGGTTTTAAAGAGCGGATACTTTGCCGTCACCGGGGAATGTGGTCCGCCACGAGGGGCTGACCCAGAGGCCATAAGGAAAAAGGGGGAACTGCTAAAAGGGTGTGTAGATGCGGTGAACGTGACCGACTGTCAGACGGCGGTGGTGAGAATGTCAAGTCTTGCCTCTTGTTTGATCCTGAAGGAGATGGGGTTTGACCCGATCCTCCAGATGGTTACACGCGATAGGAATCGCATCGCCATTCAAAGCGATATCCTGGGGGCAGCGGCCCTTGGGATTAATAATTTATTGTGCCTAACCGGGGATCACCAAAAAGCCGGTGATCATCCACAGGCTAAAAATGTCTTCGACCTGGATTCCATTCAGATGGTGGCAATGGTTAAACGAATGAGGGATGAGGGTAAGTTTTTAAACGGGGAGGATCTTACCGTAAGGCCCAGGCTCTTTATAGGAGCAGCTGAAAACCCCTTTGCCGATCCCTTTGAGATAAGGACTCTAAGACTTGCCAAAAAGGTGGCAGCTGGTGCGGACTTCATTCAGACCCAATGCATCTTTAATATCCCCAAGTTTAAAGAATGGATGAAAATGGTGGTAGACATGGGCCTTCATGAGAAGGTTTTTATCCTCGCGGGTATAACGCCTTTAAAATCCGTGGGCATGGCGCGTTATATGAAAAACATGGTTCCGGGTATGGATGTTCCGGATGAGCTTATAGAAAGGCTTAAGGGAGTGCCGAAGGAGAAGCAGGGAGAGGAGGGGGTGAAGATAGCCATCGAGATGATACAGGAGATCCGGGAGATTCCAGGGGTGCACGGGGTTCACCTCATGGCTATAGAGTGGGAGGAGAAGGTGAGGGAAATAGTTGAAGGCGCGGGTCTTTTACCGCGCCCTCAAGTTTAAATTATAGAAAGGAGGTGTTTTATTATGGCGCGTATTTTTTTGGTAGATGATGATCCGGATTTCGTAGAGGCAACAGCTACTATTTTAGAGGGTAAGGGGCATGAGGTGATAAAGCTTTACGATGGGGATGAGTGTCTGGAAAAGTTGAAGGAGATAAGGCCTGATCTGATAGTTCTCGATGTGATGATGCCCAGACTTGACGGTTATACGGTTTGTAAGAAGCTGAAGGCTGATCCTCAATATAGTGCAATACCCGTTCTGCTTCTTACTGCAGTAGCTTCTCATATTCCCACGACCCGTTACACCCAACTTCAGGGGATGGAGACCGAAGCCGAGGACTACATCGACAAGCCCGTTGAACCCGAGGAATTAGTAAAAAGAGTGGAAATCCTCCTTAGCAGGTCTTATAAGGTGTGAGCGACTCTAAGGGTAAAGTTCTAGTTATTGACGATGAGCCGGTAATAAGGGAGGGGTGTAAGAGGGTTCTCTCCAAAGAGGGGTGGGAAGTCCTTTTGGCCTCTGACGGCGAAAAGGGACTTCAGATGTGCGAAGGGGTGGATGTGGTCCTTTTGGACCTCAAGATGCCCGGTCCAAGCGGAATGGATGTGTTGGAAGAGCTTTTAAAGCGAGACCCCTCCCTCCCCATCATAGTGATCACCGGGTATGCCACTGTGGATTCGGCCGTTGAGGCCATGAAGAAGGGAGCTTATGACTTCATCCCCAAGCCCTTTACCCCCGATCAATTGCGGCTTGTGGTTCAAAGGGCTTATGAGAAGAGATGGCTCGAAAAGGAGGCGGAGAGGCTAAGGCAGGAAGCCGAAAGAACCCTTCAGGATGTGGCTCGCGAAAAAGGGCGCCTTATGACCGTTATCGAATGCATGGCCGATGGGGTACTGCTTACGGATCATCAAGGTAGAATCGCCCTTCTCAATCCAGCGGCCACCAGATTATTGGGGATTCGAGAAAGGGAAGGGATAATAGGCAAGCCCCTTTGGGAGGTCCTGGAGGCAAAGCCGTTAAGAGAAGCCATTGAAGAGGCTTTGAGTTCGGAAACATCCAAGGTTATAAGCCAGGAGATTAAGAGGAGTGATCTTTGGATAAGGGCTCATACGGCTTCGGTTAAGGATTTTCATGGGCATAACATGGGGACGGTGACGGTTCTGGAGGATCTAAGCCATTTGTTGGAACTTGAGAAGATGAGAAACGAATTCATCGGGATGGTCTCTCATGAATTAAGGGCCCCCCTTTCGGCCATTGAACAGATGATAAACGTGGTGTTAATGAAAGAGGATCTGGGGGAGAGGGAAAGAAATTTCCTCACACGGGCCAAGGATAGGATCAAAGGGCTTGTGGATCTTATAAACAAATTGCTCGAAGTCTCAAGGATTGAAGCAGGTATGGCTATACAGAGACGAGAACCTTTGGATCTTAAAGAAGTGGTTCAAAGGGCAGTGGACCTTCTTTCCCAAGAGGCCTCCAATAAAGGGCTAACCCTTTCGCTTGAACTTCCCCAGGATCCCCTTCCTCCTATTTTAGGAGACCCCCAAGGGCTTGAAGGGGTTTTTGTTAACCTTATTTCCAACGCCATAAAGTACACGCCAAACGGAGGAAAAGTCACCGTCTCAGTCGGCCTTGAAGGGGATTACGTGCGGGTTTCCGTCTCTGATACAGGGATCGGCATCCCCAAGGAGGACCTTCCAAGGATCTTCGACAAGTTCTATAGGGTGAGGACCCGAGAGACCCGTCAGGTTATAGGCACAGGTCTTGGACTTTCTATTGTGAAGGGCATCGTGGAAGCCCATTTGGGAAAGATCGAGGTAGAAAGCGAAGTAGGAAAGGGTTCAACCTTCACCGTTTATCTGCCAAAAAGGGTTTAAAAATTAACAAATCCTTGGGAACTGACTCCCCATTAAGGGTTCAAGTAGCCTGTGGCCTCCTATTTTCGTCTTCAAAAGAACTCTTCCAGGGTTTTCTTCCACTACTTTTCCTATAATTTTGGCTTCCTTCCCGAGGGGATGTTCTCTCATTGCGAAAAAAATTCTTTCCGCTTCCTCTTCGGGGGCAATTACTATAAGCCTTCCTTCGGAGGCGAGGTAGTAGGGGTCAAAGCCCAAAAGTTCACAAAGGGATAAGACTTCCCTTCTTACAGGGATCGATTCTTCTTCGATCACAATGCCCACTTTCGAACTTTGAGCTATCTCCCATAAACTTGTGGCTAATCCCCCTCTTGTAGGATCACGCATTACATGGATGTTTTTTGTGACCTTTAGGATGGATCTAACAAGGTCCCACAAAGGAGCACAATCGCTTTTAAGATCCCCTTCAATGGCAAACTCCCCCCTTGCGAGAATTACCGCCGCTTCATGATCGCCTATAGGGCCACTTACTATTACCACATCTTTGGGTTTGGCTCCTGACCCGCTTAAGAAAACACCTTCTTCTATAAGGCCAATTCCCGAGGTAATAAGGAAAAGCCCATGAGAAGTTCCCTTGGGGACTACTTTGGTATCACCCGTGACAACCCAAACCCCAACTTCCTTGGCTGCTTGACTTAAAGAAGAGGTGATTCTTTCAAGGTCCTCCCTGGGAAAGCCTTCCTCAAGGATATAAGCTACGGCTATCCCTACCGGCTTTGCTCCCATAACCGAAAGGTCATTAACGGTTCCACATAGGGCGAGTTTCCCTATGTCCCCTCCCGGGAAAAACAAGGGATAAACCACATAGGCGTCTATAGTGAAAGCTAACCTGCTTCCATCCAAACTTAAAACCGCTGCATCATCAAGGGTTTCAAGTACCTTGTTGGCGAAAAACGTGAGGAAAAATTTCCTAATGAGATCATAACTTGCCCTTCCACCTGCCCCGTGGGTTAAAAGGATCTTATCCTGCATGAAAATCTCCATATCGATAATAAGCCGAACAACTTCCCTCTGATGAGACCATACAAGGCCCCACTGGATGCTGAGGGGTGCAAGTCTTTCCAAACAGGGGGCATTCGGGAGGCTTAAGCAGTCCTTGGAGGATCTCGGCACATTTGCAATTAGGAGGATCAGGGATGGGTTCAGGATCCTTAAGGTCAAAAACCCTTTGGGCATCCATCTCCTTAAAGTTTTCCCTCAAACCCAACCCACTTAAGGGAATTAGACCAAGCCCCCTCCACCGGGAATCCCTTTCTTCAAAGACTTCTTCCATCAAAGCCCTTGCCCTGGGATTTCCTTCGGGTCTTACCGCCCTTTTGTATTGGATTTGGACTTCCGCCCTTTTTTCCCTTTTTTGCTTAAGAAGCATTAATATACCTTCCAAGATGTCCTGAGGCTCAAACCCCGTTATCACACAGGGTATCCCGAAATCTCGAGGGATAAACTCATAGGGTTTCCTTCCAATTATCACGCTCACATGCCCAGGAAGGATAAACCCATCTATTAAAACCCTTCTTCCCTCAAGAAGAGCCCTTAAAGCAGGAGGTATCAATTTGTGAGCGCTTAAAAAAAACAGGTTTTTTAATCCCCATTTCTTCGCCTCAACGATAGTAGCTGCCACCGCTGGTGCCGTTGTTTCAAACCCCACGCTGAAAAAGACCACCCTTTTTCCCGGGTTTTCCTCGGCAATTCTTATGGCATCAAAGGGGCTAAAGATAACCCTTATGTCCGATCCTTCAGCCTTAAGGGTCTCAAAGGAACCATATCTTGTCGGAACCCTCATAAGATCCCCAAAGGTAAGAAGCACCGTCTCTTTCTCCCGGGCTAAGTCCATGGCCTGCTTGATCTCCTCCTGAGGGGTTACGCACACCGGACATCCAGGTCCTGAGAGAAGTTCAATCCCCTTTGGCAATACCCCCCTTATGCCCGCCCGGGAGATGGAGACCGTATGGGTCCCACAAACCTCCATCAGGCGAATTGGCCCATCATGAAGGGCTTTTATGGCCTCAATCAAGTTCCTCTCTTCCAAGGTACTCCTCAAGAAGCTTTAAGGTTTCTTTTGCCTCTTCTTCCTCAAGCTTAGTTATGGCAAACCCCACATGAACCAATACATAATCTCCCACTTTTACCTCAGGACAAAGAAGAAGACTAACGGTCCTTTTAACTCCCCCAAAGTCTACTTCGGCCATTTCGTCCTTAATGCTCAAAACTTTACCCGGTATTCCCAAACACATCCCTAACTCCTCCACCTGCTTCCATAATAAGCCTGACCTAAGGAGATGCCTCCATCATTAGGAGGGACTTTGTGGTGAGTATAAACTTTGAAGTGATTCCCTTCAAGAAGATTTGTGACAAGTTCCAAAAGCAAAAGGTTTTGGAAACAACCCCCACTTAACACCACCTCTTGAAGCCCTCGTTCTTCTCGAGCCCTCTGGGCCACTTGGAGGATCATTTTTGAGATGGTCCTATGAAATCGCATGGCCACTTGAGACCTATTAATCCCAGCTTCTAAGTCCCTTACGATCGCCCTTATCATCGGAAGAGGGTCTACCACATATCCATCCATCTCAAAAGGGTAATTCCCTTGGGCCTTGGGATCCGCAAGGACTTCAAGCTCGATGGCCGCTTGGCCTTCGTAATTCACCATATCCCTTAGGCCAATTATGCTTGATACTGCGTCAAATAACCTCCCCATGCTCGAACATAAGGGGGCATTAAGGCCCCTTTTTACCCCCTCTCTCAAAAGTTCCCATCCGAGTTCCTTATAACGATCCATGGTCCATTTTCCCTCAAAGGCCTTCTCTAAATATATAGCCCCCATCCTCCATGGTTCTCTTATGGCCTTCTCGCCTCCTGGCATCTCTATATATTTCAAATGTCCAAGCCTCAAAAAGCCTTCTGTTGTAACCTCTAAAAACTCACATCCCCAGATAGTAGCATCCTCTCCGAAACCGGTTCCGTCCATAATTATTCCCAAAACCGGGCCTTCAAGCCCATATTCGGCCATACAGCTTAAGGCATGGGCGAAATGGTGTTGAATGGCCAAACGAGGTATATCTTTTTCAAGGGCATAGCGAGTTGAGAGATAATCAGGGTGTAAATCATGAATCAACAATTCGGGTTCAACTCGAAGAAGCTTCTTAAAATGCTCTATGGCTTCCTCAAAGGATCTAAAGGTCTCATAGTTTTCAAGATCACCTATATGATGGCTTAAAAAGGCATAAGAACCTCGGGTTATACAAAAGGTGTTTTTAAGTTCCGCTCCTAAGGCCAGGACATTCCTCTTGGCCCCTTTTAGGAATATGGGTTTAGGGACGTATCCTCGGGAACGCCGGAAAAAGAGGGGTTTACCCTTAAAAACCTTCATCACCGAGTCATCACACCTCATCCAAATGGGGCGATTGTGAGTGAGGAAAAAGTCAGCGATTTTCGAAAGCCGTTCCAAGGCCTCCTGATCCTTATAAGCTATGGGTTCGTCACTTATATTGCCACTTGTCATGACCAGACACCTTATTCCGTCCTCAAACAGAAGGTGATGAAGGGGAGTATAAGGCAACATGACCCCCAGGGTGTTTTGCCCTGGGGCTACCGAGGGAGCGATACGCGAGGAGGGTTTCCCTTTGAGGATGACAATGGGGCGTTCTTTACTTAAAAGAAGCTTTTCCGCTCCTTCTTCAAGAAAACAGAGCTCTTTTACGACTTCAAGGTTCTTGCACATTAAGGCAAAAGGCTTATCCTCCCTCCATTTTCTCCTCCGCAACTCCCACACCACTTCTTCCTTGAAGGGATCACAGGCCAAATGAAACCCGCCAAGTCCCTTAACTGCGAGTATTTTCCCCTCTTTGAGAAGCTTTATGGCTTCGCGGAT
>CAYZRR010000095.1:0-12598 GCA_964480925.1 uncultured Thermodesulfobacteriota bacterium
GGTTACTTTTCCAGGTTTGCCGTTTCCTATGGGACGATCATCTATCTCTCTTACCGGGGTGACTTCGGCGGCTGTACCGGTTAAGAAGACCTCATCGGCTATATAAAGTTCGTCTCGGGTAAATCTTTCCTCTATTACGGTATAGCCTTTATCTTTGGCTAATCTTATGACGGTGTCTCTGGTTATGCCGGGTAAAATGGTGGTTGGAGGGGTGGTCTTTATTATTCCGTTTTTAACAATAAATATGTTCTCCCCTGAAGCCTCTGCCACATATCCTTCTGGATCAAGGAGAATTGCCTCATCGTAACCAAGCCTTGTGACTTCCCTTTTTGCCAGAACCGAGTTCACATAATTGCCGCAGATCTTGGCTTTGGTCATCATGGCATTGGGGTGATGCCGAATATAGGAGGAAGTTTTAGCCCGAGTGCCATTTTTCAGGGCTTCTTCCCCTAAATAGGCCCCCCATTTCCAGGCGATGATTGCCACGCGAATTGGATTATCATGAGGGTGAACCCCCATTACTCCTTCCCCTATAAACACCAGAGGTCGAATATAGGCTTCCTCAAGGCCGTTTACTCTCAGGATATCCTTACAAGCCTCCTCTATCTCTTCCTTAGAAAAGGGGATCTCAATCTGAGCTATTAAAGCTGATTGAAAAAGCCTATCGATATGATCCCTCAACCTGAAGATGCCCGAACGGCCATTGGCACATTTATAACACCTTATCCCCTCAAAAACCCCCAATCCGTAATGGAGGGTGTGAGTGAGAACATGGACCTTAGCTTCATCCCATGGCACCAGCTCGCCGTTCATCCAGATGTTTTTGGCCTTTTCCATTTTCCTTTTCCTCCTTGGGGATGGTTTTGGCGATTTTATCCAAAATAGCGTTTATAAAACCCTTTGAATCCTCCGAAGAACCGAATTTCTTAGCCATCTCGACCGCCTCATTTATGGCGACTTTTATAGGTATATCATGGCAGTAAAGGATTTCAAATGCCCCTATTCGGAGTATGTTCCTGTCCACTCGGTCCATTCGATCGATGCGCCACCTGTTGGAAAATCGCTGAATGTGAGCGTCTATCTCTTCCCTTTTTTCCCACACTCCCTTAACTAACCTTCTTACAAACTCCTTCGCCCACTGAGGATACTTCCCTTCTTTCTCCCATTCCTCAAGTACCGTCTCAGGATCTCGAGGATCAAGGTCCAACTGATATAAGAGCTGTAAAGCTTGCGCCCGGGCTTCCCTTCGCTTCATTTTATTTCCTTAATTTCCTTAAAAAGATTGACCATCTCAACGGCGGCAAGCGCTGCATCCCACCCTTTATTGCCCACCTTGGTACCGGCTCGCTCGATGGCCTGTTCGAGCGTATCGGGCGTTATGATGCCATAGGTAACTGGGATCGGACTCTCCAAAGAAAGTTGAGCGATTCCCTTGGTAACCTCGGCGCTTATATATTGGTGATGAGGCGTACCTCCCCTTATCACCGCTCCAAGGCATATAATGGCATCGTAAAATCCCCTTTCTACCAGTTTCTTGGCCACAGCCGGTATCTCAAAACATCCAGGTGTCCTTATAATATGAATATCCTCCTCCCGCGCCCCATGCCTTCTCAAACAATCCAAAGCCCCTTCAAGAAGCCTCTCGGTTATGAAGTGATTGAACCGCGAAACCACAATGGCGAACTTAAAACCCTCAGCTACTAATTTACCCTCTATTACCCTCATCTCTCACCTCACTTTATGCTTAGTATGTGCCCTAATTTCTCCTTTTTAGTCTTTAAGTACTTGTGATTCTCAGGTAGAGAAGGTATCTCAATAGGCACTCGTTCGACTACCTCAATTCCATACCCCTCAAGCCCCACGATTTTCCTCGGGTTATTGGTCATGAGCCTTATCTTCCTAACACCCAAATCCACAAGGATCTGAGCCCCTACCCCGTAATCCCTTAAGTCAGGCTTAAAACCGAGGGCCTCATTGGCTTCGACCGTGTCCTTCCCGTGTTCTTGCAGAAAATAAGCCTTTATCTTATTGGCAAGCCCTATACCCCTTCCTTCCTGCCTCATATAAACTATTATTCCCTTCCCTTCCCTTTCTATCATCCGCATGGCCTCATGGAGCTGTTCGCCGCAGTCGCATCTCAAAGAACCAAATACGTCACCAGTAAGGCATTGCGAATGTACCCTCACCAATATGGGCTCATCAGGAGAAATCTCCCCTTTCACCAGAGCCACATGATGTTGAGCATCTACCTCGCTTTCATAAAGGATGATCTTAAACTCACCTCCGTATTTTGTGGGCAAAGTGGCCTCAGCCACGCGCCTTACAAGTTTATCCTTTTTAAGTCGGTATTTTATCAGATCCGCTATGGTTATGATCTTAAGACCGTGTTCTTTTGCAAACAGCACCAAATCGGGCAAACGGGCCATGGTACCATCGTCCTTCATTATTTCGCAAATGACAGCTGCCGGCTTAAGCCCCGCAAGTCTAGCCAGATCCACCGAGGCCTCCGTATGCCCTGCCCTTACCAAAACCCCCCCTCTTCTTGCCCTTAAGGGAAAAACGTGACCCGGCCTCACCAGGTCTTCAGGCTTAGCATCATCGGCTATGGCGGTAAGGATGGTCTTTGCCCTATCATGAGCCGAGATACCCGTAGTGACCCCGTAACGGGCATCAATCGAAACGGTAAAGGCGGTACCATGAAGGGCATCGCTATGTTCTTCAGGGACCATTAAGGGAAGCTTCAGTTTTTCACACTGCTCCTCCGTTAAGGCTAAACAGATGAGCCCTCGTCCATATTTGGCCATAAAGTTTATGGCTTCAGGAGTAACCTTTTCGGCAGCAATACATAGGTCACCTTCGTTTTCCCGATCAGCATCATCAACTATGATGACCATCTTTCCTGCCTTAAAATCCTCAAGGGCCTCCTCAATGGTACTTATCATTTAAAATCACCTCCCTTTTATAAAAACCCGTGTTCCTTCAAAAAATCTTCGTCTATCCCTTTAAATTTTAAGAGCTTTTCCACGTATTTTGCCAGTATGTCAACTTCCAGGTTCACCCAATCGCCCGATCGTAACTCACTTAAGGTGGTATGTTTTAAGGTAAAGGGAACAATGGTGACCCAAAACACACTCCCATCCACTCCGTTTATGGTGAGACTAACCCCATCGACGGCAATCGACCCCTTTTCCACAAGGTAACGGGAAAGTTCGCTTGGGGCAAGGATTGAGAGTTTTGCAGTCCTTTCCTCATATTCCAAACTTAAAACCTCCCCAACCCCATCCACATGTCCGGTGACAAAATGTCCCCCGAGTCTTTTACCGATTTGAAGGGCCCTTTCCAGGTTGACCTTTGTACCGGGAAAGTACCTTTTTATCTTGGTCCGAGAGAAGGTTTCCCATGATACCTCAACGAGGATTTCGTCTTTCACTTCTTCCACTACGGTCAAGCAGCATCCATCTACCGAAAGGCTTTCGCCTGGGTCAATGGGCTTTAGCTCAGAAGGAACCTTTAGACGAAGGAGCCAAGTGTCTCCTCTTTTGTAAAGATCGCTCACAAAGCCTATTCCCTCAACTATCCCGGTGAACATCTCCCCTTTTGCTTAAGATCATCTTAAGTTCTTCGAAGAACTGGTTCACGTCCTTGAATTGCCGATAAACTGAGGCGAACCTCACATAGGCCACTTCGTCAAGTTTCCTAAGCTCCTCCATTACTTTTTCGCCTATCTCCAAGGAAGAAATCTCCTTTTTTCCCTGCTCTAAAACCCAACT
Organism: uncultured Thermodesulfobacteriota bacterium; assembly: GCA_964480925.1. Lineage (GTDB taxonomy): Bacteria > Desulfobacterota > B13-G15 > B13-G15 > B13-G15 > B73-G16. The sequence continues at coordinate 3,771 of CAYZRR010000095.1, forward strand.
CTCTACCCTGTCAACCAACTTCTCCAACGCGTCTGTACTTATCGGTCTTTTCTCGCAGGCCTTTCTTACACCGTTGAGGATCTTTTCCCTACTGAAGGGTTCGCGTCTTCCGTCTCTTTTTATAACAAAGGGAAGTTCTTCAGCCACTCGTTCGTAGGTAGTAAAGCGTCGCCCGCATTTTATGCAAACCCTTCTCCTTCGGACCTCGTATCCGTCTCTACTCACCCGGGAATCAATCACCCTATCTTCATCGGCACCACAAAAGGGACATTTCATCTTTTAAACCTTACCACCTCTATTTTGGCCTCATCGAGCATTTCTTTGGCCAGAGGATCTGGATAACCCTCAAGGTAAACGATCTGCGAAATGCCCGCATTAATAAGCATCTTACTACAGATAATACACGGATGGTGAGTACAATAAAGGGTCGCCCCTTTTATGGAGATGCCATGAAAAGCAGCTTGAAGGATGGCGTTCTGTTCGGCATGAAGCCCTCGGCATAGCTCGTGTCTTTCTCCCGAGGGGATCCCCATTTTTTCCCTCAAGCAGCCCACATCCAAACAGTGGGGTAGCCCCGAAGGAGGACCGTTGTAACCAGTGGCTAGGATTCTTTTGTCCTTCACCAGGACAGCCCCAACCTGCCTCCTCAAACAGGTGGAACGCGTAGCCACCAGGCGGGCTATATCAAGGAAATACTCGTCCCAAGCGGGCCTTTGAGTCATTTTCGAAATGGTCTTTATAGAGGGGAAAGGCCTCACATAGCTCAAGAACTTTCTTAAAAACTCTCTTCTCCACTTCTTCAGAAGGATAGCCTTCGATAAGCTCAGCTATCAATGAGGCGATAAGATCCATTTCCTTTTCTTTCATACCCCTGGTGGTAACAGCAGGAGTCCCAATCCTTATACCGCTTGTCACATTTGGCCCTCGGGGATCGAAAGGGATTAGGTTTTTATTAACCGTTATTCCAGCCCTCTCCAAGGCCTCTTCGGCCTCTTTCCCCGTTAACCCCTTATTGGTCAGATCCACCAGGAACATATGGGTCTCTGTACCGCCTGAGACTATCCTAAAGCCCCGATCCTCCAAAGCCTGAGCTAGCCTTTTAGCGTTTTTCACCACCTGCTTTTGATATTCTCGAAACTCTTCGGTCATGGCTTCTTTAAAACATATGGCCTTAGCGGCTATTTGATGCATGAAAGGGCCCCCTTGGATGCCAGGAAAGACGGTTTTATCTATGTCTTCGGCGAATTTTTTCTTACAAAGAATAAAACCCCCTCGAGGCCCCCTTAAGGTCTTATGGGTCGTAGAGGTAACAAAATCACAGTGAGGGACTGGATTTGGGTGAACTCCTGAAGCCACAAGCCCCGCAATATGGGCCATATCGGCCATAAGACAAGCCCCGGTCTCCCGAGCTATCTCGCTGAATATGGAGAAGTCAATGATTCTCGAATAGGAACTGGCACCGGCTACTATTAGTTTGGGCCTATACTTTTTTGCGAGTTCGTAAATTTCTTGGTAATCCAGGAGTTCCGTTTCCCTATTTACCCCATAAGTGATGACCCTATAAAACCTTCCCGAGAAGTTAACCTTAGCCCCATGACTCAAATGCCCCCCGTGAGCTAGGTCCATGGCCATTATGGTGTCACCAGGCTTAAGCACGGAAAAATAAACGGCCATATTGGCGATACTTCCCGAAAGAGGTTGAACGTTGGCATGTTCGGCCCCAAAAAGCTCCTTGGCCCTTTCTATGGCTAATCTTTCGATCTCATCAACCCACTGACAACCCCCATAATACCTTTGGCCTGGGTATCCCTCAGCGTACTTATTGGTCAAAATCGAACCTTGAGCTTCTAAAACGGCCCGAGAGGCGTAATTTTCCGAAGCGATTAAAATGAGCCTCTCCTCTTCCCTTCGGAGTTCCCCCCTTATGGCCCAAGCTATCTTAGGATCTACCTCTTCCAAAGACCTCCAAAAGGCATTCATTTTAGATTCTCTTCCTCGATGCGTTTTAATTTTTCCAGTCTCCGTAAATGCCTCCCCCCTTCAAAATCGGTAGAAAGCCATGCTTCAAGCAAACTAAAAGCAAGCTCTTCGCCCAAAACCCTGGCCCCCAAACAAAGGACGTTTGCATCAAGGTGTTTGCGCGATTGCCTCGCGGAATACTCGTCACTTACGCTTACGGCCCTCACCCCCTTGAACTTGTTGGCTACAACCGTCATACCAAGCCCAGTACCGCATATCAAGATCCCGCGTTCCACTTCCCCTTTGGAAACCATAAGGGCCACTCGAGAAGCATAATCCGGATAATCCACAGGATCCTCTTTTTCGGGTCCAAGATCTATCACCTCATACCCCTGAGAAGAGAGAAACTCGTAAATCTTTCCCTTTAACAAAAACCCCGCGTGATCGGAGGCAAGGGCCACCCTCATTTTAACCCTCGAATTTTTTGAAGATCAAAACCGCGTTGGCTCCGCCAAACCCGAAACTGTTGGAAAGGGCCACCCTAACTTTAGCCTCCCTTGCAACATTGGGCACATAATCAAGATCACATTGGGGATCGGGGTTTTCGTAGTTTATGGTGGGGGGAATTATGCCATCCCTTATGGAGAGAACACAAAAAACGGCCTCCGTGCTACCAGCCCCTCCTAAAAGATGCCCCGTCATGGATTTGGTGGAGCTAACCGGAATTTTATATGCCCTATGGCCAAAAACCCTTTTTATGGCCAATGTCTCGGTAACATCACCTGCAGGGGTGCCAGTCCCATGGGCGTTTATGTAATCCACATCATCGGGGGAAAGCCTCGCATCTTTTAAGGCTAAAAGCATACACCTTGCCGCTCCCTCTCCCTCTGGATCAGGAGCGGCTAAATGATAAGCATCGGAGTTATAGCCATAACCCACAAGCTCGGCGTAAATCTGAGCCCCCCTTTTTTTGGCTCGTTCCAATTCCTCCAAGATCATAACAGCCCCACCTTCTCCTATGACGAAACCGTCCCTATCCCGATCAAAGGGGCGTGAGGCCTTTTGGGGATCATCGTTTCGAGTGGAGAGAGCCCTCATGGCGTTGAATCCCGCTACCGCTAAGGGGGTTATGGTAGCCTCAACCCCTCCACTTACGGCCACATCTATATCCCCGTATTGAATGGCCCGAAAGGCCATCCCGATAGCATGAGCCCCGCTGGCGCAAGCAGTAGCCACGGCCATATTGGGCCCCTTTAGGCCGAAGCGGATCGAAATATGAGCAGGAGCCTCGTTGGGAATGATGGCGGGTATGAAAAATGGGCTGATGCGTTTGGGTCCCCTGTCTCTAAGGACTTGGAAGGATTGTTCAAGCGTAGCAAGCCCTCCGAGGCCAACTCCTATTATCACCCCAACCCTCTCCGGATCCTCCTTACTGAACTCTATTCCCGAATCTTCCGCGGCGATACAGGCTGCCCCTATGGCGAAATGGATAAAGGGGTCCATCTTACGTAAGTCCTTCGGATCAATGAATCGGGTCGGATCAAAATCCCTAACTTCCGCGGCTATTCGAGTCTCAAAGCCCGTAGGGTCAAACTTAGTTATGGGCCCTACCCCGGAGACGCCCTCGCATATCTTTTTCCACACCTCATCCTTCCCCGCTCCTTGGGGGATAACCATACCAATACCGGTAACAACTACCCTCCGCCTCAAGTGCCCTCCTTTTATGCCTTGGCTAACCTTTCCTTAAGGTAATTAAGAGCATCGCCCACCGTGACGATCTTTTCGGCATCCTCATCCGGAATCTCAATCCCGTACTCATCCTCCAAGGCCATAATAAGCTCCACCAAATCCAAGGAATCAGCCCCCAGATCATCTATAAATTTAGCTTCGGGAACAACCGCACTCTCATCAACCCCTAACTGTTGAACAATCAACTCCTTTAACCTCTGTTCAATCTGTTCAAGAGTCGGAGCCATTCCTTCTCACCTCCTCAATTGATTTTTAAATTTAAACCCTCCTTTAATCCCTCAAGGTCTTGAGATACCTCAAGGTTGAGGGTTTTAAGTTCAGGCACGGTCCTTTTTATCAAACCCGTAAGTACCTTTCCAGGGCCTAATTCTACAAAGGTATTGACCCCTAATGCAACCAATCTCCTTATTGAATCCTCCCAAAGAACAGGACTTTTCACTTGTAGGACTAACAACTCTTTGGCCTTTTGGGGATTCGAATAAGGTTCCGCATTCACGTTGGAAACTACTGGCACTTTAAAACCATTGAACTCAATCCCTTTGAGGAACTCCTCCAATTTCTTAGAAGCCTCCTCCATCAATGGCGAATGAAAGGCTCCGCTTACCTCAAGAAGCACCGCCTTTTTACCACCAAATTCCTTAACCATAGAAATGGCCCTTTCTACCGCTTCTTTGTGACCGGAAATGACGATCTGTCCCGGGCAATTGAAATTAGCGGGAACCAAAACCTCTCCTTCCCTTTTCGCCTTTTGACAAAGCTCGAAGATCCTATCCCTCTCTAAACCAAGCAGAGCCGCCATGGCCCCTACCCCTTCGGGGCAGGAATCTCGCATAAACTCCCCCCTTTTTCTCACAAGCCTTAAAGCCTCTCTAAAGGGGATAACCCCCGCCACGCATAAAGCCGTATACTCCCCCAAGCTGTGTCCGGCCAAATAATCGGGCCTGAACCCAAGCTCCTTCTCCACAACTAAAGCCGAAGCTAAGCTGACTAAAAAAACGCAAACTTGCGTGTTTTCCGTCTTCTTCAATTCGCTTTCGGGCCCTTCGAAACATAATCTTTTGAGATCAAATCCGAGGACTTCATTGGCCTCCTCAAAAAGGTCTTTTACATAGGGAAAGTTCTCCCACAGATCCTTCCCCATCCCAACGTATTGAGCTCCTTGTCCCGGAAAGACGAAGGCGAGTTTGCTCATCTCATATCCCCTTTTTGGCCATCTCTTTAATAAGCTCTCGGGCTATATTGTTACGTTGTATTTGATTCGTGCCCTCATATATTTGAAGGATCTTAACATCCCGCATCATCTTCTCCACTGGAAAGTCCCTCATATAACCATAACCTCCCAAAATCTGAACCGCATCCTCCACCACTCTCATAGCTATATCACTTGCGAAAAGTTTAGCCATAGCCGATTCTTTGGTGAAATCAGGGGGTTTACTATCGATATACCTTGCCACCGCGTAAACAAGTGACCTTGCCGCCTCAATCTGAGTAGCCATATCGGCGAGCATATGTTGAATCGCTTGAAAGGAGATAATCTTCTGCCCAAATTGAACTCTTTGTTTGGCATACTCAAGGGCAACTTCAAATGCCGCTTGAGCAACTCCCACGGCCTGAGCTCCAACACCTGGGCGAGTCATATCAAAAGTGTTAAGAATGGCTCTAAGCCCAATGCCCTCCCTTCCACCCAGCAGATTCTCCTCAGGGACCCAACAGTCTTCAAATATGAGCTCCCTGGTGGCCGAAGCCCTTATGCCCATCTTCTTTTCCTTTTTCCCAAAGGAGAAACCCGGGGTTCCTTTTTCCACTATAAAGCCACTTATACCACGGGGCCCTCGACGCTTATCGGTAACGGCAAAAACCACGTAAATGTCGGCTTCTCCGCCGTTGGTTATCCATTGCTTTGTTCCTCTGATACGGTAACCTTTACCATCCCTTATGGCCTCGGTTTTCATGGAACTTACGTCACTTCCCGCATCCGCCTCAGTAACCGCAAAAGCCCCAAGCTTCCGACCGGAGGCAAGTTCTGGAAGGTATTTTCGTTTCTGTTCTTCAGTACCAAAAAGCATAATCGGATAGGCACATAAGCTTGAAGCGGCAAAACTTACCGCAACCCCTAAACAGCCACGGCTTAACTCCTCTATAACTAAACAGGTCTCAAAAACCCCTCCGCCTGATCCTCCGTATTGTTCGGGTATTGCCACCCCAAAAAGCCCAACCTCAGCACAAACTCTCATTATGGGCCAAGGGAACTCCTCCTTTTCGTCGAACTCAGCTCTCAAGGGAATTACGTGCTCCTCAGTAATTCGCCTGGCCAACTCTTTTAACATCTTCTGCTCTTCGGTGAGGAAATAATCCATTTTTGACCCCCTTTAATGTTCCTCTACCTTTAAAAACCCCATCTTCTTAAGTTCCTCGTTCTCCTCCAGAGCTCTTATAAGAGACCCGTTCACGTCCTTTAATACATAATCAGAAGCGGCCCGAATCGCTTGAGCGATGGCTTTTGGCGAAGAGTGCCCGTGACATATGAAACATACCCCGTTGACTCCTAAAAGCGGGACTCCTCCATAAGAAGTGTAATCCACCTCCTTTAGTACCTTTTTCCATAACCTTTGGGAAATGAGCATAGTGGCCCATAAAAGCGGATATCGGTGGGCCTCCTGCTTAAGCTTCCATCGGAGAAAATCCCCGATCCCCTCAGCGGCCTTAAGGACGATGTTGCCCACAAACCCATCGCATACAACCACATCCACATCCCCATAATATATATCCCTTCCCTCCACATAACCCACGTAGTTGATATTGCATCTTTTCAGCATCTCATGGGCCTTCCTTGTAACTTCAGTGCCTTTTGTCTCTTCGGTACCGTTACTCAAAAGTCCCACCAAGGGCTTCTGCTTCCCCAAGGCCAATCGGGCATATATCTCTCCCATTAAGGCAAACTGCACAAGCATAGTGGATCTGCATTCCACATTACCTCCTACATCTAAAACGACCGTATAACCTCTTTTTGAGGGATGTAAACTCACCAAGGCGGGCCTTTCCACATAAGGAAGTTTCTTGAGCTTAAACATGGCTACCGCAAGGGCCGCCCCCGAATTACCCGCGGTAACTACCGCATCCACTTCCCCCTCCACCATAAGGTCAATTGAGCGATGGATAGAACTATTGGGTTTAGAACGCACCACCTTAGAAGGGCTATCCTCCATGGTTATAACTTCAGGGGCATGCACTACCTTGATCTTATTCCTCGGGTATTTCTCCTTAACCTTAGCGAGTTCTTCTTCTACAACTTCGCTATCGCCCACAAGAACGATCTCGCCCTTTAAGGTCTTAGAAGCTTCCACTGCCCCTAATACAACAGCTTGAGGGGCATAATCGCCACCCATCGCATCAACGGCTATCCTTAAAGGCCTATCGTCCATTTTCTGTTACGATTCTTCCAACTCGATTACCTTTTTGCCTTTATAGTATCCGCAATTTGGACACACAAAATGCGGAAGCTTGGGATTTCTACATTGAGGACAAAGCACCAAATTGGGTGGCATAACCTTCCAATGAGTTCTCCTCTTATCCCTTCTCGCACTCGAAGTCTTCTTCTTCGGAACCGCCATCTTCCTACCCCTTTTTAAGTTTTATTTTAAGGTCTTTGAGTACGGCAAAACGTGGATCAACGTATTCTGATTTACATCCACAATCTCCTTCGTTCAAGTCCTTACCACAGTAAGGACACAACCCCTTACAATCCTCTTTACACAAAGGCTTCATCGGGATGGAAAGCCAAATCCTCTCGTTCAAAACTTCTTCCACGTCAAAGAGGTCTTCTTTGAGAAAACCCGTCTCCATATCATCTAAACTTAACTCAACCTCCTCCTTGAGTGACATCTCCCGCAAAGGTAAGTATAACACTTCAAACTCATCCCGAATGGGCATCTCAAACTCCTTTAAACATCGGGCGCATTTGATCAAAACCGAACATTCCAATCTCCCTTTGCATACTATCCCTTTCTTTGAAGGCTTAATAAAGAGTTCGCCTTCGGGCATTTTCAGGAATCGTAAACTTTCCTCCAAAGTGCCCTCTACTTGCTCCAGGCGGAAGTCCTTTATCTCCTCCCAATTTATTTTCAGGCCTTCGGATGGAATTTCGGATAACAGCAGTTTCAAATTTTCCCCTCAAGGAAATTTATGGATCAATATATAGAGGTCAAGCCTTCGGGTCAAGTCCGAAGACATCCCTCCATGAGGGAATGATATTGAAACCATCGGCTAAAAAAATGGCCCTTTTTACTGCTTCAAAAATCGCACCTTCCGCTAAAGCAGCCACATTGGCCAACGGCAATTCTTCCTCACCCGTCGAAACGGCAAACACTATGTCACCATCAAAGGGGGTACCAAAGGGAGAAATCACCTTTCCCAAACTCAAAGAGGCCATTTGAGCAAGTTTGGTAAGTTCTATTTTATCTAACTTAACGTTTGTTGCCAAAACCACCAAAGTGGTATTCTCAAAGGAAAAACCGAACTTCTCCTTTTTTACTCCTCGCTTAAGAAGCTGTTGGGTGTTCAAGAGCTTTCCGTTCTCATCCAAAGGACCTGCGATTTGTTCCCCGGTGGAAGGGTCAAACACATCTCCAAAGGCATTAAGCACCACTAAAGCCCCCACCACTACTTTTTCCGGCCCCTTTATGCTCCACGTGCCAAGCCCTCCTTTCATGGCCCTTTTTAAGCCCAAAAGTTTCCCCACTGTGGCGCCCGTTCCTGCACCGACGCTTCCCTCCTGAACCTCCGTTGAAGCCTCGAGACAGGCCTTGTAACCCATCTTGACATCGGGCCTTATTCTCGGATCTCCTAAACCGAGGTCGAAAAGAACCGCTGAAGGCACAATGGGAATCTTGGCAACTCCTGTGTCAAAACCTATGCCCTTCTCTTCCAGGTATTTCATCACCCCTCCTGCTGCATCAAGTCCAAAAGAGCTTCCCCCGGTTAAAAGGATGGCGTGGATTTCATTTACCACATGTAGAGGGGTCAAAGAATCTATTTGTCTTGTCCCAGAAGCCATACCCCTCATATCGAACGCAGCTCTTGCAGGAGATTCAAACAATATGACGGTACAACCGGTCAAAGCC
>CAYZRR010000096.1:0-26458 GCA_964480925.1 uncultured Thermodesulfobacteriota bacterium
ATAGAAATCCCATAATCCTCTTCTCCCACCCTAAACGTGAGGTATTTCTCCAAAGTGCCCCCCTCATTAATCATCTCCTCATCCCTTTCTCGACCTTTTTCCATCAACATATCTCACCTCCTTCTTTGGAATGTTGAAAATTCCCGTACCCCACCCTTTCCAATATGCCCTGAACATCAAGTATCAAGCATACCCCTCCGTCCTCCAATATACTACAACCCGATATACCCGTTATCCTGCCCAATCGCTTTGGCAAAGGTTTAATAACCGTATCCCTTTGGCCTAATACCTCATCTACTCCAAGACATAACTCTTTCCCCTTTTGTTCTAAAAGGACTAAAATCTCTCCTTCGTTTCTCTCCTTTTCTCTTATACCCAGAAGTTCCCTCAGGGATACAACTGGATGTAGCTTCCCATGACGTTTAATTACCTTTTTGCCGCCAGGTAAGAAGGTTATGTCCTTTAAATCCAAAGGAAATAACTCCTTAACCGCATAAAGGGGCAAAACATAAATGTGACCACCCACCCTAACCAAAAGCCCATCTATGATGGCTAAGGTGAGAGGAAGATGCAGTATCACGCTTGTACCTTCCCCTTGAGCGCTTTTTACCTCAACCCACCCCCTTAACTCTTCAACTCTACTTTTGACCACATCCATCCCCACTCCTCGTCCCGAAATCTCCGTTACTGCTTTGGCCGTTGAAAAGCCCGGAAGAAAAATCAGCTGAAAGACCTCCTCATCGGGTATAACCGCCCCTGGCTGAATTAGACCTTTTTCCCGGGCCTTTTTCAGAATGGCCTCTTTGTCAAGCCCCCTACCGTCATCTCTAACGCTTATTAACACCTCACCCCCCTCATGTCTTGCCTCAAGTTCAATTAAGCCTTTCCTCGGTTTACCTAAGCGTTCTCTTTCCATTGGGAGCTCAATCCCGTGATCAACAGCATTTCTCACCAGATGAACCAGAGGATCCGAAATGGCTTCTATTACCGTTTTGTCAACCTCCGTTTCTTCCCCTTTCAAGATAAGTTCCACCTCTTTACCGCTTCTTCTTGCAGTATCGTAAGCAACCCTTATCATCCGCCTAAAAAGCCCCCCTATAGGAACCATCCTTAAAGACATGGCAAGGTCTTGAAGGCTTGAAATGATCAGGTGAAGCTGATGGGCAGCCTTTTCAAAGTTTTCAAACCTATATCCCTTAAGATCAGGATTCCTAACCACCATGGTCTCCGCGATTACAAGTTCCCCGACTAAGTCGTTAAGTTCATTAAGCTTATCCAGATCAACCCTTATGTCGGTTTTGACCTTTTTATGGGTTGAAGAAACTCTTTCAGGTGTAAGTTCTTCTTTTGGAGCTTCGGATGAGGGGATTTCTTCCTGAAAATCTTCCGAGGGCTCCATTAATGACTTCCGAAGTTCCCCAATTACCCTCTGACTCTCCCCTTCAAACTCTTTATCCGTTCCTTTTTCTTGAAGTTCGGGAAGGACTTTTCGTATGAAATCACACCCCAAAAGGATGGCTTCCACATGCTTTGCGGAGATCTTTATTCGCCCTTCCCTTAGGGCTCCAAGTAAATTCTCCGCCTCATGCATTACCTTGTTTATGTTCTCAAGGCCTAAAAAGGCCGAAGCACCTTTGAGGGAATGGAAAAGCCGAAAGATCTCATTTAAGGTCTCTTTGTTGACGATCCCTTTTTCTTCGAATTCCCTCTGAAGTTGAATGATATGAGGCTCCACCTCATCTAACATCTCCAGGGAGTCGGAAATAAACCCTTTGAGAAGTTCGGGATCAAACATCCCCTAATTAAAATCGGCAAAAACGGAATTCTTTATTAGTCGATGCTTTCATAACCCAAAAAGCTTAAAAATTCCCAAAAAGCTTCCTCGTCTAACTTACCCCTCATCTCCTCTTTCATAACCCTTATGGCCTCTCTGGGCTTATAAGGAGGTCGATAAGGCCTAATGCCACATAAGGCTTCAAACACGTCACAAACCCTTAGCAAATGGGCCATAGGATGAATCTTTTCCCCCTTAAGCCCTCGGGGATAACCTGAACCATCAGGAGATTCATGGTGCTGTTCTATAATCTCGAAAATTTCCCTATTCTCAAATCCCCTCTCTTTAAGCAATCTAACGCTTAAAAGGGGATGCCTTTTCATCTCGCTCCATTCATAAGGATCAAGAGGCCCTGGCTTCTGAAGAATGCTCTGAGGTATCATCTCTTTTCCTATATCATGAAATATGGAGGAAAAGGCCAAAACTTCTACCTGTTCAAGCGGCATTTTCCTATGAAGGGAAAAACTTGTGGCGAGGAAAAAGGTATTATTTGAGTGCAAATAGGAAACAAAATCATGATCCATAAGTTCTACAAGGCATTTATAAAGTCCAGGCTTTTCCCCCAGGAATCTCACCGTGTCCTTTACGAAATTCCACGTATTTTCTATAGCAAACTTATCCCATCTCCTAAAAGCCCTTTCAAGAATAGATTCTGCAACCCGATAAAGGACCTTGGCCTTTTTTTCAAGTGGATATCCGGTACTCTCCATCACCTCTCTGAGTTTTGGTCTAAGATACTTCGGATAAATGTCCATGGAAGGGATCTTTACGTATATTCTTTTCACCCCCATAGCCTTCCAGGCCGAAATCCTTTCCATCGTAATGGGAAGCTCCTTTCTCCGATAAAAAATCAATTTCTTCCCCTTTTTGATATAAAGGTCTGCCTCAAAGAGAGGATTCTCCAAGAAGAACTCCTCAAACACCTCTATATCAAAAACCAGATATTCTTCTCCCAATATTTCTGTTTTAAATTTCCCTACCATCTAAACAGCCGATGATAACCCATTTCGTTATTGAAGGCAAATCCGTTTTTTGGTATGTTGTTTTTCCTTTGATAAAGAAAGATGGGCTTTGTATTCTCTTTAGAAACTATTCTCAAAATCGCGCGAGAAAAGTTCGATCTTCTCCGAGAGGAGTTTAAGCTAATCAAAGGACTTCTTGATCGCGAAGAAAAGACTTTAAAGGAACTTGAAAACGTCCACTCTTCGCATTTGAAAAGGTTCCCCGCCTTAAAGAAAGATCCCCTTGAAGCTCGAGAACTTCTCATTTTCGAAAACTATTTGACTCTCCTTCGAGAAAAGATCCGCTCTCAAAAAGGCAGGGTTTTGGAAGTAAAGAAAAACCTTGAGGCCAAAAAAGGCGAATTGATCCACGCCTCAAGGAAGGTCAAACTTTTGGAAAAAGCAAAAGAGAAGGAACTTTTAAATCATAAGGCCTCTCAACGCCACAAAGAATCGAAAAGACTTGACCAATGGGCGCAAAGGGGCAAAAAGGGTTTGAAGGGAGATTGAGGCTTGGGTAAAGTATAGCCTTATTTTTGCCGATTAAAATGAGGGAAAACTTTCTTAAGAGGAGGTTTTCATGGACTTACGGAAGTGGGTGAGAAAGAAAAAAGAAGGCCTCAAGTGGGCAAAAGGAGGGTTGAGAAAAAAATTAATGCTCTATTTTCTCCCCGTCGCCTTTTTCCCCATAGGTGTTGGAGTGGTGAGTTTTTTTGCAAGTCATATAATGAGCAAAGGCATTGAGCTTCAAACTTTTGCCCAGCAGGAAATAGTGGGACCATTTCATCAACTGGATTCAGATATCCAGCTCTATGCCACCACCGGAAACATGCTTTTCAAAATCGATTTAGAAGAAAAGAAATGGATGGAGAAAGTGGAAGAGGGGATCAAAAAGGTAAAGAATAAGGTACTCATAGGAGAAGAGAGGCAGATCTTAAAAGAGCTTGATGAGGCCTTTCAAGAATATAAGAAACTCTCTCAAGAAAGGATTTCTCTAAGGGATAAATACGAGGAGTTAAAAAAACAAGTATCTGAAAAGGCCCTTGCGGCAGATCAGATCTTCAAGGGGCCTCTTTTTGGTCTTTACCAACAAACGACTTACCCCATTTTTCTCCAGGCTCGTTCAGAGGAACAAAATTTTCTCGTTTATGAGAAGGACATTTATGGGATTGCTTGGGAAGATGCTGCTAATAAGCTCATGGAATCGGTGACGGATCAAGAACTTAAAACTGCCCTCGAGGCTTATGTTGCTTCCTTCAAGGAGCTCTTAGAGACTAATAAAAAACTCAAGGATATCCAAATATCACATCAGGGACTATCTTCCCAGTTTAAGGAAAAAATTGCTCGCCTATCTGAGTATTTACGAAAAAGTGCAAGCAGAACCAAACTCCAGGCAAATTTCGCTAATTTACTCATAAGCGTTGTGGCTTTTCTGGGGGTAATGGTTATTGCAGTTTTTGTGGCAAGAAAGTTTACCCTTCCGATAAGCCAAATGACCCAAGCCACCGAAGAAATCGCCCAAGGCAACTTGGACGTTGAACTTCAAATTAAAAGCCAAGATGAACTCGGTCATCTGGCAGAGGCCATAAACCGTATGGCAAGGGATCTCAAGGAAGAGAGGGAAAAAGAAAAACGATTTACCGAAGAACTCAAGAAACAACAGGAAGCCCTTCAGGAAAAAATGCGAGAAGTGGAATTATTAAAACAAGAGGCGGAACAGAAGGCGAAAAGGCTCCTTGATGAGATCGAAAAGATAAACCACGTTATGGAACTTACTGCAAATGGTGATTTTGTAAGCTTCCTCAAAGAAGAGGAGTTCAAGGAACTAAAAGAACTTGCGTCAAGAATTAATCTAACAAAGAAGAAACAAAAAGAACTTTTGACACAAGTCCACGAAGCAGCTGAACAAGTCCTTGGAGCAGCTACTCAGGTAGCCGAAGGAAGCACCCGACTCGCTGAAGCGGCTTCAGAACAAGCAGCGGCAGTTGAAGAGAGTCTGAGCTCCATGGAGGAAGTGGAATCTGTAACACAAGGAAATGCTAGAAACGCTCAAGAGGCAGATCGTTTCTTAAAGGATACCTTACAGATCTTGGAACAAACGGCTACTTCCGTAGGAAAACTCCTTGAAGCCATGGATGAGATAGTAAAGGCGTCTGATCAGACTCAGAAGATTATAAAGACCATCGATGAGATAGCCTTCCAGACGAATCTCTTGGCCTTAAATGCCGCTGTTGAAGCAGCAAGGGCCGGAGAGGCAGGAGCCGGATTTGCGGTGGTCGCCGAGGAAGTAAGAGCTCTGGCTCAAAGAAGTGCCGAAGCCGCCAATCAGACTTCTCAGTTAATCGAGGAGATGAGAAAAAGGGTCTCTCAGGGAAGGCAGGTTTTAAATGAAACAGAGGGTAGTTTCAATAAGGTGGCTCAAAATATCCATAAGGTCGCTCAGGTAGTAGCTGAGGTATCCCTCGGAAGCTCCGAACAAACAAGGACCATTTCCCAAATCCGAGATGCTTTGAGACAGATAAGCGATGTGACCCAACAGGTGGCTTCAAGTGCTGAAGAAAGTGCCGCCGCCTCTGAACAGATGAAAGCCCAAGCCCATACCCTAAGGGAGATGATCTCCATGTTTAAGTTGAATTAACTTATTTCGATGAGCTCATAAGACCTTGTGCCTAAACCGAGTTCTTCGGCGTAGCGGAGTTGAACGGACCAATCGAAGCGGTGGATTCTATGGAAGATGTCTTCTTTTGCTTTTTGATTCACTAGATCAATAGAAGCCTGATCAATAGCTACCGGATCTCTTGAGCCTAAAACGCCTATATCTGGAACTACTGGAGGGTCGCTTTTAGACCAGCAATCACAAAGGGGGGTAATAGAACATAAAAAGTTCAAAAACAAAACCCGACCTTCCTTCCCCTTAAGGACACCCAAGGCGTGTTCCACCATCTTCTTTTGGAAAAGCTCCGAATCCCTCTTCCACCTGATTTCAATGGCCTTTTCCTCACAACACACTATACACTGCCCACAACCTATGCACTTACCTTCTTCTATTTCGGCCTTTCCTTCCTTAAGGCTTACAGCCTCACTAGGACATTCCTCCACACATCTCCCACACCCTTTACACCTTTTCCCAATTACCCTTGGGGCTACTTCCGAATGCTGACTCATCTTTCCCCTTTTCCCCGTACACCCCATCCCCAAATTCTTCAAAGCCCCGCCAAACCCCGAGAGGTCATGCCCTTTAAAGTGGCTTAAAACTATTAAAGAATCAGCAGAGTAAATAGCCGTACCTACATCCACCTCCTTATAAATCCTCCCTTCAATCTTCACCCCCACCACATCCTGCCCCTTAAGTCCATCGGCTATTATAATGGGAGCCGAAACGCTCTCCATGGTGAAACCATGCTTTAGGGCCGTCTCAATGTGACTAACGGCATCCGAACGACTTCCCTTATAAAGGGTCGAAGTATCCGTGAGAAATGGCTTTGCTCCCAAAGCCTTAAGCTGATCCACCACCGGCCTAATGAAATCGGGTCTTAAATAGGTGAAATTCCCCTCTTCCCCAAAATGAACCTTAACCGCGCATAAATCCCCCTTTTTGACCACCTCTTCGACTCTCAAAAGCTCAAAAAGCTTCCCTATCCCATGTGAAAGTTCGTTTCTTTTTCCCTTAAAGGGAAGAAAGAAAACCTGTGCCTTCATAAAGCCCCTTTAAAACCTCCTCCGCTCCTTGTTGTTTTAAAAGCTTGGCTAAAGAACTTCCTACCTCAATTGGATCCTCTCCTTTATACTCCCCATAAAAGTACCTTTCCCCATCAAGGGATGAAACAAATGCTTTAAGCTTAACCTCCTTCTCCCCACATTCGGCAAAAGCCCCAAGCGGAACTTGACACCCTCCTCCCATCTCCATCAGAAAGGCCCTCTCACAAAAAACGGCCCTTTCACTCAAAGGATCATTTATCTCTCTTAAAAGATCCCTTAATTTAAAATCCTCTCTACATTCCACCGCTAAGGCCCCTTGACCTGGAGCCGGGATTAACTGATCAAGAAATCTCATCTCCTTAACCTCAAAATTAAGTCTCAAAAGCCCCGCCAAAGCCACCACAAGCCCATCAACCTCCCCACGTTCAAGCTTCCTTAACCTAGTATCAAGATTCCCCCTGATAGGAATGACCTCAAATTCCGGAAAAAGCCTTTTAAGCTGAACCATCCTCCTCAAAGAGGAGGTCCCTATCCTCTTACCCTCCCCCTTTGGAAGGATCAAGACATCCCTCGGATCAAGCCTTTTGGTAACGGCTCCTATAGTAAGACCCGAAGGGAGTTTAGTGGGAAGGTCCTTGAGGCTATGAACCGCTATGTCGATCCTTCCCTCAAGAAGGGCTTCCTCAATCTCCTTAACGAACAACCCCTTTGAACCCATCTTGAAAAGAGGAGTCTCAATTACCTTATCCCCAGTAGTTTTAATCACAACAAGCTCAAACTCCAGGGAAGGCCAAACGGATTTCAAAGCCCTTATGACCTCTTCGGTCTGCCTAAGGGCCAAAACAGAACCCCTTGTTCCCACCCTTATCTTCATCACTTCCCCACACAAAACCTCGAAAATATCTCCTCAAGGACCTCTTCAGAGGTGGTCTCACCAATCACCTCCCCAAGATCATCCATCACCCCCTCAAGCTCTAACGCCACTTGATCCCAGGGAAGCTCCTCTAGATGTGCTTTAAGAAAAACTAAACGTGCTTGAGCCCTCTCAAGCAACATTTTATGCCTGGTATTCAAGGGAACGATCTCCGAAGGAGGTCCAAGTGAAGAGCTTTTCCTTATGACCGAAACCATCTTCTGCTTTAATTCCTCTATCCCCTCACCCGTTAAGGCCGAAGTCTTAACGACTTCTTCAAATCCCTTAAGGACGTCTTCCGAAAGATAAGGCGGAAGATCGCTCTTATTAAGGACAAGTATCGCGCGTTTTCCTCGAAACTCCTCCAAAAGAGACAAATCCTCCTCCTCAAGGGGACTACTTTGATCAAGCACAAAAAGAATAAGATCTGCCTTCTCTATTTGGAGCTTAGCCCTTTTGATCGCCTCTTCCTCTATTAAGTCCTTGGGCTCCTTCTTAAAGCCCGCCATATCAACCAAACAGAAGGGTATCCCATCGATCAACACGGTCTCCTCAATCACATCGCTTGTAGTACCTGGAATAGGGGTCACAATGGCCCTGTCTCTCCCCAAAAGCCTGTTAAAAAGCGAGGACTTCCCCACATTCGCCTTCCCCAAAAGACAGGTCCTAACCCCCTCTCTAAAGATCACGTTCTGTTCCCAAGACCTCAAAAGGTTCTCGATCTCCCTTAAGACCAAATCGATCCCTTCGGAAACCTCCCCTTTGGAAGGAGCAGGAATGTCCTCCTCAGGCACCTCAAGCCAAGCGGAAATGGGAACAAGAACGTCAAAAAGCCGATCCCTCAAGGCCTTGATCCTCTCCGAAAGCTCCCCCTCCAGCTGCCTCTGAGCAAGCCTTAGGGCCTGTTCGTTCTGGGCCATAACCAGCTCCAAAACCGCCTCGGCTTGAGCGAGATCGATCCTCCCATTCAAAAAGGCCCTCTTGGTGAACTCCCCGGGAAGAGCAGGCCTTGCCCCCATCCTCACAAGCAGTTCCAGGATCTTCCTCAAAACCAAATACCCCCCATGACCACTTATCTCAACCACATCCTCTCGCGTATAGGTCCAGGGAGCCTTCATGTAAACCAAAAGCACCTCATCGATTACTTCACCCGTTTGAGGGTCCACAATATGCCCATAACGGACCCGACGGGAAGGAAGCTCCTGAGGGGGCAACTTGGGAACAAATACCTTCTGGGCGATCTCCAACGCTTTTGATCCGCTCATCCTTATAACGCCAAGCCCGCCGATCCCAAAAGGGGTACAGATGGCACAAATGGTGTCCTCATCTTGTGGTTGACGTTTCACGTGAAACACTCCTGGGAAGTTCCAGTTTCACCTGTCTTTTTGTCTTGGCCTTTTTGGAAAGAGCAAGTTCAATCAAATAGACGATAGATTCGAATAATTCCTTTCTTCTTTTTAACCCTGCGATTTCGTCTCCGCTTAAGCCTATTATGATCCTTCCCCTATCACTTCTCGCCTTGACCCTCACGGTTGGAGCGATATAAAGAAAGATCTTGTCGGCCAACTCCTCAGCCAGAAGCACCAATTCCCATTCTTGGACGGGTTTGGGTCTTGCTCTCACTATCACCTTTTTCCCCAAGACTCCTAAAAGTCCTTCCCTTTCCTCGATTTCGAATTCCAACTCATCTCGGCCTTTGCCCAATTGCTTGCATATTTCCTCTATTAATTTTTCCGGATCCTTACCCTCTTTCTCGATGATCCACATTTTTCCCCCTCCTTAAGACGTAAAGTTGATGGATAATTCCAAATACGTTTGATGCAAGCCAATAAAGGACCAATCCCGAAGGAAAGTTCAAAAACAGCAAGGTGAAGATAATCGGCATAAAGAGCATCAATTTTTGTTGAGCTGGATCACCCTGTTGGGGTGTTAATTTCTGTTGCAGTATCATGCTTAAGCCCATAAGAATAGGGGTTATGTAGGTCGGATCTTTGGAAGACAAATCCCTTATCCAGAGGACGAAAGGAGCGTGTCTTAGGTTAATTGAAACGAGAAGGGCTCGGTAAAGGGCGAAAAATACGGGAAGCTGTAGCAAAAGGGGCAAACAGCCGCTCAAGGGGTTTATGCGCCTTCTTCGGTAAAGTTCCATTATCTCCTTTTGGAGCCTCTCTTTGTCATGGCCGTATTTTTTCTGAAGCATCTTTAATTCGGGGGCTATTTTTTGCATCTCCTTCATGGCCTCATAGCTTTTTTGGGTTGGCCAGAGGAAGATGAGCTTTATCAAAAGGGCTAAAAGGATGATGTCAAGCCCCCAATTTCCCGTTAAGCGATGGGTAAGCTGCATGAACTTAAGGATGGGTATGGCTATGAGGCCGAAGGTCCCGTAATCTATCACCTTTTTGGCCAAGGGCGAAAGCTTCTCCAGTTCCTTTTCGTCCTTTGGACCGAGGTAAATTTGAAAATGATGCCTCTGGGACTTTTCCCCTCCGAAAAGGCCATAGATAACCGCTTCATTTATGCGACCGAGTAATATTTTCCCTTTCTCCTCGGCCTTGATGATGGATGCGAAATAATCCTGATCGAAGACAAATAGGTTAAGGTCCTGGAAGGTAAGGGGTTCGGAACCTATCTTTTTAGGCTTAATCTTGAGCCTTCCCTCAGGACCTATAAGGACAGGTCCGAAAAAACCGTAATAGCTTCCCTTAAGGTCAGTCCTTCCGATCCAAGAAAGGTATAAGGGGATCTCCCGATTGAGCTTTATCTCCGCATCTATTACATAGGTGTCGGGATAAAACTTCAAGGTCCTCTCGATGAAAAGCCCCTCCCACTCCCAGGTCATCTTGAGTTCTTCGGGTTTTCCATTTACCTCAAGAAACGTCTTGGAGAAGCGCCAGGGTATCTCTTCATTATAGGGAAGACCCTGTTCCAATAGGAGGCCTAAGGGTAGTTCATTGAGCTTTTGGGTACTCACCAGTTCTACGGGCTTTGGGGGCGAAAGGTCGAGTTTTTTACCCAGAATTTTGGCGATAAACCCTTGTATTGCTTTTGAAAGTGGGTGAAGCTCAACTTTGTCCTTGTAATGTTTTAGGGTCAAACTTTTGAGCCTTCCTCCGTACTCACTTAAGACCATTCGATAAAGAGGGGTCTCGATAACTACTTCTCCGAACTGTTGGGGTAGGTCTTCTTTTCCCTTTGAGGGTAAAAGGGGTTGAGAGGGTTCTTCGGTTTTTTGTGGTGGAGGAGAAGGCTTAAAAAAGAAGTGCTCAAAGATGATGAGTATCAAAATCGAAAGGGCCAAAGCTATTATCATCCTTAAGAAGGTATCTTTTTCTCCCATCAAATCCTCCTCGGGGGAACGGGGTCGTAACCACCAGGGTTAAAAGGATGGCATTTTGAGATCCTCCTTAAGGTGAGCCATCCCCCTTTTAGAAGTCCGTGTCTTTGAAAAGCCAAAAGGGCGTAATTGGAACAGGAGGGGTAAAACCGGCATTTAGGCCCAAACAGGGGGGAAATGAGTTGATAAGCTTTTATGAGAAGGATTAAAAACCTCAGGATTATCTTCATCTGGCTTCTTCCTTAAAGAGGTCTTTTAGGATGCTCTCCACTTCCCAATATCCTTTAAGGCTTTCGGCCCCTTTGTGGACTAAAAAGATGTAATCGTGAGAAGGAGCAAATTTACATTTATTCAACCTAAAAAACTCCCTTATGAGTCTACGGATCCTGTTCCTCTTAACCGCCTTTCCCACCCTCTTGGGCACAATAACGGCCATTCTGCTCCAAGGAAGTTCGTTCGGGCTCATAATGACCGTGAAAAAGGACAAAAGTATTCTCTTTCCCTGTTTAAAAGCCCTTTGAAAATCCCTATCCAAATGGATTCTCTCTTCTTTTTTAAAAGTCTTGCGGCATCTCAAACCGTTGTTAAGCGCCATCTTCCTTTCTGGCGTCTCCTTTTTAAGACCTTTCGGCCTGCTTTGGTGGACATCCGCTTGAGGAACCCGTGGGTGCGCTTTCCGCTTATGATGCTCGGCTGATAGGTCCGCTTCATCTTTAACCCCCTTTATTTCAAAAAGCCCCTCCGTTGAAGGGGCTTTTTGAAAAGAGAATCACACCTTTTAAGGTTCGTCAAGAAAGGTCATTCATAAAGTTCAAAGACCACTAAATTACTCGAACCCCTCTTGAAGAATGGGGCATCGGCTACCACCAGAACAAGTTCTACTAAACCATCATTGTCCACATCCCCTACCTCAAAGTCAAAGATGCAACCGGGAATATCTTGGGTTCTCCAAGCTTCAGCCATGGCCAATCCATCCCACAGTAAAGAGACTATCTTACCGGCATTGTAAAGCCTAACTCTTTCAAAGGTCTCACCCAAGGTAAACTGATTCTCCCCTAAAAGTAGCTCCTCATATCCATCGTTATCAAGGTCAACCACTTCCATTCTTAGGGGAAGGTAAATCCTTCTTGGCATTCCCGCTGGCATTCCTTTGGCATCAGCAAAAACTTTCGGGCGGTCAAAGTAATTATCCGAGGCCCCGTACTTCTTCGAACCCTTCCAAAGCCTTTCGCCCTCGGGGTTCAAAATCTCAAGCTCGCCAAGCTCGTTGAGTCGTGCTATTTCAGGCCTTTCGGTTCCGCTGAATCGCCCCACCGCAAAGGAAAGGACCCATTCTACGCCTTTGAGGTCTCTAAGGGACTTAAAAATTAGCTTACCTTTTTCGAGCCTTACCTCTTCGATACCCCCCACATAGTCCCTATCGGGGCCTATCGCTTGGGAAAGGAGCACCTTTCGACCTCCCAATCGCATGGATCGAAAATAGCGATTCAAGTTCCCCTTTATCTCCTTAAGTTCATTACCCTTGAGCTTAAGGATAAAGGACCTCAGGTCCCCCTCTTCGATGGAAGCACTTACCGCTATTTCCGCTCTTCCGTCCCCATCCAAATCAGATAGGTTGACGTTAAGGAAGTTGTAAGTTGAAGGCTTCTCGAATTCCGCTACCAGTTTAAGGCCTTCGCCTGTATCGCGGTAAACCGAAAGCTTATATGGCTCTATAAGCACCAGTTCGTTTTGCCCATCGCCATCCACATCGCCTATACTTAGTCCCTTTATGAACTTCCCCGGAAATCTCAAAAGCTTGGAGTAACCCAAAGCTTGGTAAAGCAATTGAGCTCTTAAAGTCCCCTTACTTCTGAGGCTAATTTCCCTTTGCCCGAGGACCCTCTCCTTGATCTGAGAGGCGATTCCCTTTAAACCTGAGACCAAAGCTCCTTCGTCAGGAAATTGAGCATAAACAGCCCGGGGGGAAGAGCTTAAGGTCACATCCAAAATCTTCACATCCAAGGAGATCACCCCTCCTATCCTTATGGCTTTACCAATGAGGACCCACCTTACCCCCACCTTTTTTCCCAAAAGGCGTGCCTGATCCTCGTTCAAGGCCTCGGGATCCAATCTCCCCAAAAACCTCTCCATTACAGATCGCTCAACGACTGGTATACCCTCGGAGATCAACCTTGTAGAAATAAGCTCCCATAGTTCCTGAGAAAGGGAAGGGGAAAGCCCGCTTGTCCTCATGGGTAAAAGCAGGACCTCAACCTGAGAGAAAGAGGGGGAGATGAGGAAAAAAAACCATATGCCCAGAGCGATTGCTAAAATCCTCCTTACCATGACTCCTTTTTTAAAACTCATCATAATGCCTCCTCTTTAAGAAAGGCTTGGGGGAAAAGTTTCTGAACCTCTTCTCTTAAGGCCTTCTCCTTTTCCGGAGAAATGAGGAGTTCCCGAAAAAGCTTACGGGCGAAGTCTTGACTTGTCATCCTCAAGATCCGCTTTATTCGAGGTATGGCGCTTGGGGTCATACTGAGTTCGTCTATCTCCATTCCCAAAAAGATCAGACTATAGAAGGGATCGGCGGCCATTTCACCACATATGCTTACCTTTTTCCCTTTTCGGTGAGCCTGATCCACTATGGTCCATATGAGCCTTAATATAGCGGGATGAAGGGGATTGTAAAGATAAGTGACCCTTTCGTTTTCGCGATCTATTGCAAGCGTGTATTGAATGAGGTCATTGGTCCCTATGGATAGAAAATCCGCCTCTTGGGCCAAAAAATCGGTTATTAAAGCTGCTGAAGGCACTTCTATCATAACCCCTATTTGTATCTGGGGATCAAACGGAATGCCTTCTCTTGCAAGTTCTTCCTTTAAGTTTTCTATGAAGGTTTTAACCTCTCTCAACTCTTCCAAGGACGTTATCATGGGAAGAAGAATCCTTGTCTTTCCGTAGTAACTCGCCCTCAGAATGGCCCGCAGTTGGGCCTTAAAGGGTTCCCTCTCCTTTAAAGCAAGCCTTATACCCTTAAGGCCTAAGGCGGGGTTTCTCTCCTTTGGGATGGGCATTGAAGGGGCCTGCTTTTCCCCACCCAAGTCAAAGGTCCTTATGGTAGTGGGGTAAGGCGAGACCTCCATAACTACTTGTTTATAACACCTGAAGTGTTCCTCCTCTTCAGGAAGTTCCTTTCGCCCTAAAAACAGGTATTCTGTTCGGTAAAGGCCTATCCCTTCCGCGCCATATTGTCTTATTAAAGCTGCTTCATGGGAAAACTCGATATTGGCCCTTAGAGGTAAGGGATAACCGTCAAGGCTTTCAGAGGGCAATGAGGCGTATTTTAAGAGCTCCTTGCTAAACCAAAGGTAAAAATCCCTCTTTTTTTGATAGGCCTTAAGGGTTGAAGCATGAGGGTTAACGATGACCTTGCCCCGATTACCATCTACAATAAGGATCTCGCTTCCTTTTAAGCGATAACTCAAGTCCTTTAAAGCCATCACCGCGGGAATGCCCAATGACTTTATGACAATGGCAGTATGGGAGGTACTCGAACCCACATCTATGACAAACCCCCTGATCGGATGAGAGGCTAGTTGAGCAACATCACCCGGAGGCACGTCATGACCTACAAGTATAAACTCTTCCTCTCCTTCAGGAGGGACCTCGGGGGAATACCCCACCAGTTCTTTTAATACCATCTCAAAGAGATGCTTTACGTCTTGCCCCCTCTCTTTAAGGTGTTCCTCTTCTATAGACTCAAAGTCCTTAAGGACTCTCTTCAACGCGATCTCCAAAGCCCATTCCGCACATACGAGCTCTTCCCTTATGATTTCTTCAACCTGTTGGAGTAAACTCCTGTCCTTAAGCATCTGAAGGTGAACCTCAATGAAGCTCGCTTCTTTATTCAGACCCTTTTTGAGGAGCTTCATTTGAACGGAAAGGAGTTTCTCCTCTGTTTTTTTAAAGGCTTTTCTTAAGCGGTCAAACTCGGCCTCAATCAGCAAATGGGAGATCCTACGGGGTAGGTAACAAAATCCCCTTTCCGGGAAAATCCAAGCCTTTCCTATTCCAATCCCAGGGGTTATAGGTATACCGTCATAAACTTGTTCTTCAATCAGGTTCTCCAAATCCTCCTTCCACCAGCTTGGCTATCTCCTCTATAGCCTCTTGAGCATCCTCACCTGAGGCCTTAACCACCAACTTGGCCCCCTTTCCTGCGGCAAGCATCAAAAGGCTCATTATGCTTTTCGCGTTGGCTACCATTCCGTTTTTTTCGAAGGTGATATGGGCCTTATAACGGCTTGCTGTTTTCACTATAAGATTGGCAGCCCTTGCATGAAGGCCGAGTTTATTTTTTATCTCGAGGACCCTCTCGGCATAACTCATCCTTTAGAACCCTCCGGTATCTTTTCCAAAATCTTAGAGGCCACGTTGATGTTCTTCTTACCGTAATTGGCGATGTAATCGGCCAACTCCTCAAGCGACATCTCATCCCTCAATGACGCCACCTTAAGAAGCATGGGCAAATTGACCCCCGTTACGACCTCCACCTTCCCCTTTTCTAAAAAGGAAAGACTTATGTTAGCCGGCGTACCCCCAAACATATCAGTGAGGATTAAAACCCCCTCTCCTTTATCCACGTTTTTTATACCCCGTTTTATCCTTTCCCTTATCACCTCTGGGGGCTCACTTGGGTCTATGGAGATGGATTCGAGACCTTCTATCTCTCCGATTATTTGTTCAACAGCCAAAAGCATCTCATCGGCTATCCCACAATGGGTAACGATAAGTACCCCTATCATCTCTCACCCCTTGATCTCCCTATGAGTTATGATCACATCTTGCCCTTTTTCTTTCAAGAGCAAGCCGAGCCTTTCCACCAAAGCAGGAGAACGATGTTTTCCTCCAGTGCAACCAATCCCGATGGTTATCTTGCTTCTGCCCTCTTTAAGGTATAGGGGAAGTAGGAACTCGAGAAACTCCATAACCTTTTCTAGGAACGCTTTGGCCTCGAGGTGTTGAAATATCCAATCGGATATTCTGGGGTCTAAACCACTTAATTTCTGAAGCTCCTTCACATAAAAGGGGTTAGGCAAAAACCTGGCGTCAAACACCATGTCTGCCTCTTGAGGGATGCCGAAACTGTAGCCGAAGGAGATAAGGTGTAAGGTCAAACGCGGGGGGAATTCCTCCACCTTCTCGAAGATAAGCCTTCTTAAGGTCTGTGCGCTTAATTGAGAGGTATCGATTACCTCATCCGCTTTATCTCTCAAAAAGCTCAAAACCTCCCGTTCCCGTTTTACCGCTTCCGAAAGGGTTAACCCTTCCTCTAAGGGATGACGCCTCCGGGTTTCCTTGTATCGATCAATGATCACCTCATCTTGGGCTTCTAAAAAAAGCAGCTTAATCTCAATGCCTTTTGCCTGAAGTTCCCTTAAGGCCCATTCCAAATCCCCAAGAAACTCCCTTCCCCTTACGTCAATTACCACACCTGTGCGTTTTATATTGCGTGAAGAATGAAGGCATAATTCCAAAAGTACGGGAAGAAGCGAAGGAGGAAGGTTATCCACGCAGAAATACCCCATATCCTCCAAGGCCTTTAAGGCCGTGGATTTACCTGCTCCCGAAAGACCGCTTATCAGAACGAGTCTCATTCTTCTTCGGCCTTCTTCCTGATCAAGGCGTCAAGTTCTTCGGGAGATTTGATACCCCTTTCCTCAAGGAGGAAATTTCTCGCCGCCACTTCCACTATGGCGCTTAAGTTCCGTCCAGGGGTCACCGGTATCCTTTTCCAAGGAAGCTCAACCCCTAAGATCTTCATGGTTCGCCTTTCCATCCCCGTCCTATCCTGCATTTCTTCAGGGTCTACCAGTTCGATAACCAGGTGTAGCCTTTTCCTCGGTTTTAAGGCCCCGATCCCAAAAAGCTTCTCCACATCCACGATCCCCAATCCCCTTATCTCCATGAAAGTCCTTCCAGGGTTTAAACCGTAACCATAGAGTTTTCCACTTTCGTCAAGCTCAAGGCACACCACATCATCGGCTACAAGCCTGTGGCCTTTCAATATGAGCTCCAAGGCGCATTCGCTTTTGCCTATTCCACTTCGGCCAAGGATAAGCACACCAACCCCTGAGACGTCCACGAGGACTCCATGGAAATACTCGACCTTTTTATCCTTCTGTCGCTTCTTCTTGTTCGACAATGATCCTATAAAGCGCCTCTTTATCTGGAGCTTCTAAAAGGTTCTTGCGAAAATGGGGATCCTTTAAAAGCCGCGACAAGCTCGCCAAAGCCTTGAGATGTTCGGTGGTGGAATTTTCAGGGGCCAAAAGCAAAAACACCAGATGAACCGGAGCCCCATCGATGGATTCAAAATCCACCCCCTTTTTGCTTCGACCAAAGGCACAAACTATATTCTCCAAATCGGAAAGTTTCCCATGAGGTATGGCTATACCTTCTCCTATACCTGTTGAACCGAGCTTCTCCCTCTCAAAGAGGACCTCTAAGGCTTTTTTCTCGTCCTTTATTTTCCCATTTTTTGCCAGTAAAGATACCAATTCCCTCAAAACCCCTTCTTTTGTCTCCGAGGTGAGTTCTTCCAAGATGGAATCCTTGTTAAGAAAATCCGTAATCCGCATCTCTTATCCTTCAAGCTCGATAAGCCCATACCCTCCTTTTTTCTTCCGGTAAATAAGGTTCACCTTCCCCGTTTCTTCGTGGATGAAGACATAAAAGTCCTCCTCCCTCCCTTCCAATTCCCTTAAAGCCTCTTCCAGAGCCATGGATTTTAAAGGATAAGGTTCCCCCCTTGATAACTTAAGAGAAGGATGTACTTCCACAACCGTATGAACTCTCACTTCCTTTCCTTTCGACTGTAACCTGCCTTTTTGATCCTTAATCTGCCTCTCCACCTTATCAAGCACAAGGTCAAAGGCCGACTGCAAATCCTCTTGGCTCTCTCGAGCCTTCGCATTTATGCCCTCGCCATCATTCACGTAAAGATCCACATGGTATAAAAATTTCTCAGAACTAAAGACAACCCTCACCTCTATCGGCTCCTTTAGAAGGCGTTTTAGTTTTTGAACCTTCCTCTCAACGTAATCCTTCATCCCCTCATTGGATTCCAAATTCTTAAAGGTAAGACTCACCTCCATAAAATCCTCCTAAGTGAAGACTTTAAACTAAGCCCCCTTAAAGTGTCAACTTAAAACCTGAAAGGCCCCACATAAATTGGCCTCTTCTTGACAAAATTTCAACTTTATGAATAAAATTGTACTATAGTTCACAAAGTTTTTAAAACGGAGTAGGGAGGCTCTTTATGAGGTATGGAGAAAGAGGGGTGAGTTTAGAGGTAGATCTTTCCACCGGTAATATAGAGAAGGTGGAGACGCCTCTTGAGTGGACGGAGCTTTTTTTGGGTGGCCTTGGTATTAACGCGAAGCTTATGTGGGATCGGGTTGGGCCTGAAGTGGAGCCTTTTTCTCCTGATAATATTCTCATCTTTAGCTCGGGACTTTTGGTTGGAACTCCTGCTTTTGGGGCCAATAGGACGATCATAACCTCCATTTCCCCTCAGACGCTTTACCTGGGCTTTTCCATGTCGGGTGGTCATTGGGCGGCTCAGCTTAAACTTGCTGGCTATGATCGGATAGTGGTGAAGGGAAGGGCGCCTCATCTGGTCTACTTATGGATAAATGACGATAAAGTGGAGATAAGGGATGCAAGGCATCTGAAAGGCAAAAGCACCTATGAGACCATGGAACTTATAAGGGAGGAACTTCGGGATCCTCGGGTTGAGATTTTGGCGATTGGGCTTGCCGGGGAGAATCGGGTTTATTTCGCTTCCATTGAGACTTACCGAGGAAGTGCCAGCCGTTTGGGGCTTGGGGCCATTATGGGGGATAAAAACCTCAAGGCCATAGCGGTAAAGGGTTCAAAACCGCTGAACATTTATAAACCGGAACCTTTCGTCAAGGAATGTGAAAAGATAAGAGATTATATAATCTACAGGCTCAACAATCCCATTAAAGGGGTCCCTCCCATTTTAGCCTACATCGGTTCGCCTCAGGAGATGAAGATTTACGACGAACAATGGCATTTGGAGAACTTCGCGTGGGGCCACGCTCGAGTGAGACGTAAAGGGGTATGGACGAAGGAAATAGAAGAGAGGTTTGCTCAGGCTCAGAAAAGTGCCATAAAGAAATTTGTGGGCTGTTATAACTGCCCCATAGGGTGTGCCGCCACTTTAGCCTTGCCAGGGATGCCGAGTTACATTCTCAAATGTTACTCAAAGCTCACGTATCTTATGGCCGCCATGGTGGATGACCTGGAGTTCGGTTTAAGGATAGCTGCAAGAGCACAGCATTATGGAGTTGATGGTTTCACGGCTCCTCAAGTAATGGCCTTTGCGGTTGAGCTTTACGAAAATGGGATCTTAACAGATCAGGACATGCCCGGTTTCCCAAGTGATCCTCAGGAGAGGTTTTTCTGGCTCCTGGATAGAATTGTACGTCGAGAAGGGATCGGAGATGTTTTGGCTAAAGGAGTTTACTGGGCCGCCAGAGAGATAGGGCGTGGAGCGGAGAAGTTTGATCACAATACTACCAAAAAGCACGAACAGATGACTATAAAACTGGGGATGTTGAACCCCATCTACTTTCTGATGTATGCCACCGGGGAAAAGGGGAATATTACTCAGATCGAAGGACAGATCCCTCAAGCACCTCTTCCCCCAGAATACAAGGAAGAATTCGTAAGGGATTGGCCACAAGTTCCGACAGGTAAAGAGGAACGTTTCAAACAATTCATCTTAGAATGGGGCGAAGGGGATAAGGTCTTTCCTTTTTATCCTCCCCCTGATTTGTGTTGCGAGCTTGTGGAATGGCAGGAGATCATGCATTACATTGATGATTGTACAGGCATTTGTGCGGGGCTTTCTTCCTTTCCCATAAAGCCGCCTTACCATATTCATAACCTTCCTCTCTTAATCTCTTACGCCACGGGGATCGAGATGTCTGAAGAAGACCTATGGATTGCAGCCACAAGGGTGAGGAATCTGGTGAGGGCCATCAACATAAGACGAGGCCTTCGAAGGGATGAGGAGAAACCTCCGGAAGATCATTGGAAAAAGCGATTCCCAGAATATGAGCAAGAGCTTCTCACCACCTATTATCGGTATCGAGGGTGGAACGAAGAGGGAATCCCCACGAAGGAGACCTTGGAGAAGCTCAAGCTCGATTTCGTGGCGGAGGATTTTATCAAAAGAGGAATCCTTAAGGAGTAAGCCATGAAGAAGAAGGTCAAGGTATTGAAAATCGATCTTGATAAGTGTGTGGGATGTAGGGCTTGTGAGGTCATTTGTTCGGCTTTTCACGCTGCGCCTAAATATAGCATTGCGAGCCCTGAGTTTTCGAGGATAAGGGTTTTTCGCGATGAACTGAGGGGAACATTTGTACCGGTTAAAGGAAGCTTTTATACAAAGGCGGAATGTCCCTCGAGAGTTTTGTATTTTCAAAATGAGACCCCTTTGAGCGATTGGAAAAGGGAGGCCTATGTGGTTTGTAGCATGTGTGGGGCTGCCTGTCCTTCGAGGGACCTGTTTAAGGAACCGGGGACAGGACTTCCTTTAAAATGCGACATGTGCGAAAACGACCCACCCCTTGAGGAACCCATGTGCGTCAAATGGTGTTTTGTAGATGCCATAACGCATGAGGAGTTCGAGGAAGAGGTGAAGGAGGAAGTGGAATTCAGCGAATTAGATATGGCCATTGAAGCCTTGATTGACCGTTACGGGTGGGAAAAGGTGAGCGATGCCTTTGGTCGGATGCTCTTTTCCAAAATGGGGGAGGAAGGGCTATGATCTCTCCTCAAGTTTCCTTTTCGGAGATGGGTGTTGATCCGTGTTATACCTGTGGTCTTTGTAGTGCCAGTTGCCCGATAAAGAGGCTTGTAGATCCGGAATTTGACCCCCGTAAATTCGTGCGTTCGGTAGTTCTCGGAAAGGGGGAAGGGCTTCTTGGATCTTCTAAGATTTGGCTTTGTCTTCTTTGTGGTACATGCACTTACAATTGTCCCCGCGGGGTAAAACCGAGTGATCTTATGGCCCTTTTAAGGGATAAGGCCATAAGGAATGGAAAACACAGGGTGGATTTGGTGAAGAAAATCGCCTACAGTCTAATCGAAAAACGCGGAAACCTCGAACAGGTTTTGGGGTTATTTTCCCGCTTCCAAAGTCCTTTCCTTCTGGGGATCATGAAGGGCCTTCCTCTGATCCCTCAAGGTGGGAAGGCCTTTTTGGACCTTATTAAACCCATGAGCGTTCCCTTAAGGAAGTCCTTGCCCGAAAGGCTTCCTGCTAAGGGCAAACCCGTTTATAAAGTCGCCTATTTTCTTGGGTGTGCCAATGATGTGGTTTATGGAGAGATAGGGAAGGCTACTGTAAAGGTATTGGCCTTAAATGGGTGTGAGGTATTCATACCAAAGGAAACGGTCTGTTGTGGGATGCCTTATTTGGGTTACACGGATTTGGAGCGGGCTAAAAAGTTAGCAAAACGCAATATAGAAGTCTTAGAAAAAATCGGGGCCGATTTTGTGATCACCGACTGTGCCACTTGTGGGGCCTTTTTGAGGCGTTATGAGGAACTTTTGTCTGATGATCCTGCTTATTTTCTTAGGGCCTCCAGATTGTCAAAGATGGTTTATGATGTGAGTTATTTTTTAATGGAAATTTTAAAGTTAAGAGAAAAGCCCAAAGGCAATTTGGATCTCCAAGTAACTTACCATGATCCGTGTCACTTGAAGAAAGAACAAAGGGTAAAGGATGAACCTCGGGAGCTTCTTAAAAGCATAAGTGGAGTCCAATTTAGAGAGATGCCGGAAAGCGATCTATGTTGTGGCGGCGCGGGAACTTACGGGATATTTCACTTCGAAGAGTCAATGAAGGTTTTAAACCGAAAGATGGAATGCTTAAAGTCCACCGGAGCGAGGGTATTGGTTTCGGGTTGTCCAGGGTGCATCACCCAATTTAAGTTCGGCGTGAAGAGAGAAGGGCTTGATGTAGGGGTAAAACACCCTGTTGAACTTTTATACGAGGCTTATGGAGTTTCTTAGGAGGTTAAAATGGGGAACTTTTCTCAAAGGCTTTTAAGGCTTCTTCCAAGGTACGCTTATGGGGACGTTCTCATCGTCGGAGGAGGGATAAGCGGAGTACAGGCGGCATTGGATCTGGCCAATTCGGGATTTAGGGTTTATATGGTCGATCGAGCTCCGGCCATTGGGGGAAGGATGGCTCAACTGGATAAGACCTTCCCGACGGTTGATTGCTCCATCTGAATACTTTCCCCCAAGCTGGTCGAGGTCGACCGGCATCCAAATATTAAGATTTTGAGCTTGACCGAAGTCGAGGCTGTTGAAGGGGAAGTGGGGGATTTCCGGGTTACCTTGAGAAGGAACCCGCGGTATGTTCGGGAACACCTTTGTACGGCTTGTAGAAACTGCGTCGAGAAGTGCCCCGTTCAAATCCCCGACGTTTTTAATCAAAACCTTTCCAAGGAAAAGGCCATTCACATTTATTTTTCCCAAGCAATACCCCTTATCGCTTATATCGACCCCGAGTACTGCCTCTATCTAAAAGAGGGGAAATGCGGGATCTGCGCCGAAACGTGTAAAAATAACGCCATAGATTTCAAGCAGCCCCCTGAAAGGAAGGAAATAAAGGTAGGAGCCATAATTCTAGCTTGTGGATTTGACCCCTATGATCCCCGGGTTCGGGAAGAGTGGGGATATGGGAAGTTCTCCAATGTTATTACCAGCATGGATTTTGAGCGTATTACCTGTTCCACCGGTCCTTATGGTGGAGAGGTGCTAAGACCTTCGGATTTGAAACATCCTCATAAGGTAGCTTGGATCCAATGTGTCGGATCAAGGCAGGTATACGAGGGAAGTAAACCCTATTGTTCGAGCGTTTGTTGTAGCTATACGCAGAAACAGGCCCTTCTATTCAAGATCCATAGCCCAGAAGGGGAATGCGTGATCTTTAACAATGACATCCGTACTCCTTCAAAGGATCTTGAGAGGTTCTTTGAAAGGACCAAGGGCTTAAGCGGTGTGCGGTTTGTGAGGGCTTATCCGCGGGTGGTGGGGGAGGATAAAGACGGAAATGTGATCCTTCATTACGTCACTGCCGAAGGCGAGTTTAAGGAGGAAAGGTTTGATCTTGTGGTTTTATCGGTAGGGCTTATGCCTCCTAAGGGGCTTGATTCCTTGGCTCAGAAACTCGGGCTTGAGCTTGAGGAAAACGGCTTTATAAAAACCGATCCCTTTGATCCGGTTAAGACCTCACGGGAGGGTATATTTGTCTCAGGTAGTGTGAGAAACCCAGGGGATATACCTGAAGCGGTGTGGAGTGGAAGTGCTGCGGCGGCAAAGGCCTCGAGTCTCCTCTCTTTCCGTAGGAATAAGCTCATCGTTCAAAAGACCTATCCTCAAGAAAGAGCCATTGAGAATGAGGAACCCAGAATTGGTGTCTTCATCTGCCATTGCGGGGCCAACAT
This sequence comes from uncultured Thermodesulfobacteriota bacterium, assembly GCA_964480925.1. Classification (GTDB taxonomy): domain Bacteria; phylum Desulfobacterota; class B13-G15; order B13-G15; family B13-G15; genus B73-G16. Next base: position 23,321 of record CAYZRR010000096.1, read on the forward strand.
CGGAAAGGTGGTTCATGTGCCTTCGCTTGTGGAATGGGCTTCTAAACTTCCATATGTGGTACATGCGGAGGAAGACCTTTTCTGGTGTTCAACCTCAGCCACAAGGAGGATAACGGAGGTCGTAAAAGAGAAAGGGCTTAACCGGGTAGTGGTAGCGGCTTGTACCCCTAAAACCCATGAACCCACTTTCATGGAGGCCATAAGGGCAGGGGGACTTAATGTGTACTTGGTGGATATGGCAAACATAAGGGAGCACTGCACGTGGGTGCATCCCTTGGAAAGGGAGGAGGCTTTTGAGAAGGCGAAGGACTTGATCCGGATGTCCTTGGCAAGAGCCCTCTTTTTAGAACCCCTTCCCTTCTACGAGATCTCCATGAGCCCCAAGGCCCTTGTAGTGGGAGGCGGTTTGGCGGGGATGACCTGTTCGTTGGATTTGGCCCAACAGGGAGTTGAGGTCTGGCTTGTTGAAAAAGAGGCGGAACTTGGTGGGATGGCTCGCAGGATCCGTTGGACGACCGATTTTCAAGAAGTGAGGGAATTCCTCACCGATCTCATAGGAAGGGTTTATCAGAATCCCTCTATTCATGTCCTTACGGAAAGTGAAATCCTCGAAACCAGTGGTTACCTTGGCAATTACCTAACCAAGGTAAAAACCCCCCACGGGGTTTCCGAGATAAAACACAGCATCGCCATCATTGCCACGGGAGCTATTGAGTATAAGCCTCGAGGGTACCTTTACGGTCAAGACGAAAGGGTTGTAACAGGGCTTGAGTTTGAAGCTTTCCTTTCCGAATCAAAGGAAGAGGCAAAGGCCCTAAAAAGCGTTGCCTTCATACAGTGCGTTGAGTCAAGGAATGAGGAAAGGAAGTACTGTTCTCGCATTTGCTGTGGGGAAACCTTGAAAAATGCCATTAAGCTCAAGGAGCTTAACCCTCAATGTGAGATTTACGTTTTTTATCGCGATCTTACCGCTTTTGGCTTTTTGGAACTCTTGTACAAAAGGGCTTCAGAACTTGGAATTAAGTTCGTGAGGTATACTCCTGAAAATCCACCCCTTGTGGAAAGCGAGAAAGAAGGCATTAAGGTGAAAGCAAAGGACCTTTTCATTAACGAGGAATTGGAATTAAAAGTGGACCGGCTAATTTTGGCAAGTGGGGTTGCTCCCAATCCTGACAATGGAAAGTTGGCACAACTGTTTAAGGTAACCCTTGATGAAGACGGCTTTTTCAAGGAAGCCCATATCAAGCTTAGGCCCTTAGACTTCACTACCGATGGGTTTTTCCTCTGCGGTATGGCCCACTATCCTAAATACATCCGCGAAGCTGTAGACCAAGCCCATGGCTCAGCTTCACGAGCTATGACGCTTCTAAGCAAAGAAAAGGTCCTCTCTTCGGGCATTGTGGCCACATTGAGAGAAGAGGCGTGTATGGGCTGTGGAGCGTGTGTGGAGGTTTGTGCCTATGGGGCCTTAAGCCTTGAAGAGACGAAAAGGGGGAAAAAGGCGAGGGTTATACCCGTTCTTTGTAAAGGATGCGGATTATGTTCCTCTCAGTGTCCAACAGGGGCTATAGAGGTTGGCCATTTTAAGGATCAACAGATATTGAATGAAATAGAGGCCTTAAGTGAAGGTGAGGAAAAATTAAAGGAAATGGGAGAAAAGTTACTTGAGATTAGACGCAAAGTGGCTTAAAGGAGGAAGAACATGGAAAAAAGGAAGACCAAGATCATAGCTTTTTGCTGCCATTACTGAGGCTATGGCGCCGCGGATATGTCTGGGGTCTCCAGACTACAGTACCCAACGGATCTAAGGATAATAAGGGTGATGTGTACGGGACGGGTGGATTTGAAACACATTTTTTACGCCTTTTACAAAGGCATAGATGGGGTTCTGGTTGTGGGATGTAGGCTTAACGAGTGTAAGTTCGCCACCGAAGGCAATTACCATGCGTTAAACGTGGGACTTTTGGCTAAGAGGATAATGGAGTACATAGGGATGGATCCGAGGCGTTTGCGAGTCGAGTTCATGAGTTCAGCCGATGGTCCCCTTTTCGCGAGGACAGTAAAGGAAATGGTCGAGACTATAAGACAGATAGGTCCCCTTGAGAATGGCAATTTGAAGGGGAAAATCGAAGAGGTGTTAAAGCTTATCCCTTATATAAAGATAGCTATGCGCGAAAAACTGACCGTAAAGCTTAAAGACCCTTCCTTGTGGGAAGGTCATTTTACTCGGGAAGAAATCACCGAACTTTTCAATAACGTCCCCTCCTACTGGATTGATCCTGAGGAGTGTAGGGCTTGTATGGCTTGCTTGAGGCGTTGTCCCGCCAATGCCATAGATGGGGGTAAGAAACTGGTTCACATAATAAACCAAGAGAAATGCATAAAATGCGGAACCTGTATGGAAGCCTGCCGATTCGGAGCGGTTAAGAAATTGATAGGACAACCTGTCCCTCCACCTGTACCTGAGGAAAAAAGAGCGGTGAAGAAAGAAGCAGCGTGAGGAGGAAGGGTCATGAATGGTGATTTCAAGGAATGCGTGGATTTTGCTAATAAAGTCAAGGTTTGTTACCTTGCCACCTGTGAAGGAAACCAACCGAGGGTAAGGGCCCTTTTGATGTGGTTTGCGGATGAGACGGGCTTTTACTTCCAAACACAAACGGTGAAGCATTTATACCGGCAGCTTAAGGAGAATCCCAAAGTGGAACTGTGTTTCTGGGATCCTAAAGAGGGAAAGATGTTAAGGGTAACTGGAAAGGCCGAGTTCCTTGAAGATATGGGACTTAAAAAGAAGTGTCTTGAAGAAAGGCCCTTCCTTCGGGAAATGGGCATTAAAGGTCCGGAGGATCCACTTTTAGCCATATTCCGAATCAAAGAAGGAGAGGCCTTCTTCTGGACAAGGGCTTGGAGCATGAAGGAAGATCAGATACCGAGAATAAAATTTGGAGGCTTGACAAGATAGTAAGAGATTTTTAAAACTACCTTGTGCCAAAATTAACAAGGAGGCTTTGAGATGTCTCAGGTGAGGGAGGTACCAGTTTTATGGATTCAAGGTGGCACGTGTAGTGGTTGTTCTGTTTCGGTTCTTAATACGGTTGCTCCTTCTATTAAGAATGTGTTGATAGATGAAGTGGTTCCTGG
>CAYZRR010000097.1:0-7769 GCA_964480925.1 uncultured Thermodesulfobacteriota bacterium
AAGAGGTATGACGATCAAAAGCACCACCATCAAAGTGCAGATACCGGCAGAAACCCCCTTTCTGCCCCGCAAAAGGACTTTCAAAGCCCGGTTTACCGGATAAAAAGCCACCACGAAGATGACCGCCCAAAAAAGAGAGGCCACAAAGGGTAAGAGGATTTTCAAGAAGAGATAAAAGGCCAAAAACAAAAGAAGATATGATAATATAAGAAATAGCCTCTTTTCCCTCAACCTAATTCTCCTATTTTTACCCCTCGAACTTCTTTGCGAAAACTCTCGCTTCGAAAAGTCCAAAACTCAAGGTTCTCCCTCTCTATAAGGCCCACTTCTCCTTTGGGAAGCCATTCCGGAGGAACGCCCCTTTTGAGCAGATACTCCTCATTCCAGTTCATGACAGCTTTAATCACCTCCTCCTTCCCCCCTTTAAGAAACAGATAACCGAATACCACAAGCGGAGAGGCATCCTCCGAAAGACATACCACTTCCGCCTCTTGGAGGGCATAACGGTTCGGGTTAAAGGCGATGGCTAATCCCCCTGATAGCCTCACCTCCTTCAAGGCCTCGCAATCGGTTATGCTATCTCCTACGTAAATGACCTCCTCCAGGCTTGAACCCGTTCTTTTTGCTATTTCCTTTACCGCCGCCCTTTTCCCTTTACTGCCTATAGGATGAACACTTCTCATAATTTGAGCTATTGGTTCTTCGAAAAACTCCTTAAAAAATACCTCATTAAGCCTATTTATGGTATCGAAATCGAACTCCTCAATTTCACCAAGGGAAATCACCCATTCGGCAATTTCTTGGAGTCTTCTTACGATCTTTTCATCAAGCTTTACGTTCTCAATGGAGATCCTGGTACATACAATACAATCCCAAGAAAGACCTATAACCCCTGCTAAGGCCTTAAGATAAGGCTGGTAACTGGTACTTATCACAAAAAGAGGCATCAATCCCCTTATGACCCTCATAGCCTCAATGGCACGAGGCATCAAGGTCAAACGTTCGAAGCTGAAACGAAACATCTTTTGGACATCAAGGCCATAAGCCAAAAGGAAGGGCATAACCAAACGTAAGGTAAAACCCGCTTCATAATCCTTCATTTTCCCTTCAAGGGCCAAATAGTCGTCATAACGGCTCAGAGTACGAAATAAGAGGTCGCCTCCAGGAATGAAACTCGAACAGAGTTCGAAGGCGTTATCGTTTTTGGTAATAGGGCCTTCACAATCGGTTATAAAGATTCTCATTCTTTCCTCCTTAAGTAGTCCTCAATTTCTTGGGTTAAATCAAGGGATTGAGGAGATTCGAGTTTTATCCTTCCCTCAGAAAGCGCTTTCAAGGTCAGTATCAAAAGTGGGGTTTCCCTTTTTTCCTCTTCTTCCCTTATGAGCCTGAAAAGAAGTTGAGCCTCTTCCTTCTCTTTCAAATCCTCCACTTGTCCCTTTTCCAATTCATCCCAAAGGGGGTCAAACTGGGGACCCTTCAGGCTTATCTTAAAAAAGGACAACACCGGACCACGGTCGAGCTCTTCGGTGACGCGATGAATCATGGCCCCTGTTTCTCTTGCGCGCTTCTCTATAAGTTCCCACATCACTTCTTGCCATGTCCCCTTTGGTCCCCAAGGCAGAGCTGGGTGAAGGTTTATAAGGGGTAATCGATTCAAAAAAGGAGGGCTTACTATGAGCATGTAACCGGCCAAAACGCCCACCTCCATCGGAAAGGGCTCAATCAGCCTTAGGACCTCCTCATGGTAGAGTTTTCTCCACCTTTCTTTATTCTTAATTTTTTCTCCAGGAAAAAAGGCCTCGGAGGAAAGGCTTAAGGTTTTCAAACCCAATTCTTCACACAGCTTCAAAAATCTGTCGCTTTCTTCCGATTCACCAAAAGCCCTGTTTACAAAGACAAAGCTTATCTCCCCTTTTATAATCCCTTCCTTTATGGCCTTTAGGGTTTCCTTTAAAAGAACTCTTGCCGCCTCATCCCTTCCCGAAGAGAACCAACCTATAAGCAAAGGTCCTCCTTACTGGGGTAACTTGACCTTCCAAAGCCCTTAAGGCTTTTTAAGGCCAATCTATGCCCTAACTTCAGACAATCCTCAACCGTTTTCCCCAAAAGTACCCCTGCCAAAAAGCCCGCATTAAAAACATCCCCGGCTCCGGTATTGTCAACCACCTCTTTTAAGGGTTCGGCTTCAAGAACATAATTACCTTTCATTCCAAAGGCAATGGCCCCTTTCCTCCCTCTTTTACAAATAACCCATTGGACCCCTACTTTAAAAAGCTCCTTCGCCCCTTCTTCTAATTTTTTCCCGGTCAAAAGCTCAAGCTCTTCTTCCGTCAAAAAGACTATCCAACTCCTTTTTAAAATTCCCAAAAGGGCCTCTATCCCTCTTTTAGCGTAAAGTTCTCCCGGATCAAGACTTATCTGAACTCGAGAGGGAAGTTCTTTTATAAGGGAAAGCTGGGCTTTTAAAGGGGTATCCCCCACAAAGGAACTCAAGTGAAGGATCTTAAAGCGCGAGATGTAACTCAAATCAAGATCCGAAAAGGACAAGGTATCGTTGGTATTAGGTTGAACGATAAGGGCTCTGTCCCTTTCCTTATCTATTATCACCAAACAAAGCCCAGTCTTACCTTCCCTTTTGACCCTGGATAAATCAACCCCCTCCATTCCTTTGAGGACCTTCTCTCCTTCTTCATCCTCTCCCACTTTGCCACAAAAGCCAACTTCAAAACCCAACCGGGAAAGGGCAAAAACGGTATTGGCCGCTGAACCACCGGCGCTTTCGCCTACCTTACGGCCATTAAGTCGAAGAAGTTCTAACATTTTTTGGAAATCCCTCTCCACCTCCCTTCCCCTTCGAAGGCCTAAGGCCTCCAAGTCCTCGACCTCATAAAACAAATCAAGGTTTAACGCCCCTATCCCCACTACATCTCCCACGTTTTTAAGGCTACATCATTTAAAGAGGCTTTCCAAGTTGAAAAAGCTTGGATAATTTTAAATCTGATGAATATGCCCGAAGTATTCGATGTGATAGTGGTGGGAGGAGGCCATGCGGGCTGTGAAGCGGCTTTAGCAGCAGCCCGAATGGGGGCCTCAGTACTTCTTTTGACCCATAATGTGGATAGGATCGCCCACATGTCTTGTAATCCTGCTATTGGAGGTCTTGCCAAAGGGCATTTGGTGAAGGAGATAGACGCCCTCGGGGGAGAGATGGCCAAAAACACCGATCGGACCATGATTCAAATGAGGCGCCTTAACACCAAAAAGGGCATGTCCGTATGGTCCTCACGAGCCCAAGTGGATATGGAGGAATACCGGATAGAGATGCGAAAGGTACTGGAATCGACCCCTAATCTTTTCATTCGCCAAACAAGCGTCACCAAACTCCTTGTGGACGGGCATAAAATAAAGGGTGTAAAGACCGGCCTTGAAGAGGTCTTTTTGGGAAAAACCGTAATCATAACCCCTGGTACGTTTTTAAGAGGGCTTATCCACATAGGTTTTCGGAACTTTCCCGGAGGGAGACTTGGGGATCCGGCTTCCTATGAGCTATCGGAAGAACTGGAGAGACTTGGGTTTCGGCTTGGACGTTTTAAAACAGGAACGACTCCTCGCCTTGACGGAAGAACCATAGACTTTTCTAGCATGATCCCTCAGTATGGAGAAGATCCGCCAAGGGCCTTTTCCTTTTTCACCGAGAGAATAGAAAGACCCCAAGTCCCCTGCTGGCTTACCTGGACAACGGAAAAAACGCACGACATCATCCGCAAAGCCCTGGATCGATCACCCCTTTATACGGGCATAATAAAGGGCAGAGGCGTAAGGTATTGCCCTTCCATAGAGGACAAGGTAGTCAAATTCCCCGACAAGGAGCGTCATCAGGTCTTTTTAGAACCAGAGGGCTTAAGGACAAACGAATATTATCCCAACGGCATCTCCAACAGTTTACCCCTGGAAGTTCAGATCGAGATGGTAAGAAGCATCCCTGGTCTTGAAAAGGCTCATATAATTAGACCCGGTTACGCCATTGAACACGATTACGTGGACCCTACCCAGCTTGAACCCACCTTGGAGACCAAGTTGATAGAGGGGCTGTTTTTGGCCGGCCAGATAAACGGAACGACCGGTTACGAGGAAGCGGCCGCTCAGGGACTTATAGCTGGTATAAACGCGGTCCTCAAGGTAAGAGGAGAAGAACCGCTGGTTCTTGAAAGGTCAAAAGCTTACATAGGCGTATTGATCGACGATCTGGTTACTAAAGGAACCGATGAGCCTTACCGGATGTTCCCTTCAAGGGCTGAGTATAGGCTCCTTTTAAGGGAAGATAATGCAGACCTAAGGCTTATGCCCATAGGGTATAAGCTGGGCCTAATCCCAGAGGAGCGTTACAAGAAACTTCTAGAAAAACAAAACCTAATCGAAAAAACCTTGAAGATGCTCGAAGAGTTTAAGCTAAAGCCCCAAGCCTACATTAATGACCGTTTGAAGGAAATAGGGACAGCGCCCTTAAAAACACCCCTGACCTTAAAAGAACTCTTAAGAAGACCCGAAGTGGAATTCGATCATTTAGTTTTCTTTTTGCCGGAGATCAGGAAACTTCCCCAGGACATAAAAGAGGAAGTAACCTTCCAGGTTAAATATGAGGGATACATCCAGCGTCAAAAACAACAAGTTGAAAAAAGCCGAGACCTTGAAGCCATAAGGATTCCCGAGAACTTGGATTTCTCTTCAATCCCAGGGCTTTCCAACGAGATCAAAGAGAAACTCAAAAAGGTCAACCCCAAAACCTTGGCACAAGCCTCTCGGATCCCCGGAATGACGCCTGCAGCTCTTATGCTTCTTGAAATATTCCTCAAAAAAGGAAATAATATGTCCATAAATCCTTAACAGTTGCAAAAAGGGGAACGTTTTGTTATATAAAATAAGTCCATAAGGGGGAGGGGGTGATTTCGCTTGATAAAAGCTTAGTCGTTCAGTTTGTCATCTTTATAGTTTTTATGTTTTTGTTAAACCAATTGGCCTTTAAACCATTCTTGCGCTTTTTGGAAATACGCCATCAGAAGATTTTCGGAAAAAAGGAAGAGGCTGAAAAGCTGAGGAAAGAGGCCGAAAGTTTGCAAAAGTTTTTAGAAGAAGAGCTCCGTAAAATACGAGAAGAAAGTCTAAAGGAAGGCCTTTTGCTCCGAGAAGAAGCAAAGAAGGAAAGGGAAAGTTTTTTGTTCTCACTTCGGGAAGAGCTTTCGAAGGAGATCCGAGTAATGAGGGGGAAAATGGAAGAAGATTTGAAGGGTGCTTATTTGGAACTCGAAGTTTTAGCTGAAAACCTGGCAAAGGGTTTTTCAGAAAAAATCCTCGGAAGGCCTTTGAGTTAAAAGGATGTGGGAGTTCTTATTTAAAGTCGTAAACTTTTTATTATTGGTCTTTTTACTTTTCTGGTTTTTGAGAAAGCCCATTAAAAGCAAGCTAAAAGAAAGACATGAGTTTCTTAGGCGAAACTTGGAGGAAGCTGAAAAAGAAAAGGCTTTGTGGGAAAAACAACTTGAGGAACTTAAGATCAGGGTCAAAGGCTTAGAAGAAGAGGCGAAATTAATAAGGGAAAAGATCATCGCTGAGGCTCAAAGGGAAAAGGAAAGGATATTAGAAGAAGCAAAAAGGGAAGCCGAAAGGATAAGACTTCAAGCTCAAAGGACGATGGAGGAAGAGAGGAGAAAACTGGAGAACTTGTTTCGGGAAAAGTTAGTCTTAAGGACCTTAAAGCTTTTGGAAAAAATCCTCAAAGAACACCTGACTCCAAAGGATCAAAAAAAGCTCCTCGAAGATTTCGTCCAAGACCTGAGGAGGATTAAATGTTAGGCCTTGCCAGGCGTTATGCTCGAGCCCTATTTTCCCTTGCCAAAAGTGAGAACAGAGTCGATGAATATGAACGTGAACTCGAGCTAGTTTCAGGGCTTTTGGAAACGGAAAAGGCCTTAAAAGGCGTTTTGACCTTGCCCTTTCTTTCTCTAAAAAAACGAAAGGAGATCTTGGAAGATATAGCCGAAAATTTCAACCTCAGCGAAGGTATAAAGAGATTCCTCTTGATGGTCCTTGAAAACGGGAGAATGAACCTTTTGAAACTTATAAAGGAGGTCTTCACCGAGCTCAAAGAAGAGGCCTTGGGCATTATGAGAGGGGTTTTGTATGTTCCTATGGAAGTGGAAAAGGAAGAAATCCAAAAAGTGGAAAATGTCTTTTCGGACCTTATGGGCAAAAGGGTTATATTAAGGGTAGCCATTGACCCTTCTCTGATAGGGGGAGCAAAGGTGGAGTTTAAAGGGATAGTGTATGATGGAAGCCTAAAGGCACAACTCCAACGTCTAAGTAAAACCCTTCTGGAGGGCTCGTGATGCAAGTTCGAGTTAAAGAAATTGTTCAAATCCTGGAAAAGCATTTAAAGGGATTCGAGAAGGAAATAGATGTAAGCGAAACCGGGGTCGTGCTCTCGGTAGGTGACGGAATAGCGAGGATTTATGGCTTAGAAAAGGTCATGATGAGCGAGCTTGTGGAGTTTCCAAACGGAGTTATGGGTCTTGTACTTAACCTAGAAGAGGATAATGTGGGTGTTGCGATCTTGGGAGAGGATAAGGGGATAAAGGAAGGGGATATGGTAAAACGCACCAAGAGGATCATACAGGTACCGGTGGGAGAAGGACTTCTCGGAAGGGTAGTAAATCCCTTAGGTGAACCCCTGGATGGTAAAGGTCCTGTAGAGGCAAAGGAGTATAGGCCTATTGAGAGAAAAGCACCCGGGGGTGTCGAGAGACAACCGGTTAAAGAGCCGCTGAGGACAGGTATAAAGGCCATAGATTCCATGATACCCATAGGAAGGGGGCAGAGGGAACTTATCTTGGGAGACCGTCAGACGGGAAAAACTGCCATTGTGATCGATACGATCCTGAGCCAAAGGGATCAAGGCGTATACTGTGTATATGTGGCCATCGGTCAGAGACAATCCTCCATAGCACAGGTGGTGGATAAGCTTCGTCAATATGGGGCTATGGATTACACCATTGTGGTAGCGGCTTCGGCAAGTGAACCCGCCTCTTTGCAGTACATAGCCCCTTATGCTGGTTGCACCATGGGCGAGTACTTTCGAGACAATGGTATGCACGCCCTGGTGATCTACGATGACCTCTCCAAACACGCTATGGCTTATCGGCAATTGTCCCTTCTTTTGAGAAGGCCTCCTGGACGGGAAGCTTATCCTGGGGATGTTTTTTATCTTCATTCCAGGCTCCTGGAAAGGGCCGCTAAGTTAAGCGATGAAAAGGGCGGAGGATCCCTCACGGCCCTTCCCATAATAGAAACTCAAGCGGGGGATATCTCGGCTTATATTCCCACCAACGTCATATCCATCACCGATGGGCAGATCTATCTTGAAACGGACCTATTTTATGCCGGTTTTCGTCCGGCCATAAATGTGGGTCTTTCCGTGTCCCGGGTAGGAGGAAATGCGCAGATAAAGGCGATGAGACAAGTGGCGGGGACCTTGAGGCTTGAGCTCGCTCAATACCGGGAACTTGCCGCCTTTGCCAAATTCGCTAGCGAACTTGACAAGGCCACTCAAGCCCAATTGATAAGGGGCGAAAGACTCATGGAGATCCTTAAACAGGACCAATATCAGCCCCTTCCTTTTTCAAAGCAGATCTTGATCATTTATGCGGGCGTAAACGGTTATTTGGACGAATTACCGGTTGGAGTAATTAGACGATACGAAAGGGAGCTTTACG
>CAYZRR010000098.1:0-32482 GCA_964480925.1 uncultured Thermodesulfobacteriota bacterium
TCCCTTTTCTCTAATTTCCTCCAGATGTTTCAGGAAACTCTCCTTATTGGTTATCGTATTAGGAGTGAAGGCCTTTACGTTCTTCCAATCGATGAGCTTTTCCACCTCCGATTGGGATTTATAGGCCAATTGGACCTTTCCGGAGGCTGAAGCATAAGCCGGAATCCGCCACCCCGCTCTACAAGCTACTTTCACTACTTGATCCGCTTCTATGACGTCAAGATAGACGATCCATTGATCCCTTAGAACTGCAAGCCCAACGTTTTCGTTGGTTTTCTCGACAATCTCCTCGAGAATCGGCCTTATTTGTTTTAAAAGGTTACTCTGTTTTAAATAATTCTGAGCAAGCTCAACTATCTTAAGCCCCAACCGATAGTTTTCGGTTTCTTTGTTTTGTTCCACATAACCCCAGGTTTCAAGAGTGGCTAAAAGCCGGAAGATGTTGTTCTTATGAAGATTAAGCCTCCGACTCAATTCACTTACCCCAAGCTCATCCCCCTCTTTCCCAAGTTCCTCCAAAACGGCCAAAGCATGAGCCACTGACTTTATGGTATAACTTGCCTTTTCGCGTCTTCTCATTTTTTTCCTCCTAATTAATATAACGTTTTATATACATTAATTATAAGATATTTACTGTATACCCACAATTCAAGAAATAACCTCAAAAAACCGCCTAACACCGTTTGTTAACTTTTCAAAAAACCAATTTTTAAATCTTTGATAATACAAAACTTAATTTTGTGCAATAGGGAGTTTTACCTCTTGGCAAGGGGAAAAGAGTTGTGCTAAAAAGTAATGGGGTTTTTAAATAAAGAGGGAGGCATCGAATGGAGCTTTTAGAGAAGATAAAGGATTATGCCTATCGGAAGGCCATTGAGCAGATCGTTTCGCTTTTGAGGAAGGTGGATGACCAGAAGATTTTGCAGATGCTTTCCATAGCCAAGATGTTAACCGGGGATCCCGAAGTAAAAAGAGCTATAGAGGGTATAAAAAGGTTTATTCAGGGCGATCATCCGGCCAAGCAATTGATTTATCGCATAGTTAACTATCTCTCTTATGAAAATTGCGTGAAAATCTTTTGGACTCTTTTTAACAACGGTTGGTTTATAGGGGGTAAGAAGAGGGATGCCTTTGAGAAGGAGAACGGCTTCAGGCCTCCTTTTGTTCTTATCTTGAGCCCTACCATGAGGTGTAATCTGCGTTGTAAGGGTTGTTACACGCTCGGTTATGGTCGCCAGTACGAGCTCGAGTACGAACTGGTGGACAGGATCCTTCGGGAGTGTGAGGAGTTAGGCATTTACTTTGTTACGATCCTTGGAGGAGAGCCCCTTTTGTATCCGCATTTGTTCAGGATGATGGAAGAACATTCGGACATATTTTTCCAGGTTTATACCAATGGGACTTTGGTTAACAAAGAGGTTGCCAAGAGGTTTTCCGAGCTTGGAAACGTGCTTGTGGTGATAAGTGTTGAAGGTGATGAAGAAGAGACGGACAGTTGGCGAGGAAAGGGCGTTTACAAGAGGATCCTTAAGGCTTTTGATCACTTGAGGGATGAGAGGGTTTTGATCGGGACTTCTTCGACGGTGACCCGTTATAATGTTGAGAAGGTCTCCTCTTTCGAATGGATTGATCAGATGATCGAGCTTGGGTCTTTCTTGCAGAATTATTTCTTATATATTCCCGTTAACGGAAAAGCTGATTTTGACCTTATGGTTACCCCTAAACAAAGGGATCTTTTACGAAGAAGGGTGATTGCCATAAGGAACACGAGGCCAATTTTTATCATGGATTTCTGGAACGATGGTCCGTATGTGGGAGGGTGTATAGCTGCGGGTAGACGTTATTTTCACATTAATGCCAAAGGAGATGTTGAGCCGTGTGTTTATACCCATATTGCAGTAGACAACATACGTAACACCACTATAGCTCAGGCTTTAAACAGCAAATTGTTCCGCGCCATAAGGGCAAGACAGCCTCATAATCCCAATCATCTTAGGCCTTGTATGATCATAGATAACCCTCACATTTTGAGGGAGATCATAAAAGAAACTAGTCCTTATTTCACCCATCCGGGGGCGGAGGAGATTTATACCGAAAAGGCACAGCTTATGGATGAGTATGCGGCCCAATGGGGTGAATACGCGGATAATATATGGGCTACTGAGTATAAGGATGGTAAGCGTATAGTCGATTACCTGCCCGAAGGAGAAGACGTTCGTCCTTCTTTTTGTGCACAAGTGGGCGCTATTCAGTGAAGGTCCTTTTAATCCATCCTCACTCAAAGGCATTGGGGTTCGGGGATATGATAAGGGCCGAACCCCTGGGCCTCGAATCGATTGCCGGTAATTTAAGAGAACATTTGGTAAAGATACTTGACTTAAGGATAGAAGGAAGAAGAGGGCTTGAGAAGGCGCTTTCTTCTTTTAGGCCGGAGGTGGTGGGTATAAGTTGCCTTTGGACCTGTGATCACGTGAGGGTTCAGGAGTTAGCCCTTTTTATTAAAAAGAAATTACCCAAAAGTTTCCTCCTAATAGGAGGAGTCCATGCTTCTCTTTGCTACGAGCAATTTAAAGAGCCAATAGATGCCGTGATCGTAGGGGAGGGAGAAGAGACCCTTAGGGAGCTTCTCGAGGCTATCGAATCGGGTAAGGACGGGCCTTTGCCCGGAGTATTTAGACCTTCTGATCCAAAAAATTTTCGCCCAAGGGGATTCATAGAGAACCTTGACGATTTACCCTTTCCCTTAAGAGTCAGATATAAAGGAGTAGGCTATCACCTTGGATTTCAACGGCCTTTAGGCCTTGTTGAAGCATCAAGAGGCTGTCCATTTCGGTGTTCCTTTTGTGCGGTTTGGCAATTTTTCAAGGGCACTTATAGGGTCAAAAGCCCAGAAAGGGTCGTAGAAGAGCTTTTAAACCTTAGCGATCCTTTTGTGCTCTTTGTGGACGATAATTTTTTGGCCGATCCTGAAAGGAGTATGGAGATCGCTTTTTTGATTAGAAGGAAAAGCCTTAAAAAGTATTATACCTTTCAAGCGAGAAGCGATTCTATTGTGAAGCATAAGGATCTACTTAAACTGTGGAAAGAAATAGGTCTTAAAGCGGTCTTTGTGGGATTTGAAGGCATAAGCGATGAGGAACTGTTAAGGCTTAATAAACGATTACGGGTTTCTACAAATGATCAAGCCATAAAGGTCCTCGAGGAACTTGGGATAGACCTTTGGGCTTCCTTTATAGTGGAGCCCTCTTTTAATCTTGAAGAATTTAAAAACCTTAGGACCTACGTAAGGTCTCGATCGATAAAAAACGCCTCTTTCTCAGTTCTGACTCCTCTTCCGGGTACAAGGCTTTTTGAAGAACTGAAGGAAAAGATTATTTCGAATAATTACGAACTGTTTGACATTGCCCATTCCGTATTGCCAACTGCCCTTTCCTTGGAGAAGTTTTATGAGGAGTTCTGTTCCCTTTATCAAGAGGTTTATTCGGCAGGAGATTTGATAAAAGAGGGTTTTAGGGCTTGGATCAAAGGGTTTCCCCTTAAAGGACTTTTGAAGATGCTCCTTTCCGCAAAAAGGCTTTCATCCCCTTCCTTTTACCTTAAGGCTCACTACCTTAATACTCCTCGATCACTATCTTTTCCTTCGCCAGATCGAGCCTCTTAAAACGCCCTTTTACAGTTCTTTGTTCGCCGAAAATATTGACCATAAAGATCTTCCCATTTTCGGGTTTTATCAAGTAAACAGATTCGAGTATCAGTTCTTCCTTTCCGTCTTTCTCAACGTAAACGTTTGCCTCACACATTTATGATCTCCTTAAGCATTTGTAACAACTCTTCCACATAATGTGGAAGAGGTTCTTTTCTCAATCCTACAAGGAATACCTTTTCTTGGGTTAATGGAAGCAACAACTTGATGGCCCCGCAAGAGGCTATAGCCTCGGCCATCCTTGGGGTCACTTCCCCTAACATGGAATTGGCAAGTACTATGCTTAAAGGGCCTATTACTATGTCGGCCTCTTTAACCGTATGAATAATCGCATTCTCTCCCGTTGCCCCCTTGTTAGCCCTGGCTTTCATCATGGCCATTGTAGCAGCTGCGTTTGTGCCAAGAGCCACTATCTCTATCTTTTCTTCGAAATTTTCCCTTAACTTCTTCACGATGATACTTCCTATCCCTCCTCCCTGGCCATCGATAACGCAGATCCTGGGTCTTTCCTTCACTTTAGGACCTCCTTTTTTGAATCACACCTCTCATGGGAACGAAAACTACCCCTCCAAGGTCTTCCACTTCAAGCTCCTTTCCCTTCTTTTTTACGAGGATTAGGTCTTGATGATAAGGCATCTCCCCTAAGGGGAGGACCATTCTTCCACCGTCTTTTAGTTGATCGATTAATGGTTCAGGTATCCGAGGGGCAGCACAAGTTATAATTATCCGATCAAAGGGGGCCTCTTCGGATAACCCGAAAAACCCATCTCCTACGATCACATGGATGTTATCATAACCCAACTGTTCCAAAAGCTTCTTGGCTCTTTCCGCAAGGCTTTTTTCAAGCTCTATCGAAAAAACTTCCTTGGCCAACTCCCCTAAAATAGCCGCTTGATAGCCGGAACCAGTCCCTACCTCGAGTACCTTTTCGTCGCCTTTTAAATCCAAAGCTTGAGTCATCAAGGCGATTATATAAGGTTGAGAAATTGTCTGACCTTCTCCTATTGGAAGGGGACGATCTTCGTATGAGAATTCCCGGTATTCTAAAGGCACAAACAAATGCCTTGGTACTTTCCTCATCGCTTCAAGGACCCTCGGGTCTTTTATACCACGGGCCTCGATTTGATATCTTACCATGGCCTCTCTCTCTTCGCGAAATGGGTCATTTTTAGGGTCAAACTTTAAGGGCATTCCTTCCTTCCATTGGTTTTTGGTAAGAGATACTCTGAATTTACATTGGAAAGCGCATGAAAGGCATTCCCCTTAGTATTGGGATCCCTTTTGAAAATCTGATTGAGCCATTCTTTAACCTGAGCCCTTCGGGTATGGCCTCTTGTAGGGCAAGGATCATGAATGACCGGAAGGCTGTGCAATCGGGAGAAAGCTTCAATCTTTTCCTCATCCACTAAGCATAAAGGCCTTATGATGGTGAGCTTTCCTTTGAATAATTCCTGCTTTGGGACCATTGTGCTTATCTCACCAGAATAAAGTACATTAAGGAAGAAAGTTACCAACAAATCGTCCTTATTATGTCCCAAGGCGATTTTGTTGCAACCAAACTCGGAAGCAGTTTCAAAAAGGACTTTTCGCCTCATACGGGAACATAAAAAACAGGGGGTTTCGTTTGAACTGGAATTGTGGCTCTTAGGGCCGATTTGTGTTCTTTTGATAAGTAATTTTAAGCCTAAGGACTCCACAAAAGCTTTTAATTCCTCCTCGGGAAACGGGCCGAAACCGAGGTCCACTAATAAGGGAAAGAGTTCGTATTTTATAGGCACCATCTTTTCTCTTTCGGCTAAAATTTTTAACATAGTCAAACTGTCTTTCCCTCCGGAAACCCCTACCAAGACCCTATCTCCGTCTTGAAGCAGACCATATTCACAGATGGCTTTACCCACAAGCCTTCTCACTCTTTTCTCTATAAGGTTCTTCATCTTTCTTTAGCCCCTTTAAAGGACATAACTCACATTTAGGAATTGGTCTACAATAATTTTTCCCTAATGCTACCAAAAGGGCATGATATTCCTTGAAAAGCTCCACCTTATGAGGTAAAGCGTCCATAAAAAGGCGCTGAAGGTGATGATAATTGGCTTTCTCTTCCACAAGTCCATGTCTCGAAAGAATCCTACTCGTGTAAGCATCTACTACAAAGATGGCCTTATCACACGCATAAAGCAAGATGCTATCACATGTCTCAGGTCCAATTCCATTTATGGATAGGAGCTTGGGCCTCAATTCTTCGAGTGGTACCTCCTTCATTCGATCGATACTCCCTGAGAATTCCCGGATTAAAAACAGGCTTGCTTCTTTTAACCTTTTGGCTTTTTGTTTGAAGAATCCAGCAGGCTTTATAAGCTCCTGAAGCTTTTCTTCCGAAAGTGAGGCTATCACAAAAGGATCAAGCGCTCCACACTTTTTGAGGTTTTCGATGGCCTTTTCGACGTTTTTCCAAGCGGTATTTTGAGTCAAAATGGCTCCCACAAATACCTCAAAAGGACTCTCCGCAGGCCACCACCCTTGAGGGCCGAAACGTTCAAAAAGCCTTTGAAAGATCTCCTCAAGAATCGGTTTAAGGTTCACGCTTTTTAAAACTACCATAAGGGAGGGTGATTTTTCTATCCAACAAATAAGGAGTAAAATAATGACCTAGGAGGAAACGGAATGGTTCATTTAAGCTTTTGTAGGCTTTGTGATGGCAGATGTGGCCTAAAGGTCGAAGTTGAAGGTGGAAAGGTCAAAGGGGTTAAGCCCGATCCTCAAGCCCCTTTTGGAAGGGGAGGGGCTTGTAAAAAGGCGAAGGCTTGGCCTTGGATCAATAATCATCCTCATAGGCTAAGAAAGCCCTTAGTTAGAAAAGGCGAAAGAGGCGAAGGTAAATGGAGTGAGGCTTCGTGGGGAGAAGTCCTTGATTTAATCGTTGAAAAACTCCTAGAAGTTAAAAATCGTTTTGGTCCACAAAGCATAAGCCTTTGCGTGGGGCATCCCAAAGGACTTGAAGGAGCTATGAGTCAAAGGTTTGCCCGAGCTTTTGGGACGCCGAATGTGGTAAGTTCAAGTCACATATGTCATTTTCCTGGGGATACGGCCTCAAGGTTGGTATTAGGAGGAACCCTCATAGTGGATCCCCAAGGGCTTCCAAAGACTATTGTGTTTTGGGGTAACAACTTTTTGGAGACAAGATATGGGTCTTTAAGTTATCCGCAACTTACTAAAGCCATTAAAGAAGGGGCTAAACTTGTGGTCATCGATCCACGGGAAAATGGCCTTTCAAAGAGGGCAGATCTTTGGATAAGGGTGAGACCCGGTGGTGATTGGGCTCTTGTTTTGGGGGTTCTTAAGGTAATTGTGGAAGAAAAGCTTTATGATGAAGATTTTGTTCGTTTGTGGACAAACGGCTTTGATGAACTCCGAGCCTTTCTCGGAGCGAAGACTTATGAGGAACTTTGCCAGCTGAGTTGGGTTCAAGAAGAGGAGATGAGGGCCTTAGGAAGGCTATGCGCTCAAGGTCCTACAGTTATTCAGTGGGGGAACGCTTTGGATCATACGCCTTCAAGCTTATCCCTTTTTCAAGCCTTGGTGGTCCTTAAGGCCATCTTGGGTAACATAGACCAAAAGGGTGGAGAGTTCGTAACCTGGGAGAAACCGCCCTTAAAGCCTTTTAGCGAATTTGCGCTTTTGGACTTAAAGCTTCCCCCTAAGGTCGACAGTGAGTTTTACTTATTGAGAAGAAACATCGCACGACAATCCTTCCTTAAGGCCGTCCTGGAAGAGGATCCTTACCCTATAAAGGGAGCCCTTGTATTCGGTTCAAATCCCCTTCTGACTTACCCTGAGGCTAAAAGGACAAAATTGGCATTGGAAAAGCTCGAGTTTCTAGTAGTAGCTGACCTGTTCATGACCCCCTCAGCCGCTTTGGCTGATGTGGTTTTGCCCGTTACGGCCAATTTTGAGTTCGAAGAAATAGCTCCTTATCCCCCTTATGATGGGTACAGTTTGGCTTATCCCAAATTGGTCGAACCTCAAGGGGAGGCTTGGCCTGATTACAAAATATTGAACGAGCTTGGGAGAAGGTTAAACCCGCAGATGTTTTTTGAGAATGAAAGGGCCCTTTTAAATCACTTGCTTGAGCCAAGTGGGTTGACCTTTGAAGAGTTCGTAAAAATAAGAGGATTTCAAATAAAAGTGGGAGAAAAAGGTTATGAAAAGAGAGGTTTTGCCACTTCTTCAGGCAAAGCCGAAATAAGCCCTAAAAATTGGTCCTTTTTTGAACCCTTATCTCCTTCCGAAGAATTTCCGCTACTTATGACAAGCAAAAAGGAATTTCCTTATCTTCACTCGGAAGGAAGACAGATAAAGCCCCTGCGAGAGCTTTCCCCTTGGCCTGAAGTGGAGATCCATCCCGAGACCGCAAGAAGCCTTGATCTTAAAGAGGGCGAATGGGTTTGGGTGGAGAGTCCCCAAGGACGGATAAAGCAGAAATTGCGTTTTAATAATTCCCTTGACCCTAGGGTCATTTACGTGGCTTATGGATGGTGGTTTCCCGAAAGGAGCGAGACCGAACTTTACGGTTGGGATGAGTCAAACCTCAATTGCCTTACCTCTTCAAGTCCCCCTTATGAACCCACTTTGGGGTCGCTTACTTTGAGGGGAATTCCTTGTAAGGTCTATAAGGCCTGAGGTTGACTTTTGGTGATTTAAGGTTATAGTAAAGAAAATGGCCGTTGTTGATGAAATCAAGCAACACATGACAAAGGCCTTAAAGGAGGGCCAAAGAGAAAGGGTTTCTATTTTAAGGTTTGCTCTTTCAGTACTTTATAACAAGGAGAAGGAACTCGGAAGGCCGTTAAAGGATGAAGAGGCTTATAGTGTAATTCGGGGCTTAATAAAAAAGGGGAAAGAAGCAGCCGAACAGTTTCGGCAAGGTAAAAGGGAGGATCTGGCTCAAAAGGAAGAGGAGGAGATTAGGATACTGGAGAGCTTTTTGCCCAAGCCCTTAAGCGAAGAGGAACTGGAGAGGATGATCCTTGAGGCTGTAAAGGAAGTGGGGGCAAAAGGGCCTAAGGATCACGGAAAAATCATGAAGCTTATGGTAGCTCGTGTTGCCGGGAGAATAGAGAGCGAGGTTTTAAACCATAAGGTTCGAAAGATTTTAGAAAGCCTTTCATCTTAAAGCCTTGTCCAATGAACGAAAAGACCCTTCAAGCCCTCCAATATGATGAGGTGTTGAGGATTTTGCAATCGCTTGTGACAAGCCCTCTTGGGCAGGAAGCAGTCCAAGAGCTTAAGCCCTCGGACGATCCCCGATTGATAGAAGGGCTTTTAGAAGAGACTTCCGAGATGAAGGCCTTCATTGAAGAAAAGGGAGGTCTTCCCCTGGGATTTCCCGACATCGGTTCGATCCTTCTTAAGGCCCAAAGAGGGTCGATCCTTGAGGGAAACGAACTAAGGCTTGTTTCAGAATCCATAAAGGCCTCCCGATCCCTCAAAGAGGCTTTTTCAAAGCTTGATCATAGGTATAGTAAACTCAAAGTCCTTTCAGAGCGTTTGAAAGTTCCCCTTGTGGTGGAAAAGGAGATAGATAAGGCCATAACCCCAAAAGGGGAAATAAGGGATGATGCCTCTGAGGCTTTAGTAGAGATCCGTTTTAAGATCTCGAAGACTCGGAAGAAACTTCTCGATGGCCTTAAGATCTGGGTTGAAAAGGGGATAAGGGAGGGGATTTTGGGATCCGATATTATAACCGAAAGAAACGGACGATATGTGGTGCTTTTACGCTCTTCAAGTAAAGGAAAAACAAAAGGTATAGTTCATGGACTTTCCAGCTCTGGGGCGAGCCTTTATTTTGAACCTATTGAGGTGGTGGAACTTAATAACGAGCTTGAGATTTTAAAGCAGCAGGAAGAACAAGAGATAGAAAGGATTCTACGAAGGTTGAGCCTTTTAGTTGGAGAATATGCTCGAGTTTTGAAGGAAGACCTTGAGGTTCAGAAAAAGGTGGATCTTCTTTACGGAAAGGCTCAGCTTTCCATTTTACTTAAAGGCATAAAGCCGGAGATAAATCCCAAAGGAGGAGTGAGGCTTTTTGGGGCGAGACATCCCCTTTTGGAGCTAAGAGGGAAGAAAGTAGTTCCAGTGGACCTTTTGCTCGAACCTACACGGAAGATCCTTATTTTGAGTGGGGCTAACGCCGGTGGTAAAACGGTGGCCTTGAAGACCCTTGGGTTATTGACCTTGATGGCCCAATCGGGGTTGCTTATACCGGTTAAGGAAGGGAGTCACATTCCAATTTTCAAAAAGGTTTTCGCTTATATAGGTGATGAACAAGACCTGTCGCAGGATTTAAGCACCTTTTCCTCTTTTCTCAATTGGTTAAAGGGGGTTCTTCCCGAGACAGATGCTGAAACCCTTTTACTTATTGACGAGATGGGTTCGGGAACGGATCAAGTGGAGGGTCCGTCATTTTCCATGGCCATTTTGGACGAAATAAGGCGAAAAGGAGGGTATGCCCTTGTTACGACCCATCTTGACCCTCTGAAGGCTTACGGTTTTGTGACCCCAGGGGTGAGGAACGCCTCTGTTGGTTTTGATGAAAAAAACCTTACTCCCACCTATCAGATCCTTTACGATACCGTAGGTCGTAGCTTTACTTTTTTCATTGCCCGAAAGTGGGATCTGCCCGCAAAGTTATTGGAAGATGCGGAGTTTTACAAAAAGAATCTCGAAGGGTGGGGTAAGGGGATTTTGGAGGAGCTAAGCCGTTTAAAGGAGCAATTTTCCCTTGAGCTTCAACACTCAAAGAAGCTTCGGGAGGAACTGGAAAAGGAGAAAATGAATTTAAAGGAGCTGTGGGGGTTTTTGAAGGCTCAAAGAAGGGAAATTTTAAGAAGGGTAGAAGAACGGGGTAGAAGGCTTCTTTTTGAACTTGAAGAAAAGATCAAGGAGATGAGAAAGGAGTTGGAAAAAGCCGACAAGAAAAAGGTCTTCGAGCTTTCTCAGGAGTTGAAAAAACTGAAAGAGAAAATCACGCAGCTTGCTCCCAAGGAGGCTTTAAAAAAGGGGGATTTCCCTCAAGATTTAAAAGAAGGCGATTGGGCCTTGATAAAGAGCCTTGGGGCAAAAGGGCAAGTTTTAAAATTAAATGGGGAGAGTGCGGAGCTCATAGTGGGGGGAATGAGGGTTAAGGCCTCTTTAGAAGATCTTTTACCAATGAAGGTGGAAGAGGGGGTTAAGCTGGAGGGGGTTTCAATTGAGGCTCAGACTTATGGGATTCCTGAGATTAACGTAAGGGGTTTGAGGGTGGAGGAAGCCTTAAAGAGAGTGGAGAAGCTTCTTGATGAGGCCCTTATAAGGGGATGGGATCATATCGAGATAATCCATGGGATAGGAACTGGTGCCTTAAGGCGGGCCATAAGGGATTACTTCAGGGGTATGCCTTATGTTAAGGCCATAAAGTCTGCTCCTCGGGAAAAGGGCGGAGAAGGTGTGACGATTGTGGAGTTGAGATGATAAGGCGGGAGATAATCGAAAGGGTCAGGGAAAGGGCGGATATAGTGGAGGTCATTTCCAGTTATATCCCCCTCAAACCCGCAGGTAAAAATTACCGGGCCCTCTGCCCCTTTCATAAAGAGAAGACGCCTTCCTTTATGGTCAGCCCAGAGAAAGGACTTTTCCATTGTTTTGGTTGTGGGGCCGGAGGGAATGTCTTTACCTTTTTAATGCGATACGAAGGGATAAGTTTTTATGAGGCCGTTAAAAGCTTAGCCGAGCGGTATGGAATCCCTATAGAGGAAGTAGAAGGGGTTCGAGAAAAATTCGAACCCTATTTTGAGATTAATCGAGTGGCAAATGAAATATTCCGAATGAAGTTGCTTCATCCCCGAGAGGGAAAAATTGCAAGGGATTATCTGTTTAGGAGGGGTGTTCTTCCTAAGACGTGGGAGCTTTATGGTCTTGGGTATGCTCCTGATCAATGGGACTTTTTAAGCAGATTTTTCGAACAAAAAGGAAAGGATCTTCTTTTGGTGGAAGAATTGGGATTGATCATAAGAGGAACCAAAACTTATTACGACCGCTTTAGAAATAGGATAATTTTCCCCATCGAAGACACAAGGAGTAGGATCCTCGGTTTTGGGGGAAGGATTCTTGGAGAAGGAGAACCTAAGTACCTCAATTCACCCGATTCCTCCATCTTCAAGAAAGGGGAATGCCTATATGGTTTGAAACAAGCGAGGGATCACATCATCGAAAAAAGGGAGGCGGTCATAGTAGAGGGGTATTTTGACGTGATCTCCTTGGCGCAGAGCGGTCTGAGAAACGTGGTGGCTCCTCTAGGAACTGCCCTAACTGAACCCCAACTTAGGATGTTAAAGCCCTTAGTGCAAAGGGTGTTGTTGCTTTTTGATGGGGATCAGGCTGGAAGAAAAGCAGCCATGAGGGCCGTTGAGCTTTTGGTCCAAGAGGGGATGGAAGGTGATATAGTGATTCTTCCCGAAAATGAGGATCCCGATACTTTCATCAAAAGCCATTCGGTGGAGGATTTGTTAAGGTTAAGAAAAGGCGGGCTTGAATTTTATTGCGAACAGGTAATAAATAATTACGAAATTAAAAAGCCAGAGGGCAAATTTAAAGCGGCCCAAGCTTTTTTGGAATTTTTGAACAAGGTGGAAGATCCTTTGAAAAAAAAGATCTATGGAGAATATATTTCTTCCCTTTTGGGAATTGAGCCGGATCTGCTTTTAGTGAGATTGAGAACTAGTGTGAACCGGAATTTGGAAAGAAGAAGGGGATTTCTTTCCGCCGAAGAGGTTCTTGTGGCTTTGGCTATGCAGTACGAAGAGGTTCTAAAGTGGCTTGAAGAAGAGGACATCTTAAAGGAGTTTTCATCTGAGATTTTAAGGGATATTTTAAAAGAAGCCCTCGAGGCGAAAAAAAGAGGAGGAGACCCCTCAGTGGAAATACCCGTTATGCTTCAAGAAAGAGCGGTAGGAGGTGGCATATTTTCCTTTCTCCTCAGTGAAGAGCTTGAGGATCCTCAAAAAATTTTCCGGGATTGCGTTAAGCGTATAAGGCTTAGGGCTTTGAGGAAAAGGAGAGAACGCCTTTTGGAAGAGATAGTGGAAGCGGAAAGAAGAGGCGATGAGGAAAAGCTAAAGATACTCCTTTTGGAGCAACAGGCCTTTCTCAAACAAGAGCGAGCCCTTCTTGAAAGTTTGAAATAAATCCATAAGAGGAGGCTGGGATAAATGGTAGACGAAGAATATACGGTGGAGAAGAAAATAGACAGCCTTGAGGATGTGCTTTCGGCGCTTGAAGAGGTGGATGTACTTGAGGAAAGGTTTATTGAGACCAAGCAATCCTTAGAAGAGCCTCTCACGGGTCATTTAGAAGAAACGGAATTTGTCCATTCAAGTGATCCTCTAAGGCTTTACCTTAAAGAGATGGGCAAGGTCTCCCTTTTGACGCGGGAAGGAGAGGTGATGCTCGCCAAACAAATTGAGGAGGGTAAAAGGGAGATCTTGCGGGTTATCTTGAATTGTCCTTTGACCGTTGATGAGGTCCTCAAACTGGGGGATGCATTGAGAGAGAACCGGATAAGCGTAAAGGATGTTTCAAACGCTCTGGATGAAGACGACTTCAGTGAGGAAGAAGAGGTTTATAAGGAAAGGATCCTGAAGATCATTGATAAGATAAAGGAACTTAAAGAAGAAATAGCACACCTTCGAGCTCAACCCGAAATTCCACAAGAGGAGCTGAAGAAAAGAGAAGAAGAGATGGTCTCACTTTTGTCACAGGTGAACCTCAAGGAATCACAGATTCAAGCAATGGTAGGTAAACTGAGGGAACTTTTGGATAAGATCGAACAGATGGAGGCCGAGATAGAAAAGATAAGCGAAAGGTTAGGCGCCAGGCCCCAAGAACTTGAAGACTTTTTTACCTTCATAAAAAAACACCCGGCTAAAAAGAAGGCCCTTTTCCTGGAACGGAACTTAAATGAGGAGGAGTTTTTACAATTAGAAAGGGCATATAAACTGCTTTCGGCGCGTATCGAGAAGTTTTTGTCTCAACATTCAATAACCGCTGAGCAGCTGAGAAAGGCCATAGAAGACATAGAAAAAGGAGAGAAGAAAGCAAAAGAAGCAAAGGATCAACTAATTAAGGCTAATTTGAGATTAGTGGTGAGTATTGCCAAGAAGTACATTAATAGGGGGCTCGGGTTTTTGGATCTGATTCAAGAAGGTAATATCGGACTTATGAAAGCAGTTGACAAATTCGAATATAGCCGCGGTTACAAGTTCTCCACCTATGCCACCTGGTGGATCCGGCAGGCTATAACGAGAGCCATCGCCGATCAAGCTCGTACAATAAGGATTCCGGTTCACATGATAGAAACGATAAATAAATTGGTAAGAACCACAAGACAATTGGTTCAGGAACTTGGAAGAGAACCTACGCCAGAGGAGATAGCCTCAAAGATGGAGATTCCCGTGGAGAAGGTCATTAGGATATTAAAGATAGCGAAAGAACCCATATCGCTTGAAACCCCATTGGGAGACGATGAGGATACCCGTTTAAGGGATTTCATCGAGGATAAGAAGACCCTTGGTCCACTTGATGCGGTTATTTACAAGACCATGAGCGAACAGATTAGACAAGTCCTTTCCACCTTGACCGAAAGGGAAGAGAAGGTCTTGAGGATGAGGTTTGGCATAGAGGAAAAGTACGACCATACCCTTGAAGAGGTAGGGAAGGTATTTAAGGTAACCAGGGAGAGGATAAGACAGATAGAGGCCAAGGCCTTAAAGAAACTTCGTCATCCTTCGCGGGCTAAAAAGCTCAAGAGTTTTTTGGAATAATTTCTTTAAGCTTTTCTAAAGCTTCCGAGAGGGGTATCTCCTGTTGAGTTCCTTTTTTCATATTTCGAAGGATGAACTTCCCTTGTTTAAGTTCATCTTCACCCAAAATCAACACAAACGGGATGGATAGTTTATCGGCCCGCCTTAATTGGGCCTTTAAACTCTTATCTTCGTACTCCATCCAAACCGATATGCCTTCTTTCTTTAGTTTCCATCCTAAATGAAAGGCCACTTTTCTTGGTTCCTCTCCAAGTGAAGCGATGAAAAGCTTTACCGGGAAGTCAAGCTCTTTGCGAGGGAGAAGAAGAAGCAATCTCTCCATCCCTATGGCAAAACCTATTCCCGGTATATCCGGGCCACCGAGTTCCTTCACCAAACCGTCGTATCTTCCACCTGCGGCTACCGCGTTTTGTGCTCCGAGTCCCTGGGCTATGACCTCAAATACAGTTCGGGTGTAATAATCAAGGCCTCTGACCAAAAACCGATTTACCTGATAAGGGATTTTTATCTCTTCCAATAATTCCATCACCTTCTCAAAGTGGGATTTACAACTTTCGCAAAGAAAACCTTTAAGAATTGGGGCTTCCTTGAGAAGCTCTTTGCAACTCTGGACCTTACAATCGAAAACCCTTAAAGGGTTAAGCTCCATACGCCTTTGACAATCGGGGCAAAGTTTGTCCTCATTTTGCCGGAGGAATTTTTGTACCTCTTCTTTAAAGGGAATCCTACACCCCGGACAACCCAAACTATTCAATTCTAACCTCAGATCCTCAAGTCCTACTCTTTTTAGCAATTCCATCAATAGCCCGATTATTTCCGCATCCACCATCGGATGATCGGGGCCTAAGACTTCGGCGTCTATCTGATGGAATTGCCTAAGTCTTCCCTTTTGTGGTCTTTCATAGCGGAACATGGGGCCTATAAAATAAAGCCTTGCTTCCGGATCTTTTGCCCACAACCGATTCTCCACGTAAGCCCTTATAATGGAAGCAGTAGCTTCAGGCCTTAAGGTCACCCATTGGCCGCTTTTGTCTTGAAAGGTGTACATTTCTTTTTGAACTACATCAGTGCTTTCTCCGATGCTCCTTACAAAAAGTTCGGTCCTTTCAAGCGTAGGGATCCTTATTTCTTGAAACCCAAAACCTTCAAGCGTTCTTCTGGCTTCTTCCTCTACGAAGCGCCAAGTGGGGGTCTCTTCGGGAAGTATGTCCGAAAAACCTCTTATGGCTTTTATTTCCTTCTCCATTTTCGCCTATTTTATCCATAAAGGGTTCTTTTTAAAAACTCCCAAAAGGCCTCTTCAATTTCCATGTTCAATTTTACCCTATAAACCGGAACCTCTAAGGGAGGGAACTTCACGAAATCCTTTTCGGTTGTGACTATTGCCTCTATGCCTTTCAATTCCCTTTCTATTTCCTCTTTACTCCACTTGTGATGATCTTGCCGGATCAAGGTCTTATAGATGGAGAGTCCTTCGGTTTCCAAAAACTTTAACAACCGATAAGGGTTTCCTATTCCCAAACACAAAAGAAGCCTTTTCCCTTTCAATTGAGAGAAGGAAATGAGGCTTTTCCCTTCGAGAAGTCCCTCATAAAGGGGGTTGGCTAGAAAAATGGGCTTCCCAAAGGCTTTGAGCCTTTCCAAAAGTTTAAAACCTCTGTCGGAGCCTTCCCAGTAAGTTAGAAGAAGTAAATGGGCCCTTTTTATTGAAGAAAGGCCCTCCCTAAAAGGGCCAGATGGAAAAAGCCTTACTTTAGTTATCTCCATGTCAGAGGGGATGCAAAGGATCTCCAAATCCTTTTTAAGCTTAAGGTATTGAAACCCATCATCAAGAACTACTGCTTGAACTCCATGAAGTTCACACAAAAGCTTCCCCAATTTAAACCTGTCTATCCCTACTGCCTGTGGTATTTGGGGGAGGCTTTTGGCTAATAAGTAAGGCTCATCTCCTATGAGCTCCGGTCCCAAAAGAAGGTTTTTCTCCTCTGAAACGATTGTACCCCTTTTGGCCATTTTGCCCTTATAACCCCGGCTCAAAATACCCACTTTTAGGCCTTTTTCTTTTAACCATTGGGCTATTTTCATCACCACTGGCGTTTTTCCACTTCCCCCTACCGTAAGATTACCTACCGATATGACCTTTGTCGGGAGTTCTTTCTGTTTTAAAAGATCGAGTTTGTAAAGGAAACTTCTTCCTTTTAATGCGAAAAGGTAAAGGTAAGAAAGAGGAAGAAGTACGTCGCTTAAAAAAGGATATTCCCAAGGTGGTTTCATTTAATAAAAATCCCCACTATGGCTTCTACTGTTTCCTTTAGGGCTCTTCTGCCTTCTTTAAAAAGGAGTTCCGCTCTTTTGGCCCTTTCCCGTGAAGAAGCGGGATCCTTCAAAAGGGAAGCTAAAACTTTCCCAAGTTCCTTCGGGTCCTTTACTTGATGAGCTGCACCGATGGTCTTAAGCCTCTCAGAAAGTTCTTTAAAATTCTGAACAAAAGGCCCATAAATGGTAGGAACCCCCCAGACTAAAGGTTCAAGCAGATTGTGCCCCCCGATTTTTTTCACAAATGTACCTCCCACTACCGCCACATCCCCAAGGCCATAGAATTTCCAAAGTTCTCCTACCGTATCAAGGACCATCACCTCCCAACCGATTTGTTGCTGGGTTCTTAAACTTGTCCGGAAGCCATAATTTTCAGCTAACTCTTTCACCCCATGGGCCCTTTCTATGTGTCGAGGGGCGATGATCAATTTAAGAAGGGGAAATTCCCTTTTGAGATCCTTAAAAAGACGAAAAAGCAGATCCTCCTCTCCCTTATGGGTACTTCCGGCCACGATCACC
This sequence comes from uncultured Thermodesulfobacteriota bacterium, assembly GCA_964480925.1. GTDB lineage: Bacteria > Desulfobacterota > B13-G15 > B13-G15 > B13-G15 > B73-G16. Next base: position 17,392 of record CAYZRR010000098.1, read on the forward strand.
TTATGCCCTTTTAATTCGAGTTCCCTTTTGAGGTCTTCGATTATTCCTTCAAGGGGTTCAAAGGGTTTAAGGAATTTAAGATCACCTGTCACCCTCATCTTATCCTCGGAGACCCCAAGCCTTAAAAAACGCTCCCCATCCTCTTCAGACCTTACCAGTACAAGCGTAAACGCCTCAAAGGCCTTTTTGAAGAAAAACCTAAAGGGATAAAGCCTTCGAAAAGACCTTTCAGAGAGCCTTCCATTAAAAAGTATTACCGGGACCTTCCTTCTTCTTGCCTCCTTCAAAACAGAGGGCCAAATCTCCGTTTCGCTTAAAAGCAACCCCCGAGGTTTCACTACATCGAAAAACCTTTGAACCGGGGGACCAAAGGGTATGGGAAATGGAAGGACTTGATCGACTTTACCTTCACCTATTTGTAAGCCCTGAGGGGTCATAGAGGTGAGGAGGAAAGGCCAATTTATAAGAGGCTTGAGCTCTTTTAAAAGCAATAATGTAAGCCTTACTTCCCCTACCGAAGCTCCATGGGCCCACAAAAAAGGGGCCTTTGAAAAAATATTCCCTTTTAGCCTATGATCCCATAACCCGAGCCTTTCCTTAAATCTGTAACTTAAGACTCTAAAGGGCCTTAAATTCACATTCCTTCCAAAAGGGGATGACTTTGAAGTTCATAAAGGCGCCTATATTCTTCGTTTCTTGCCATAAGCTCTTCATGGGTGCCTTCATCGATGATCCTTCCTTCTGAAAGAAGCAGGATCCTTGAGGCGTTTCTTATAGTGGAAAGCCTATGGGAGATGATAATGACGGTTCTTGATTCCATTAACCTTTCGAGCGCCTCTTGAATCTCCTTTTCGGATTCGGCGTCAACCGAAGAAGTGGCCTCATCGAGAATGAGTATAGGCGCATTTTTAACCAACGCCCTTGCGATTGTGATCCTCTGTCGTTGTCCTCCGGAAAGTTTCACGCCCTGTTCTCCAATTACCGTATCATAACCATTGGGTAGTTCCATGATAAATTGGTGGGCATTAGCTGCCTTTGAGGCCTCTATGATCTCCTCATCACTCACATCAGGCCTTCCATAGGCTATGTTGTTTTTGACCGTATCGTTAAACAGTATTATTTCCTGCGTTACTATGGCGATCTGATTCCGTAACGACTTAAGGGTAACTTTTCTTATGTCAATCCCGTCTATATAAATTGCCCCTTCAGTTACATCGTAAAACCTCAAAAGCAAATTGACCAACGTGGTTTTTCCCGCTCCTGAAGCCCCTACTATGGCTACCTTTTCCCCCTTTTTTATCCTAAAGCTTACATTCCTCAATACCCAGTCACCATCATAGCGAAAGGACACTCTGTCAAAGACAATTTCGTTTTGGAAAGGCGGAAGATCTATGGCTTGAGGAGCTTCTTTTACCTCGGGTTTTTCCTCGAAAATTTCAAAGACCCTTTTTGCAGCAGCAAGTCCCTCTTGTATCTGAGCGTTAACCTTGCTTAACCCCCTCAAAGGGTCATAGAGCATGGCCAGAGCCGTCATAAAGGAGAAAAATTCTCCGGGGGTCATTCTGCCCTTTATTACGCTTAACCCACCCAGGAAGATAAAACCGGCTATTCCCAAATAACCGAGCGCTTCTATAAGAGGGGTGGATAAAGCCCTTACCCTCAGCCTTTTCATGATATATCGGAAGTATTGGTCATTGGCCTTTTTGAAGCGCTCACTTTCGTAATCCTCCATGCAGAAGGCCTTTACGATTCTTTGTCCGACTATGGTTTCTTGAAGGAAAGCGCTTAAAAAACCCATGCTTTCAAGGGATTTCCGGCTTGCCCTTCTCATCCTTTTGCTCAGGTTTAAGAAAATCCACCCTATGAAAGGGAAAAGCGAAAGGGCCAAAAGTCCCATCCAAAAATCCCGATATAAAACCACTCCTATAAGGCCCACCGCAGTGAAAGTATCTTTTATAAAACTTGTAACCGCATAAGAGACGGCCCCTTGCATAGTGTTAACGTCATTGGTCAAGCGGGACATCAAACTACCAGTGGGATTTCGATGGAAATAAGAAATGGAGAGCATTTGAAGGTGTTGGTAGAGTTTAGCTCTGATATCGGCTACAACCCTTTGACCCACGTAGTTCATAAGGTAACTTTGATAATAATCCAAAAACCCTTTGATAATTCCTAAACTCAAAACAGTTGGAGGGAGTATCTTTAACATAAAAAGGTCTTTTTTTATGAATATGTCATCAAGCACATTCTTGGTAAGAAATGCCAAAAGGGCCGTGATAGCGGAAACGCCTACCATGGCTAATCCAGCAACAAGGAGGCGTTTCCAATAAGGTTTAACGAAGCCCAAAAGCCTTTTATATAGAACGAAAGACGTATGCTTCATCTCATCAACTCTAAAGCTATCTTTGCAACCCTTTCAGGTGCACCACTTGGTAAAAGCTCTTTCAAGCGTTCTGAAACAGAGATCATCTCCCTATTTTTATTTTCGTCCAAAAGCAAATTTTTGGCTACCTCAGCTAACTTAAAGGGATTCGCTTCCCTTTGGATCAGTTCGGGAAAGACCATCTTTCCCAAAAGGAGATTTGGCAAAGCTATAAAGGGGACCTTTACCAAGGCCTTAGCAAAAAAATAAGAAAGGGGGTTTACCTTGTAAATAACCACCATCCTTTTTCCCATAAGGGCTCCTTGTAAAGTGACGGTACCAGAAGCCGCTATCAAAAGATCAGACGCAGCCATAACCTGAAGAGGATCGTTCTTTATGACCTTTATCTCTTCTTTTATTTCAAAAAAATCGTCGCTTAAACCAGGTGCAAGGGCCAAGAGAGGTTTGAGGTTTGAAAATTCCCTTTTTAAAAGCTCAATCGTTTCAACCATTACCTTTAGGTGTTTTTTTATCTCTCCCTTTCTTGAACCTGGGAAAAGCCCGATGACCTTTTCCTCGGACGTGATTCCTAAAGAGATTCTGGCTTCTTCGGGTGAAGGGGCCTTTTCTATTATCTCCCTTTGAGGATGTCCCACAAAATGAGCTTCTATTCCGTACTTTTTAAAGAATTCGACTTCAAAAGGCAAAATCACGGCAAGACTATCTACATATTCTTTTAACCTTTTGGCTCTACTCGGCCACCAGGCCCAAATTTGGGGACTAACATAATAAAGTACGGGGATCCCCCATTTCTTTAATTTTTTGGCCAAATGGAGGTTAAGACCCGGGAAATCTATCAGAATAGAGAGGTTAACTTGAAGGTTTTTTATTTCTTTCTCTATCAATCTTAAGGCCTTCCACAATTTGGGTATTTTCGGAAAGACCTCAAATAATCCCACCACTGAAAGCTCTTCCATTTTAAACAGACTTCTTAAACCAACCTTCCTTAACTCGGGGCCTCCTATCCCAAAGAAATCCAATTCGGGGTGTTTTTCCTTAAGGGAGGATACCAGTTGGGCACCGTAAAGATCGCCTGAGGCTTCACCAGCCACTATCAATATGTGTTTTTTCTTCATCCAGATGAGGCAAGCTTAGAAATCTCTAAAGCCAATCGGAGGGCCTTAAGGCCTTCTTTGGCGCTCACAGGAGGTGAGGATCCCTCTTGGATGCTTCTTACAAATGCCTCTATTTCCTCTTTTAACGCATCCTTCTTTTTACCACCTTTTTTGATGAGTCCATTCTCTTTAAAAACGAAGTTATGGTTTAAAAGATCCAAAGTTAGCTCACCTTGTTCTTTAATAAAGTGGATGTTCCTCACTTTTTGCTGAGCCACCCTACTTGAGGAAAGCCTTATCTCTACCCCTTCTTCCGTTTCGATGATTGCCTGGGCTTCGTCAATGAATGGAGTTTTTACCCTTTTACCCCATGCCTTAAGCCTTTTGGCCTTTATTCCCAGCAGATACTCCAAAAGATCAAGATCGTGGATCATCAGGTCCAATATCACATCTATGTCGAAATTTCTTTCTGTCCAAGGCGAATGCCTAATCACCTCAACCTTTCTTATATCCTTTAAGAAGTCCCAAATGCCTTCCAATGCTCCATTGAACCTTTCAAGATGACCTATTTGTAGTATCAAATTACAGTTTTTCGAAATCTCCTCAAGATGCAAAGCCTCTTCAAGATTTGAAGTCATGGGTTTCTCTAAAAGTACGTGCGTCCCATTGAGGAGGAAATCCTTGGCTATTTTATAGTGAACGGAAGTAGGAGTGGCAATACTTACGGCCTCCACTTCCCCCAAAAGTTCTCGGTAATCAAAAAATGGCCTACTTCCTACCTTCCGAGCCACCTCTTGGGCCCTTTCGGGTAAAATATCCACGACTCCCACCAGCTCCACTTGAGGCATGGAAGCAAACTTTTGAGCATGGAGCTCCCCCCATCTTCCTACCCCAATTACCGCTATCTTTATCTTTTCCTTCATCGAGTAATTCCCCTTTTGCTACCTTCGAGAAACTCCACCAGATCCTTCACCTCAGGATAGGCGAAAAGCTCGCTATTTTTGATTTCCTCTATACACCCCTTTAAAGGCTTTGAAGAACGGAAAAGTATCTTATAGGCTTTTCGAAGGGCCCTTATGACCTCATCGGAAAAGCCGTTCCTTTTGAGGTTGGTTACGTTAATGCCATATAATTTGGCCCTTATGCCTGAAGCTGTAACGTAAGGAGGTATGTCCTTGGGTACTGCCGTGGCACCCCCTATGAAGGCGAATTTACCTATTCTTACAAATTGATGTACCGCTGCCACCCCTCCTATTATAGCATGATCCCCCACAGTTACATGACCTGCAAGTTGTGCTGCGTTTGCCATTATGACGAAATCGCCAAGTTGGCAGTCATGAGCCACATGGGCATAGGCCATTATGAAGTTACTATTCCCTACTTTTGTTAAACCGCCTCCGAAACTAGTACCTCTATGAATGGTCACAAACTCCCGAATTACCGAGTTATCACCGATTATGACACGGGTCTTTTCGCCTTGATAACGGATGTGTTGAGGTGGTGTGCCTATGGATGCATGGTGGAAAATCTGGCAATTTTTACCTATGACAGTTCCTTGGTCTATTACTACATGGGACCCAATCCAAGTGTTTTCACCGATTTTAACGTCTTCCCCTATAATGGAATAGGGTCCTATCTCAACCCCTTCAGCTAATTCACAAGAGGGATGAACTATTGCAGTTGGGTGTATTTTTGGGGATTTGGGTTTATTTTCCCTGATCATGGCCATTATCTCGGCCTCAGCCACAATTTGTCCATTCGCCTTAGCTTTTCCTCGGAAAACCCATATGTTCCCTCTTCTTTTCACCGTCTCCATTTCCAAAAGCAACTGATCACCGGGTAAAACCGGCCTTCTGAATTTGGCTTCCCTTAAGGCCATGAGGTAAACCCCCTTGCCCTCCGCTTCCTCTCCCATGGATTTATAAGCCAGAATTCCCGCTGTTTGAGCCATGGCTTCGATTATCAACACACCGGGCATCAATGGATCACCTGGAAAATGGCCCGGGAAGAAGGCCTCGTTGTAAGTGATGCTTTTCAACCCCACGATTCTACGGGGAACTTCTATCTCAATCACTCGATCTACAAGCAGAAAGGGAAAGGCATGGGGTAAAATTTGCATGATCTCTTTGGTTTCCATCATCTGGATTCCTCTTTTAATTTTTCTTCAATAAGGCTTATTTTTTCCTCAAGCTCTTTTAGGGATCTCCTCAACTCCGGAAGTCTAATCAATTCAGCTGCCACCCTCATCCATCTCCCATGCGGCATCTGAGGCAGACCGCCCACCTTTTCACCGGGTTCCACATCCCTGAATATCCCCGCTTTGCCCGATACCTTGACTTCATCCCCGATTTTAACATGATCGGATATTCCCACCTGACCCCCTATGATAACACCCCTCCCGATGACTGTACTTCCTCCTATTCCCACTTGAGCCACAATGAGGCAATTCTCCCCTATCGAGACATTATGCCCTACTTGGACGAGATTATCTATTTTGGTTCCTCTTCCTATTTTGGTCCAACCAAAGGTGGCCCTATCTATTGTACAATTGGCCCCAATCTCCACATCATCCTCGATCTTAACCCCTCCTATTTGAGGGATTTTAAAAATGGCATCTCCCTCTTTAAGATACCCAAACCCATCAGAACCTATGACAGTGCCCGCGTGAATTATAACCCTTTTGCCTATGATCGTTCCTTCGTAAAGGACAACGTTAGGATAAAGGATGCTATCTTCTCCAATTTTTACCCTTGGGCCCACATAAACACCCGAATAAAGGATGACTCGATTGCCAATCTCCGCTTCATCCCCTACGTAAACAAATGGACCTATATAAACGTCTTGGCCAATCTTAGCTGAAGGACTGATCCAACAATGGGGGGAGATGGAAGGGGAAGGAAGTTTTGGAGGATAAAACTTTTCCATAAGCTTCACGATTCCCAAGTAAGGATTGGGAAGGATTATCAAAGGTATAGGCGAGTCCACTTCTTTAAAAACTATAGCCGCCGAGGCCCGGGTGGAAGAAAGGAACTTCAAGTACTTTTCTGAGACCACAAACGTCAGATCACCTTCCTCAGCTTCCTCAATACCCTTAATGCCCCTCACCTTAATCGAAGGGTCCCCAATTAACTTCCCTCCCAAAATCTGGGCGATCTCTCCTAATGTCAGTTCCTTCATGGTTTTTTGGTGTCAAGGGCCTTTATGACTTCATTGGTTAAATCGATCTCTGGAGGGGCATAAAGGATGAAGCTTCTTTGCTTTTCCAATATGAGGGTATAGCCCTTACTTTTGCCAATATTTGCTATTATACCTTCTACTTCCTTTAGTATTTCAGCCACTGCTTTACGTTCCATTTCTTGAAGTTCTTGTTGCGAATCGCTAACAAACTGTTCGAGTTGCCTTCTCTTTTGATCGAATTGCTTTTGTTTTTCCTTTAAAGCATTTTCACTCATCAAGGAGCCTTTCTTTTCTATTTCTTCCCTTAAAGCGTTTAATTCTTGTTGCATCTGTTGAAATTGCCGATCAAGTTCTTTGCCTCTCGCTTCTATTTTCGCTTTTGCTTCTTGCCCCTTTTTGGATTCACTTAACACCCTTTGTACATCCACATAACCGATTTTAAGCTGTTGAGCGAAACTCAGAGAACATAGGGATAAAACGGAAAAAACCACTCCCCATTTTACCAGTTTCATCTCCATCCTCCTTTTAAGATTTGTTTTTTTTCAATTTTAGTACATTATGCCAACTGCGAAATCCCACACCCCCCTCTTCTCCCCCTTTTTGGGGAAGAGATTATATCCCCAGTCTATCCTTATTGGCCCTAAAGGTGAATACCATCTTATTCCCGCTCCTACCGCGTGCTTTAAAGGTGTAACGTCCTTCCATTCGTCAAATCCCTTACCCACATCGTAAAACAAGGCGAGCTTGAGTCCAAGCTCTTTGCTTAAGGGGTAGAGGAATTCGAAGTTAAACACCATCATCTTTAAGGCTCCTATTGGTTCCTTGTTCTCATCCACTGGTCCTGCCATGCCGTATTCAAAGCCCCTTATGGTCCTCAACCCTCCTACGTAAAACTTTTCACCAAGGGGTATCTTTTTCCCCCCGTACTCCTCTATGATCCCAAGTTTACTCCGGAAGTTAAAGACTAAGTCCCCTTTTATGGGTTTGAAATAACTTATTGAAAGACTTGCCCTAAGAAAATCAACATCACCACCAAGGAACCTTCCCGCGTTGGTTAAGGTTAAATCGTTGTCCCATCCTCGGGTAGGACTAAAAGGATCGTCCAGTGTCCAGTAGCTAAAACTCAACGTGGCTTTACTTGTGGTGGTTATTCCCTCGTAGGATTTAATGTACTCCGAAGCACTTTCGCTTACGTTAAATACCTTTTGTTTCTCATAACGGTAAGAAAGGCTAACGCTTAGGTGATCCGTTAACTCCTTGCCAATTACCATATCTCCTCCCCTTATTCGATAATCATAAGTGGTATATTCATAGGTTTCATTGAAAAGATCGAAACCTATCGAATAATAGGAATCCAGAAACCTTGGGTCACTAAAGCCGAGGGAAAATTCGTTCATCTTACCTCCGAGTGTGGCCCTTAAGTAGCCTCGGTAGGCCCTTCCCAAGAGGTTCTTTTCGGATACCGAGATCATTCCCACCAGGCCGTGGACCGAGCTATAACCGCCTCCGAATTGAAAGGCACCTGTTGGCATCTCTTCTACTTTCACATCCAAATCAAGCACATTGGGCCTTGCCCCCGGTACGGGATTAAAAGTCACTTCTTTAAATATGCCTAATCTTTTGATCCTCTTTTGGCTCTCCCTCATTTTAACGGTGCTATAGGTCTCGCCTTCCGAAAGCTTTATCTCCCGCCTTATGACCTTGTCGTGGGTTTTGATGTTTCCATGGATGTGGACACGGCCAAGGTATACCTTTTCTCCTGGTTCTACTTGGAAAACCACGTTTACGAGGCCTTTCTCTGGTTCCCGAAAACTAAGAGGCCGAACCTCTACAAAGGCGTACCCTTTATCCGCATAATAATCCACTAATTTTGAAACATCCCTTTCCACCTGCGAGATGCGATAAACCTTATTTGGTTTGGTTTCGAGCTTGACCTTCTTGAGGATTTTTCCCTTAGTGTCAATTAGTTCACCTTGAAGGTCTACAGTTCCCACCTTATAACGAATGCCTTCTTCGATTTTTATCTCGATAAAAAGGTACTTACCATCTCGTGAAGAGCTTATTTTGGGTTCATCGATTTTGACATCAAGGTAACCATTGTCCTGATAAAAATACCTTATACGTTGAAGGTCAACTTGTAAGATCTCTTTATTAAAAGTTCCCGATTTGGTTAACCAACTGAGCCAATCCTTTTCCTTGGTTCGCATCATTTTTTTTAGGGTTCGAGAGCTAAAATTCCTGTTTCCCACAAACCTTATCTCCTTTATAGCTCCTTTAGGTCCTTCAAATATATCTATAAAGATCCTTACTTCGTTTTCGGGAAGTTCTTCCACTTCACTTTCAACCGAAGCTGTATAAAACCCCTTAGAAACATAAAGATTTTTCAAAGCCTCTTCGGTTTCTCGGAGCAACTCTTCCTCGAAAAACTCACCCTTTTTTATCCTTAAGACCCCTTCGATTTCTTCTCGTTTCAACCTTTGGTAACCTGAGATGATTAAATCTTTGACCTTTGGCTTTTCTTGAACGATGTAAGTTAAAATCACCCCGTCTTCTTTTTCCTCCAAATGGACCCTTATGTCGCGAAAATATCCGAGTGCGTAAAGAGCCTTTACGTCTTCAGAGACTACCTCTTTATCGAACGGTTCATTTTCTTTGCTTTTTATCGTCATTAGGATTACTTCCTTTTCTATTTTCACATTTCCCACAATTCTTATTTCCTTTATCGGCTTTTCACAAAGGCCCAAAGTTGGAAAAAGCGTCACAAGAAGGATCAACCAAGCCATTCTATTTAACATCTTTAACCTCCTTTAGCTCCTTTCCTCCTTGATTAATAGACCATCAGCCATATAAAGCCTTCTCGGAAAAAAGGAGGCCAATTCCAAATTGTGAGTCACTACTACCACCGTTGTTCCGTAAGAGCGATTGAAGTCCTGTAAGATCGCTATTAGTTTTTTGCCCGTTTTGGAATCCAAATTCCCCGTAGGTTCATCGGCAAGAACTATCCTCGGGTTCATTACCAAGGCTCTAGCTAAAGCCACTCTTTGTTGTTCCCCTCCGGAGAGTTCCCCGGGACGGTGTTTAAGCCTTGAGCCTAAGTCCAGTCTTTCCAGAATTTCTTTGGCTCGCTTAACGGATTCTTGGTAAGAAAGACCCGCCAAAAGACAGGGAACCATCACGTTTTCTAGAGCGTTGAGGTCAGGAAGAAGGTAATGAAACTGAAAGAGAAACCCCATTTCCCTGTTTCTCAACGAGGAGAGTTCATCCTCCCTTAAATCCCCCACAGCTCGTCCCCGGTACTTTACGGACCCAGAGGTGGGCCTTTCCAGAGTCCCGAGAATATGTAAAAGCGTGCTTTTCCCCGCCCCTGAGGCTCCCAGTATGGCTATCATCTCGCCTTCTTTTATACTCAGATCGATTCCCTTAAGGGCCCATATTTTTTCAGATCCGAGTCGGAATACCTTCGTAATGCGAGAGGCTATAAGTAACTCCTCACTCATACCTTAAGACCTCTACTGGATCGAGATTCGACGCTTTCCAAGCTGGGTAAAGCGATGAGAGAAGGCTTAGCGAAAGGGCTAAGACCACAATAGCTACTGTATCCGTTAAATCTAGCTTTGAGGGAACTTCCGTTATGTAATAGACATCTGGAGGTAGGAATTTAAGTCCGAATAAAGTTTCAAGCATATTGGTGATTCTCGAAATATTTAAAGACAGAATAATACCACCAAGGGTTCCGATGAATGTTCCTATAGTGCCTATCAAAAGGCCTTGATAGAGGAATATCTTCAGGATGGTCTTCTTTTGAGCTCCCATCGACCTTAGGATGGCTATTTCTCGTCTTCTCTCCATAACACTCATCATAAGGACGCCGATTATGTTGAAGGCCCCAACTGCCACAATAAGCGAGAGCAGGATAAACATCACCCTTCTCTCCATCCTTAAGGCATAAAACAAGTTCTTGTTCATCTCCATCCAATCCCGGGTGAAAAAGAAACCTCCCAAAAGCCTTTGGATCTGTTTTGAGACCGTATGGGCTTGATAAATATCCTTAACCCTTATGGCAAGATGGGTGACCTTATTTCCCAAAGAAAGAAAACTTTGAACATCCTCAAGGGGGGCTAAGATTAAGGCCACATCGTAATCGTACATACCTGCTTGAAAGATGCCACTTATTACTACGTCTTTTACTCTCGGGATCATGCCAAAAGGATGAAACCTTCCCGAAGGTGAGACTAACCTCAACCGATCCCCAATCCTTACGCCCAGAATTTTTGAAAGCTCAACTCCTATCCAAACTTCACCGCTTTTTAAGTTCCTTTCACCATCCAAAAGCTTTTCCTGAAGATATGAAACTTCCGGGGCCTCACGGGTTATTCCCCTTAAAACCGCACCAGAACTTGCGTAGTCCGAACTCACCATAAGTTGGGTCAAAACCATGGGGCTTAAAGAACTTATTTCTTTCAAACCCTTTAGCTTTTCGCTAGCTTCCTCAGGTAAAAAGGGGCCTTGGTGATTTAACACTAAAACATGGGCCGAAAGGGCCAAGATTTTCTCCTTTATTGCCTCTTGGAAGCCGTTCATAACCGATAAGACCACTATGAGGGCCATTACGCCAAGACTCACCCCCAAAAAGCATATAAAGGTTGCTATTGATATGAAGCGTTCCCTTTTTTTCGACTTCAAATGCCTCAATGACAAAAAAAGCTCGAAAGGAGGCCTCAAGGTTTTTTCCTCATGTGGGGAAAGAGGATTACATCCCTTATAGAGGGGGAATCGGTGAAAAGCATTATCAAACGATCGATGCCTATTCCTTCGCCAGCTGTTGGAGGAAGTCCATATTCCAAGGCCAAAAGGAAATCCTCATCTATCAACCCCTCCCATTCCTCCAAGTTCCTCTTTTTCAACTGTTCTATGAACCTTTGCCTTTGATCTTCGGGATCGTTCAATTCAGTAAAACCGTTGGCGATCTCCCTTCCTAAGATGAAAAGCTCAAACCTCTCTACGAACCTTGGGTCATCGGTCTTTCTCCTGGCAAGTGGGGAAACTTCAACGGGATAATCGATTATGAAGGTAGGTTGGATCAAATGAGGTTGAACCAATTCTTCGAAAAGCAGATTGATCAACTCCCCGTGGGACTCATCGCCCTCTAGTTTGAGCCCTAAACCCTTACAAGTCTCCAAAGCCTTGAGAGGATCTCTTACCTCTTTCTCTAAACCCCTTTGAATTAAGGCTTGGACCATGGGGATCCTGGGCCAGGGTGGAGTGAGGTCAATTTCGGTTCCCTGATAACTTATTTTTAGGGATCCGTTTGTCTTTTGGGCTATCTCACAGAGCAATTCTTCCGTAAGATGCATCAAGTCTTCATAATTGCTGTAAGCCTGGTAAAACTCGATCATCGTGAATTCGGGGTTATGGAGGCTTGAAACCCCTTCGTTTCGAAAGTTTTTTCCTATCTCAAAGACCCTTTCAAATCCCCCAACTACAAGCCTTTTAAGGTAAAGTTCTGGTGCGATCCTCAAATAGAGCTCCATTTCCAGGACATTATGGTAGGTCTTAAAGGGTTTGGCCCGGGCCCCTCCGGGTATGGTTTGAAGGATAGGAGTTTCTACCTCAAGGAAGCCCCTTTTTATGAAAAATTCCCTTATTGTTTGGATGATAAGAGTACGTTTTCGAAAGGTCTCCCTCACGTGAGGATTTACGATTAGATCAAGGTATCTTTGACGATAACGAATCTCCACATCCTTCAAAGCATGCCATTTTTCGGGTAAGGGCCTTAATGACTTACAAAGAAGTTTAAGCCAATGGACCTCCAGGGTTAACTCACCTGTTCGAGTCTTAAAAGGTTTGCCTCGGACGGCTATTATGTCTCCTATATCGAGCTTTTTAAAGAACTTTAGGGCCTCTTCACCAATGGTGTTTTTCCCAAGATAGATTTGGATGCGCCCTTCCTGGTCCTGAATATGAGAAAAAACAGCCCCTCCAAAATCCCTTATGCTCATTATTCTTCCGGCAATTAGATATTCTTCCTTTAAGTCTTGAAGTTCCGACGCCGATAAATGACCGTAGCGATCTTTAAGGTCTTTGGAACTACAATCGACTTTGAAACCTCTCGGATAAAGCTCTATGCCCTCTTCTTTTAACCTCTGCGCTTTCTCCTTCCTCTGTTTTAAAAGTTGGCTCTCCTCCATCATAGACCCTAAAACTAACCCATTTTTGTAAGGTTATCAACCTTCTTTAGTGAGCTCTTCTTCGAGCCATTTTATATAGGAGGGGCTTCCCATCAAGATAGGAAGGGCGATGATCTCGGGTACTTCGTAGGAATGTTCTTTTATCAGTAAGGCCTCAACTTCTTTGTATAACTCGGAGGAGGTCTTCATTAAGCATAGCCATTCTTCAGATTCTTCCTCTTTTCCTTTCCAAAGGTAAACGCTCTTGATGGGACCTACGATTTGGATACAGGCACAAAGCCTTTTTTGAAGGAGGAGTCTAGATATCCTTTCAGCTTCTTCCCTTTTTCCGAAGGTGCAAAGAACCACAAGATGCGTCATCTGGTTACCTCCTTTATGAAGTTTACAAGAATCTTAAGTTTCTCAATCATTCCTTCTTCAGTTTCGGGTAACTCTTTTGGGGTGATTTCGATAGTGAGAAGTTCATGGTAATTTAAACGTTTTAAAAGGTTGAGGAACCTCATCATGGGTAAATTCCCTTTACCTGGAAATAGATGTTGATTGGGAGGTTTAAAGTCGCTTAAGTGGATGTTTTTAACGAGCTCTTTTTCGTAAAGGGAAAGGAAGAAAGGTATAAGATTGCTGTTTCTTGTTGCCATATGGGTTATATCGAGGGTTAAAGCGAGGCCTTTTTTCTTGGCAAATGCCTTTAAGCTCAAAGGATCGTTCCAGAAGTAACCGGAAAATTTACTTTTTGGGTTTTCAACTGGCATTATCTCAATAGAAAGATTTACCAATCCTCCTGTTTCTTCCTTAAAATCTCTCACCCGGAACATCCACAACCAAAACAAGAACTCGAAATTCAACCAACTGGGGGGGTGAAAGGTCACAACCGAGGCCCCGAGAATCCTTGCCCAAGAGATGGCTTTTTTTAAAGAGGAGATTTTTCCCCGCCATTCGCTGAACCTAAAAAAGGGTACATGAACCCCCTTAACGGGTAGGACTTCCCACGAAAGCCTTAATGCTTCTTCCAAATCATAAGGTTTGGATATGCGGGGACAGATGAGTAATTCCAGACCCTCAAACCCAGCTTCTTTTGCTATGCGAAAGATTTTGGGCAATTGGAGTTTAAATAAACTGCCTGTTGAAAGACAAATTTTCATCCTTGTAATTTCGTTTTTAATTCTATAAAAATTGATCTAATAAAAAAACACCTGAAAGGGGGATTTATGAGAATGGAATATGCTGACCGCATCAAAGCCCTTCCTCCTTATCTTTTTGCGGAGTTAGACAAAAGAAAGCAACAATTAAAACAAAAAGGCTTAGACCTTATCGACTTAAGTATTGGTGATCCCGATTTGGAGACTCCTCAGCCTATTGTGGAGAAAATGTACGAGGAATTGCAAAACCCCATTAATCATCATTACCCCGATTATGAAGGGCTTTTTGAATTCCGCGAAGCCGTAGCATTGTGGTATGAAAGACGTTTTGGGGTGAGCCTTGATCCTTCGCGGGAAGTCATGGCCCTTATTGGCTCAAAAGAAGGGATCGCTCATTTTCCCCTTGCCTTCGTCAATCCGGGGGATTATGTACTTGTTCCCGATCCCGGATACCCCGTTTACCGAGCTTCTACCATCTTGGCGGGGGGCATTCCTTATTTTATGCCTTTGAAGGAAGAGAGAGCATTTTTACCCGATCTGAGGGACATTCCAAGTGAAATAGCCAAAAGGGCTAAAATGATGTTCCTCAATTACCCTAATAACCCCACCGGGGCAACGGCCACAAGGAAGTTCTTTCGTGAGGTTGTGGCCTTTGCCGAAGATTATGGGCTTATCGTAGCCCATGATTTGGCTTACAGTGAACTTTACTTCGATGAGCCACCGACAAGCTTTTTGGCCGTGGAGGGAGCCAAAGAGATCGGAATTGAATTCCATTCGCTCTCCAAGACCTTTCGTATGACAGGATGGAGAATCGGGTTTGCGGTAGGCAATGCTCACTTGATCCAAGGGCTTGGAAAGGTTAAGACCAATGTGGACTCAGGGGTCTTTTGTGCCATTCAAAGGACTGCCATTTGGGCCCTCCAGGGCAATGTGGACGAGGAAGTTCGAAAGTGGCAGATGATTCTAAAGAAAAGAAGGGATTTAATGGCTAATGGCCTCAAAGAATTGGGATTTAGCCCCTTTGTCCCTCAAGCTACCTTTTACCTATGGCTTAAAGTTCCCGAGGGATATACTTCGGTTTCTTTTGCCGATAAACTTTTAGAAGTTGGC
>CAYZRR010000099.1:0-15524 GCA_964480925.1 uncultured Thermodesulfobacteriota bacterium
AAGAGCCCTATAACCAATAGCACCAGCACATAGAAGAGGAGCGGCTTCTTCGTCCTCAAAAGTTTCGGGAATCGGATGAGCGAAATCCTCCTTTACGATTATATACTCGGCGTAACCTCCATCGGCATCACAACCGGTGCCCTTAAAGTCCTCACATAAATTCTCCTCACCTCTCTCACAATAGGAACACTTCCCACAGGATGAATAAATCCAACCAACCCCTGCTCGATCGCCTATTTTTAATTGGGAAACCTCCGGACCAAGCTCAACTACCCTTCCAATTACCTGATGCCCCAAAATGATGGGTAAGCGAGGTGGGCATCGTCCTTCTATTTCGTCAAGTTCTGTTCGACATACCCCACAAACTGACACCTCAAGAAGGACCTCCTTGGGACCTGGCTTAGGGATCGGAAGGTCTTTAAGTTGGAGAGGACGAATACCCTCCTCAAGCGAAAGAACTAACTTTTCAAGAACCATGGCTTTCATGGCTGTTTTAATAAAACCTACTTGAAGCAACACAAGGATGTCAACATCTTCTTGATTAGAAAGGCACTGAGAGGGGATAATTAAAATATGGTCCTAGTAGTTCATGGGGATAAAAAGATCCAGCTTGAAGGGAAACTTACGGGTTATCAAATCCTAAAAAAATTAGGCCTTAAGGAAGAAGAGGTGCTCCTAGTAAAGGATGGAAGGCTTTTCCCGTTGGATGAAGAGATTACTGAAGGGGAAATAAGGGTCATTCCCGTTATTTCTGGGGGATAAAAATGCGATGCAAAATGTGCGGAGAAAAGGCCCTCATAAGATTGAGGGCTTATAACCTCAATTTATGTGACAAATGCCTTAAAGAGTTTATAGTAAGAAGGGTAAAAAGAACCATCAATAAGTTCAAGCTTTTAAAGGAAAACGATAAGGTTTTAGTAGCTGTCTCCGGAGGGAAGGATAGTTTAAGCCTTTGGGACATATTGAATAAACTTGGTATAAAGACCAAGGGATTTTATATCAACTTGGGTATAAACGGGTATTCGGACCGTTCGGAAGAAAAGGCCTTAAAATTCGCCGCAGAAAGGGGATTAGAGCTTCACATTGAACGCGTAAAAGAACATTTCGAAGGGCTAGGGATCCCCGAGCTTTCTAAAATGGATAAACGCCCCCCTTGTTCTTTATGCGGGATGATAAAGCGCTATTTGATGAACAAAGTAGCCTACGAGGGAGGTTGGGTTTTGGCTACAGGGCATAACCTTGACGATGAGGCGGCCACCTTGCTTGGGAACGTTCTGGATTGGAAAGAAGGGTATTTGTCCAGACAGGAACCAAAACTGGAAGGAAGGGAAGGGTTTGCCCCGCGGATAAAGCCCTTGGTATTATGTTCAGAAAGGGAGATGGCTGCTTATGCCATAAGTTCGGGTATAGATTACATTTTGGAGGAGTGTCCTTTTAGTCAAGGCGCAACCTCTATCTTTTATAAGGGTCTTCTCAACCAATTGGAGGAACAATCACCCGGTTCAAAGCTTAGGTTTTATTTGAACTTTTTAAAAATAAAAGACGTCTTTAAGAAGGACACGCCTCAACTTTCTCCCTGCGTACAATGCGGATATCTTACCACCGGAAATTTATGTAATTTTTGTCGCCTTAAGTCGAAAATAAAAAAGGGGGGCAACGCCCCCCGTAATTTTCTTACATCAATTTAGAACTCTTCCATTCCGGGAGTACTCGCCGGCATTTTTTCCTTCTTGGGCTTTTCGGCTACTAGGGCCTCAGTGGTTATGAGGAGTGAAGCCACGCTTGCGGCATTTTGCAAGGCGAGCCTCACCACTTTAGTGGGATCTATGATCCCTCGTTCGATCATGTCGCAGAACTCCTCTTTCTGAGCGTCAAAACCGAAGTTGGGGTTATCTGCGGACTTAACCTTCTCCACAATGACCGCTCCCTCTTTACCGGCGTTCTCGGCGATCTGTTTAAGAGGCTCTTCCAGCGCCTTCTTGACGATCTCCACACCTATGGCCTGATCGCCTTCCAATTTGAGTTCCTCTAACGCCTTCTGGCACCTCAGAAGCGCCACACCACCACCGGGGACAATCCCTTCCTCTACGGCGGCCCTTGTAGCATTTAGAGCATCCTCCACTCGAGCTTTTTTCTCCTTCATCTCGGCTTCGGTAGCCGCTCCAACCCTTATGACAGCTACGCCACCCACAAGCTTAGCAAGCCTCTCTTGAAGCTTCTCCCGGTCATAATCGGAAGTGGTCTCCTCGATCTGGGTCCTAATTTGTTTGACCCTTGCCTCAATGGCCTCTTTCTTACCAGCACCTTCTACTATGGTGGTATTGTCCTTGTCGATAATCACCTTCTTAGCCATCCCAAGATCTTCGAGCCTCACGTTCTCAAGCTTTATACCCAGATCCTCGGAAATAAAGCGGCCACCGGTTAAGATGGCAATATCCTCCAACATGGCCTTTCTTCTTTCACCGAAACCAGGAGCCTTAACTGCAGCGCATTTCAAGGTCCCCCTTATCTTGTTCACCACCAAAGTAGCCAGTGCCTCACCTTCCACGTCCTCGGCGATGATCAGAATGGGTCTCCCGCTTCTTGCCACCTGTTCGAGAACGGGTAACAGATCCTTCATGCTGGAGATCTTCTTCTCATAGCAAAGGACATAACAATCCTCTAATTCGCAAACCATTTTCTCGGGATCCGTAATGAAATAGGGCGAGAGATACCCTCTGTCAAATTGCATACCTTCCACGACTTCCAGTGTGGTTTCCATACTTTTGGCTTCTTCAACGGTTATAACGCCCTCTTTCCCAACCTTGGACATGGCTTCCGCTATGATCTCGCCTATACTTGGATCGTTATTCGCCGAGATGGTGGCAACCTGAGCTATCTCCTTGCGATCCTTTACCTCTTTGCTCATCTTCTTGAGTTCATTGACCACCACCTCAACGGCCTTGTCTATTCCGCGCTTGACATCCATGGGATTAGCCCCTGCCGCTACCACTTTCAAACCCTCTTTGTAAATGGCCTCGGCCAGAACCGTTGCGGTGGTCGTTCCGTCACCAGCCGTATCTGAAGTCTTAGAAGCCACCTCTTTAACCATTTGGGCCCCGAGGTTTTCGAATTTGTCTTCTAATTCGATCTCTTTAGCCACTGTGACACCGTCTTTTGTAACAGTGGGAGAACCCCAACTTTTTTCAATTATTACATTTCTACCTCTTGGGCCAAGGGTTACCTTTACGGCTTTAGCAAGGATACTGACACCTCTTAAGATCTTCTCCCTCGCTTCAACGTCAAACTTAATGTCTTTGGCCGCCATCGCTTACCTCCTTATCTGAGTTTTTATTCTTCAACTATTATCCCAAGAATGTCATCTTCGCGCATAATCAAGTATTCTTTACCGTCAATTTTGATTTCGGTGCCAGCATACTTGCTGAATATAACCCTATCACCCACTTTCACATCCAAGGGGATTACCGTACCATCCTCCTTCACCCTTCCCTTACCAACTGCTATTACCTTTCCTTCCATGGGCTTTTCCTTAGCAGTATCGGGAATGATGATACCTCCAGGGGATTTTTCCTCGGCGGGTTCAATTCTTTCTATCAAAACCCTATCCTGAAGTGGTACTACCTTCATCTTCGCTACCTCCTTTCTTATAGAGTTTTTGTAGAAATGAGCTTAATCTACTTTTGTTCATAATCATCCCTTGGGGGGTTTTCAAGAAAATTCCTCCTCTTCCTCTTCCAAGTCTTCAAACCTATATAAGAGCTTCATCTTCTGCTTGCTCAACTTTTCGATCTTTTCTTGGCAACGAACGCAATACCTGGCAAAGGGCAACACCTTAAGACGCTTTATAGGGATAGGTTCCCCACACTCCTCGCAGTACCCATAAGTTCCCTCTTCTAACTTCCTCAAAGCCTCTTCTATGCTCTTCAAGCGCTCCAACTGCCCTTGTAAGAGGCTGTAGTTTATATCCGAATCCAAATCGAACTGCGAGAGATCACCCACATCCATGGTAGATAAGGTGGTGAATCTGGGGTCTTCTTTTAACTTGGCCCCCACTTCCTCTTCGATCTTCTTTAAAACCTCTTCCCGTAAAGAAAGTAACATTTGGCGAAGTTCTTCCCTATTTACTTCGCTCACCTTTTTCCTCCTCTCTCATCATTTTTTCTATCTCCTTAAGGGCCTCAATGTCCTCGGCTTGGGAAAAAGCCTTCCAGGCGAAGGAAAACTTTCCCTTGTTGAGGGCATTTTGGCCCAAAATCCTCCAAGTGTCATTGGTAACACTTTCCCCTAAAAACTCGGTCGCCTGCTGAAACAGGAAAAAATCGCCCTCTTCCAAGGCCAAATCTCGAAGTTTCAACAAAGCCTCCCTATGATTGGCCATTCCGTAAAACTCGACAGCATCATTCAAACGCCCCACTTCATAGTAGAGGTCACCGTAATGGATCAAAACCTCACGAGGCGTATTTTTCCCATAAAGAATTTCTCTCCTTTTTAGGGGATCAGGGAGGCTTTTTTTAAGTTTCATATCCGAAAATATAACTTTTAAACTTCACCTTTCAACGGTTTTTAGCTGAGTGAAAATACCACGCCTCTTACCAAAAACTCAAGCTTGAAAATCATCGATGGATAAGCTTTAAATTCTGAAGGATGAAAGGGAAAAAAACGATCTCGGCTTTTCTCAAACATTTACAACTTCTCGGCTTCCAATTCGTTCCCCTTCAAAGGAAAAATTGCGATGACCGGGAAAGGGAATTGGAAAAACTCAGACTGGAGATACTCCAATGCAAAGCCTGCCCGCTTTATAAAACAAGGAAAAATCCCGTCTTGGGAGAGGGAAACCCACACTCTATATTGCTCTTTATAGGAGAGGCCCCAGGGGCTGAAGAAGACGAGCAAGGGAGGCCTTTTGTGGGAAAAGCGGGAGAACTGCTCACCAAGATCATAAAAGCTATGGGCTTGGAAAGAGGGGAGGTTTACATAACCAACGTATTAAAATGTAGACCCCCAGGGAATCGCAATCCCCGACCCGAAGAGATAAAGGCATGTTGGCCCTTCTTGGAAAAGCAGATAGAGATCATAAAGCCAAAACTAATTTGCACCTTGGGGACTTTTGCGACTCAGACGCTACTTGGAACCCAAGAAAAGATAACTTTCCAGAGAGGGGTCTTTAAGGAATGGAAGGGTATAAGGGTTTTACCTACCTTTCACCCGGCCTTTCTTCTTAGGAATCCTCAATATAAAAGGCTCGCTTGGGAGGACATCAAAAAGTTAATGGCGGAATATCAAAACCTTAAAAGCCGAAATGTTTAAGAAGTTCATCGGCTTTCATTATCACTGCAAAACCATAAGCGAGGTTCATTAAAGTAGCCAGGTGAAGCTCTGGATTAACAGTAGCAGTGGCATCTTCTATGAAGAAGACACGAAAATCCCTCATAAAGGCATCTCGAGCTGTAGTTTCACAACATAAATTGGTCATCACCCCACAGATCACAAGATCTTCAACGCCCTCTTTACGAAGGTGCTCCTCAAGATCGGTCTTATAAAAAACGCTATATCGCCTCTTTCTTATTATCTTCTCGCCTTCAAGGGGGGCTAACTCTCCCATAATGCGATCATCGAAACTACCCTCTATGATCAACTCTCCCCACCATTTATAAAGCATGCCCCCATCGAGTTTAGGATCCTTATGACCGTGTACGGAAAATATGACGGGCCTTTTTAGCTTCCTGAAGCCCTCTATGAGTTTTTTGACGTTTTCCACTATTCCCGAACTAATAGGTCGGAAATACTCCTGCATATCAACCACCAAAAGGGCAGTCTTTTCAACGAAAGGCCTCCACTTATGGACCATATATTTATAAAAACCGCCTTCTATAACCACGGCTTCTCCTCAGGAAAATGGGTAAAAGCACGATACCAAAGATAAACCCCCCGATATGGGCCCACCAAGCGATACCACCGAAGTTCTGGGGCAAAAGGAGACTGAACAACCCGTTGAAAAACTGGCTTAAAAACCAGAGTCCGATGAAAAGAAAAGCAGGAATCTCCACCAAAAAAGGGATCAAAAAAATGGGTATAAGCGTTATTATCCTTGAGGTAGGAAAAAGGACCATATAAGCACCCATCACTCCGGAGATAGCACCCGAAGCACCTATAGTGGGTATAGGAGAAAAAGGGTTGAAAAGCACGTGGATTAGTCCTGCAAAAAAACCAGAAAGCAGGTAAAAAACCAAAAACCTAAAATGCCCCAACCTATCTTCCACGTTATCGGCAAAGATCAAAAAAGCCCACATGTTACTTATAAAATGGAACCATCCCCCGTGTAAAAACATGGAGGTAAAAAAAGACAAGACGTTAAAGGCCTTAAGTCCATTTTCCAAAGCCCATTGGGGGTCGGTAAAGCTACGGGGTATAACCCCGTAGCTTAAAATCAGTTCCTCTAAGGACTCTCGGGAAAGAGAAAGTTGAAAAATAAAAACCAGCGTGTTTATCCCAAAAATGAGCCACATCACAAAGGGGGTTTGTCTATGAGGAATGGTATCCTTTAAGGGAAACATGGATTTTATTCTCTTTTATCTCCTTCTTAATGTCAACGAAAGGAACGTTAAAAACGGTGGCCTTGAAAAACAAAAGCAAATACTATGTAATAAAAGGAGCATGGGGTTTCCTTTTGGGGGAAAGGATTGTTAAAAATCCTTGAAGGAGGGATGAATGGGAGAAAAAGTAAGGATTGCCATAGCTGGAGTTGGGAATTGCGCAAGTTCCCTCATTCAGGGGATCTTTTATTACCAAAAAGGCCGCAATCGGGACAGCAGTGGCATTATGTATGAGGACATAGGGGGCTACAAGGTTTGGGACATCGAGGTAGTGGCCGCGTGGGATGTGGACGCTCGGAAGGTTGGAAAGGACCTCTCAGAGGCCATATTCTCCCCTCCGAACTGTACCACGATTTTTGAACCGGATATCCCCCATTTAGGAGTTAAGGTAAGGATGGGCAAGGTTCTTGATGGAGTTGCCCCTCATATGGCGGAGTACCACCTGGAAAAAACCTTCCTTCTCGCGGATGAGAAAGAAGACGAACTTGAAGACGTAGTATCGGTCTTGAAGGAGACCAAGGCCGACATCCTCATAAATTACACCCCTGTGGGTTCAGAAATGGCAGCTAAGTTCTATGCGGAAGCCTGTCTTAGAGCTGGTGTCTCCCTCATCAATGCTATGCCCGTTTTTATTGTTTCGGATAAAAGCTGGGCAGAGAGGTTTGAAAAGGAGGGGATCCCCGTCGTAGGAGACGATGTGAAGTCACAGGTTGGGGCTACGATAGTCCATAGGGTTTTGACTAAACTTTTTGTAGATCGGGGGGTCAAGATCGATAGGACCTATCAACTTAACTTTGGGGGTAACACTGATTTTTTGAATATGTTGGAAAGAAGCCGTCTTAAGAGCAAAAAGATATCCAAAACAGAAGCGGTTACTTCCCTTTTATCTTCCGATTTTCAATCCGAATCTCAAGGAGATAGGGTTCATATAGGCCCCGCCGATTGGGTACCTTGGTTGAAGGATAGAAAGATATGTTACATAAAAATCGAGGGAAGGCTTTTTGGGGACGTACCCATGTCTTTGGAGCTCAAGCTCGAGGTTGAGGATTCTCCCAACAGTGCTGGGTGTATGATAGATGCCATAAGATGCTGTAAGTTGGCCCGAGATCGAAACATCGGAGGTCCTCTTTATTCCATATCGGCTTACACTATGAAGCATCCGCCGATACAATACCCCGATTGGGAAGCCAAAAAGATGGTGGAGGAATTCATAAGAGGAGAAAGGGAAAGGTAAAGTTGGAGCTTGTTGATCGTTATAAAAGGCCCATAAATTATCTCAGGATTTCGGTAACTGACCGATGTAATTTGAAATGCCAATATTGTAGACCCTTAGGAGATGAAGAATTCCTTCCACATAAGGAGCTTTTGTCCTTTGAGGAAATAATCCGAGTAATTAAGGTCATGGCTAAATTGGGCTTACGTAAGGTAAGGCTTACAGGAGGGGAACCGCTTTTAAGGCGCAACCTCACTGAGTTGATCGCTCAGATCGCTCGCATACCGGGTATAGAAGACTTGAGCCTCACCACCAATGGCACACTCCTTGCCTCATATGCTCGAGAGCTCAAAGAGGCGGGGCTTAAAAGGGTTAACGTGAGCCTTGACACCTTAAAAAGGGAACGCTTCGCCGAGATCACGCAAAAGGATGCCTTTCAAGAGGTATGGAAGGGAATTGAGTCCGCTTTAAGGGAAGGGCTTGAACCGGTGAAGATAAACGTGGTGAGCATGAGGGGTTTTAACGACGACGAGATCGAAGACTTGGCTTCTTTGACGTTTAAGCTCCCCGTTCACGTGAGGTTTATAGAGTTTATGCCTATAGGTGAAAACCTTTGGGAAGACCAAAGGGTGATAGGAAGCGAAGAGATCCTTCAACGCTTGAGCAAGATCGCGCCTTTAATGCCCCTCCCTCGAGGCCCTTATGATGGACCAGCCCGAAGGTTTAAATTCGAGGGGGCGTGGGGGGAAGTAGGCATCATATCCCCTTTAAGCGCTCATTTCTGTTCGCGTTGTAATCGCTTGAGGCTCACCCCAGATGGAAAGCTCAGATCGTGTCTTTTTTCAGATGAGGAAGTGGACTTGAAGGCTTACCTTCGCAAGGAAGGAGAGGAAGGGATCCTTAAGGCTTTAAAGGAGGCTTTGGAGAAAAAGCCTTATTTGGGCGTAAGGGACGGCTTCAGGCTGAGAAAGTGCCAAAGACCAATGGACAAAATAGGGGGTTAAAGGTGGAACTCACCCATTTGGACGAAAAGGGGAGAGCCCGGATGGTGGACGTAACCTCCAAGGAGGTAAGCCTTAGGGAAGCCAGGGCCGAAGCCTTTATTCATATGAAGCCTGAAACGCTCAAAAAGATCTACGAAGGAGGGATTGAAAAGGGAGACGTATTGGCGGTAGGAAGGCTCGGCGGAATCATGGGGGCAAAAAAGACCTGGGAGTTGATCCCCCTTTGTCATCCCCTTGAGATCTCGCTTGTGGAAGTGGACTTTGAACCCAATTTTGATGCAGGGATCCTAAGGGTAGAGACGAGGGTTAAGGTATGGGGAAGAACCGGAGCTGAGATGGAAGCTATGGTAGGAGGAGCTGTGGCCTGTTTGGCTGTTTACGACATGATAAAAGCCGTTGATCGCCAGGCCATTATTAGGAATTTGAGGCTTATCGAAAAGTCAGGGGGCAAAAGCGGTCACTTCAAGGCCCAAAATTATGTGGGTGAGGTCGTAGCTGTTAATTTATCGGAACAAAAGGGCATGCCCAAAAGAAACGTAAAAGAGGCCATCCTCGAAAAGGGGTATGGCATTTTGGGAGATGCTCACTCCCATTCGGAGCGTCCTCTTTCCATATTTCCCCTTGAAGCCTTAGCCCTTGCCCCCAAAGAAGTCTTGGAAAGCCTTAAAGAAGGGGAATACAGTGAAAACCTCACCATAAGAGGCATTCCCTTGGAGGAACTGAGGGTCGGAAGGGTGTTAAAGGTAGGAGAGGCCCTTGTCCAGATAACCCAGATAGGAAAAGGAAAACTTGAACCTTCAGGGCGTCCGTGGATAGTAAGCCGTGAGGGCAGATTCGGAAGAACCCTTGAAGGGGGCAAGGTAAAAATAGGGGATAAGGTGGAACTTCTTTAAAATGGAGTTTTTCCAAGTAAAAACTGTAAAGGAGATATGGGATCTTTTTACTCAATTTAAGCCTGTTTCTTTCGAAGAGATCCCTCTGGATGAGGGCTTGGGTAGGGTCCTTTTTGAGGACGTCTTTTCGCCCGAAGATTTTCCCCCTTTTCGAAGGTCTACGGTTGACGGCTATGCCCTGAAATCCTCTTCCACCTTTGGGGCTTCTTCCTCATTTCCTTTGCCTTTTAAAGTAATAGGAGAAATAAAGATGGGAGAAGCCCCTTGCTTGAGGGTTGAAGAAGGAGAAGCGGTGAGCATCCCTACAGGGGGGCTTCTCCCGGAAGGGGCTGATGCGGTAGTGATGGTGGAGTATACAAGAAAGCTCAGTCCATCGGAAATAGAAGTCGTAAAGGCCGTATCACCTGGGGAAAACGTGATGGAGAAAGGGGAGGATTTTCAGAAGGGCGATCTCTTACTTGAAAGGGGAAGAAGGCTCAAGGCCCAAGATCTTGGAATATGTGCGGCAATTGGCCTTTCGCGCCTTAAGGTTTTTAAACGTCCTAAAGTGGGTATTATCTCTACAGGTGACGAAATAGTCCCCATCGAGGTCACCCCCAAACCAGGTCAGATAAGAAACTCAAATTCTTATGTCCTTCGAGGCCTTGTCCAACAAGAGGGGGGTGTTCCCGTTTATTTGGGTCATTCGGGTGACGAGGTAGAAGAGCTTTTTTCGGTTTTAAAGGAAGGACTCGAAAAAAACCTCGATATGATACTCATTTCGGGTGGAAGTTCCGTTGGGACAAGGGATGTCACGCTTTTGGCTTTGAAGAGAATAGGAGCCGAAGTATTGGCCCATGGGGTAGCCATAAACCCGGGAAAGCCCACCCTTTTGGCCCAAAAAGAGGGAATCCCCATTTTTGGCCTTCCCGGACACCCTGCCTCTTGTGCGATTGTGGCGATGGTCTTAATGGTTCCCGTTTTGAGGAAACTGGGAGGCGAATCGTCTTTTTTACCTCCTTTTAGAACACAGCTTAAAGCCTTTTCCAAAAAGAACATCCCTTCGCCTTCAGGCCGGGAGGATTACGTGAGGGTAATCCTTAAAGAGGAAGAGGGTAAGCTTTGGGCCGAACCGATTTTTTCCAAGTCAGGGGCCCTCCTGCCCTTAGTAAAGGCCCATGGCCTCCTTTTTATCGAAGCCGAAAAAGAAGGGGTCTCCAAGGGCGAAGAGGTCACGGTTTTTCCTTTATGAGTCTAAGCTTCAAAACCCTCTGGGTATTCTCTTTGGCTCTAAAACGCTCATCAACCCTAAACCCTCCGACCCAACAGATCTCTTCTCCGCTTAAAACTATGGGGATTTCTTTTCGTAAAAACCTTGGCACCTTGAGGTCGACGAAAAAATCCTGAAGCTTCTTTTTGTTGGACATCCCCGAGGGAACAAACCTATCCCCTTCTTGAGGAGATCTTACCTTAAGGGGAAGCGTGAGCTTGTCCAAATCCAAAAGGGCTACTTCAGGTGAGGGTTTCTCATCCGAAGTGGTAATAATAGTTGCCTCAATGAAAACTTGGGGACCGATCTCCGTTATTCCGGGTATTTGAAGTTCCTTAGGTTGAATCTCAAAGCTTTCTGGCCTTTCACCTATATATACTTTTTCTCCCTGCCTTGAGGCCAAAAAACCTCTGGGAAGTTTTACATCGCCTCCTTTACCATTTATAAGAAGCTCTATTGATTTTCGGTGCCGAAAAGACAGATCAACCCCCGTAAGGTCCCGAAAGGCCAAGGCCACAACTCTTATCCTTATAGCCTGAGGTAGCTCCCTTAAGGCCTGAAGGTCAAAGTAAATCCCCTTCCCTTCCTTTTGAGCCAAATCTTTAAAGTGCTTTTCTATTAAAAGGTCCAAAACCTCGTTTTCTTGACGGAGGATCTCGGTCATTTCGAGTATGCGTTCCTTTATTCGAGGGTTAAAGGTCTTAAGAAACTCAATAAGTTCAAACCTAATCCGGTTCCTTAAACGGGAAAGGTCAAAATTGGTGCTATCAATCACATACCTCAAACCCCTTTGAAGGGCATACTCTTCTATTTCCTTTCTCCAAACCCTTATAAGAGGCCTCACATAAGGCCCCCTTTTGGGAGGCATTCCTTTAAGACCTTTGAGCCCAGCTCCTCTTAAAAGGGCCAAAAGAAAAGTCTCTACCTGATCATCGGCCGTGTGAGCTAAAGCGACTTTGTTTAGGTGAAGCTCCCTTATGGCTTCTTCGAAGAAAAGATACCTTAAAGCCCTGGCTGCTTCCTCAAGGGAAAGCTTTTCCTTTTTAGCATAAAGAGGAACGTCAACCTCTTTAAAGAAAAGAGGAAGGTTTCTCTCTTGGGCTAATTTTTTGACGAATTCGAGGTCTCTTTTGGATTCCTCTCCTCTTATGCCATGTTCAAGGTGAAGCAAATAAAGCTCAAGCTTAAGTTCCTCTTTTAAACGTTCAAGAAGGTCAAGCAAAACAACCGAATCAACGCCTCCCGAAAGGCCGATTCCTACCCTATCCCCTTCCGACAACAGCTCAAACTCACTTATCGTCTCCCTTACCTTCCTCCAAATCTCCATACCCTTTTTCCTTAACAAGCTCCTCCAAAGCCCTCTTGTAAGCATCAAGCACTTCCTTGGTGAAGAGAACAAACCTCACAAGCTCTATCTCCGGATGATCCTTCAGGTAATCCATCACAGTCCTAAGGGCTATAGGGGCCGCCTCATCAACGGGATATCCATAAGCCCCGGTGCTTATGGACGGAAAGGCTATGGTACGGATGCCATGTTGGGAAGCCAATTCTAAACTTCGGCGATAGGCACTTGCCAAAAGTTCCGGAGCTTTTTCCCCGTCACGTTTATATACTGGTCCAACGGCGTGGATCACGTATTTGGCCTTAAGCCTGTAACCTTTAGTGATCTTGGCATCTCCTGGCGCACAACCCCCAAGCTTCTTACATTCCTCAAGTAGTTCCGGCCCCGCAGCCCTATGGATGGCCCCATCGACCCCTCCACCTCCAAGAAGCGTAGGATTGGCTGCATTTACGATAGCCTCGGTATTCTGCTGGGTTATATCACCTTGGACAAGCTCAAGAACGGAATTTCCCACTTTGACTCTCATTTTTTACCTCCTTTTGTGAAAGATATTCACAAATTCTTTGAGCTAAAACAGGCCCTATACCTGGAAGAGCCAGTAAATCTGAAGGCCTGACCTTTTTTAAGTTTTCCAATCCCCCAAATTTCTCCAAAAGCATTTGAAGCTTTTTCTGCCCAAGCCCTGGTATCTTAATCCCCTCAAAAAGCCCCTTCTCCCTCAGTTTATGGTGATAAGAAAGGGCAAACCTGTGAGCCTCATCCCTTATTTGCTTGAGAAAAAGGGCCCACCTTTTACCTTCCCTTAAGGGAATGGGGTCTCGCGCATGAGGTAGATAGACTTTATCCTCCTTTTCTCCCTCTCGAGCCTTGGCGATCGAAAGACAATCAATCCCTTCAAGTTCCATCTCCTTTAAAACCTTCAAAGCCACCTTTAAATGCCCCTTGCCTCCATCGATCAAAAGAAGATCGGGAAAAACCCCTTCCTCTTTGGCCTTTAAAAGGCGTCTTCTCAAAACCTCTTCCAACATGCCGTAGTCATCAATCCCCTTCACCTCCTTTATACGAAAACGCCGCCATTGGTTTTTGGAAGGCTTCCCCTCAAGAAAAACCACCATCGATCCGACCGCTTCTTTCCCACTTAGTTCCGAAATATCAAAAGCCTCAATGTGATAAGGAACTTTCTTAAGGCGAAACCGCCTCCTCAATTCCTCAAGTACAGAATTGGTGCTTTCAGTTCTTAAGCGAAGGTTTTCAAAGGCCATCTCTAAAAGTTCCCTTTCTCTTTCATCCAGGGGCGGATGAACCCTTATACCCAAACTCTCAAGCATAGAAGCATCCTCAAGCTCAAAAGGAACGATCACTTCGTTTGAGGCCTTGAATCCCTGTCCTTGATAATACTGGCTCAAAAATGAGAGTAAAACTTCCTCCTCCGGAAGCCCCACATCTTTAAACTCAAAACCCTTTCCGCTTAAAAGCTTACCCCCTCTTATAGAAAGAAGAAAGAAGCGAACCCTCTCGCCATCCCTTTCAAAGGCTATTACATCTTTATTTGAACGGTCCAAAAGCACGATCTTTTGAGGCTCAAGGACCTTTCTTAGGGCTTGAAGCCTATCCCTCAAAAGAGCCGCCTCCTCAAAATCAAGGGATTCTGCTTTTTCATACATTTTTCTTTCGAGCTCCTTCATCACCTCCTCGGCTCCACCTTGGAGAAACCTTTTCACCTGTTCCACTAAACTTCTATATTCCTCAGGATCTACTTGATTACAACAGGGGCCTAGACATCTTTTCATCTGATAATTTAAACAAGGCCTTGACCTATGGGCCATCTGGGAGTTACTGCACTTGCGTAAAGAAAATACGCTTCCCAACACCTTCAACGTCTCCTTAAGTGATTGAGAGGAAGGGAAAGGCCCAAAATAAAAGGCCCCGTCATCCTTGGGTCTTCTCACCACTTGAAGCCGAGGAAAGGCTTCGTTGGGATCAAGGCGTAAAAAGGGGTAATTCTTGTCGTCCTTAAGTTTTATGTTATAAGGAGGCTTATGTTGCTTTATCAAAGCATCCTCAAGGATAAGGGCCTCCTTTTCGTTATGGGTCACTATGGGTTCTACATCCCTTATTTTCGAAAGCATTATGGAAGTCTTTGCGTCTTTTGGCCCCTGAAAGTAAGAACGAACCCGTTTCCTTATGTCCTTGGCCTTTCCTATGTAAAGGATTTGGCCCCTTTCGTCCTTGAAGAGATATATACCAGGTTTTTGTGGTAGTAATTCAACCTTTTCTAAAATTTCCATTTTTAATTGATAGTACGCTCTTCAATCACTTCACCCCCTAAAACTCGAAGGACTTCCTTTAGGAAGGAAGAAACATCTTGATCTTTGGCCTTGTCTTTCGGAGCCTCCTCTAAAAGTATAAACTGCACTTCCCCCTTTCCACCCCATAAGGATCTTAAAACCTTCAAAATCCTTTCCTTTGTCTCTTTTTCCAAAAGCCTTTCCAGCAGAAAACCCGATGGGACCCCTATCTTCAGTCGACCATCCTCATTTCCCAAGTATTTAGTCTGAGCCAAAAAGGCCCCGATGATGGGACTTTCTGCGGAAACCTCCTTTTGAAAGGTTTCCCAATCAAAATCGAACCTCAATGAAATGGCTTCTTCACACCTCATTTCCTCCTTGATTAAGGGCTTTTCTTCTTCCTCCTTCACTTTTTCTTCTTGAACCTTTATCTCTGTAGGTTCAACTTCCTCAAGCCTTAAGTCCGGCTTCTCCTCAAAACGTTCCAAAAGTTCTTTCACCGATACAAGATCCCTCCAGTAGGCCATTTCCATCAGAGTCACCTCTAAGATCAACCTGTCCAGATCCCCTTTCCTCATTTGGGATTGGGCTCGTAAACAAAGTTGAAGCCAAAAACGCAATTGGAAGGAATCAAAACCCCTATTCCCTTCAAGCAGTAAGTCCCGTAAGTACTTCATGAACTCAAAAAGAAACTCGTCATAAGGAATTCCCCTTTCGTAAAGCTCTTCTATTATCTTAAAACCTTCCTTTAAATTCCCTTGAACAAGAGATTGAACCAATTTCTCTAGCATCCACCTTTCTGGAATCCCAAGGACCTCCTTCACCATCTCCTCGGTGATGTTCTCCCCACTCCCATAAGCCGCTACCTGATCCAAAAGGCTTTGAGCATCCCTCAGACTCCCATCGGCCTTTTCCGCAAGAAGCCTCAAAGCCTTTTCATCG
>CAYZRR010000100.1:0-11528 GCA_964480925.1 uncultured Thermodesulfobacteriota bacterium
TCGTAGAAAAGTCGATCTTTTATGTTTCCCCGAACTTTCTTTAACAGGTTACCCTCCGGAGGATCTTTTGTTGAAGCCCTCTTTTATAAAAGATAATCTCTGGACGCTTAAAGAATTTGTTCGATATACAAAAGGGAAAGATATAACTGTGATTTTAGGATTTGTTGATTTTAAAGAAGGAATTTATAACGCTGCTTGTGTGATACACGAAGGAGAGGAAAAAGGAGTATACCATAAAATTTTCCTGTCTAATTACGGAGGCTTTGACGAAGAAAGATATTTTAAAGAGGGTGACTCATGGCAATTATTTTTGATAAAAGGGGTAAAAGTAGGACTTAGTATTGGTGAAGATTTATATTATCCTATAGGACCTGTTACAGCACAAGTTTTAAATGGAGCTGAACTTATTGTTAATATAGACGCATCCCCTTACTATATAGGAAAAAGAGAATTTCGTGAAAAGGTATTTTCCGTTAGAGCTCAAGAAGGGAAAGTCCCTATAGTGTATATTAATATGGTGGGGGGTCAGGATGAGTTAGTTTTTGATGGTAATAGTCTTATATTTGATGAAAAGGGGGAAATTATAATAAGAGGAAAAGCTTTCGAGGAAGAGTTAATTATCATTGATTTGGTTATTAAGGAAATATCAACGGGGAAATTACTTGATCCATGGTTACGAAAAAATAAGATTAGAGAAGCGTTGAATTTTGGGAAGCAGGATTTAATTGTTGTTGATGAAAATAAGGCTTCCTATCCCAAACCTTCAATAGAATCCTTAAGATATACTCCCTTGCCTTTATTGGAGGAAATTTACCGCGCCCTTCTCACTGGAACCAGGGATTATGTGAAGAAGAACGGTTTCGAAAAAGTTTTGATTGGGCTTTCCGGAGGGATCGACTCGAGCTTAGTGGCCACTGTAGCGGTGGATGCCTTGGGTAAGGAGAATGTTATTGGCGTTATGATGCCTTCAAGATATACTTCCCAAAGGAGTATCGAAGATGCTTCACAACTTGCTCGAAATCTGGGGATAGAACTTAAGGTGATTCCCATCGAACCTATTTATGAAGCTTATTTAGAGACACTTGCTCCTCATTTTAAAGGTACCGAGTTTGGAACGGCCGAGGAAAACATTCAAGCGAGGATAAGGGGCAATATTTTAATGGCACTTTCCAATAAGTTCGGGTGGTTAGTTCTAACAACGGGTAATAAGAGCGAAATGGCCTGTGGTTATGCTACCCTATATGGAGATATGGCCGGAGGGTTTGCGGTTATAAAGGATGTGCCGAAGACCATGGTGTATGAACTGGTTAAATGGAGAAATAAAGTAGCAGGTTATGACCTCATACCGAGAAGCGTGATTGAGAAAGCTCCTTCAGCGGAGCTGAAGCCAGATCAGAAAGATACTGATACTCTTCCTCCTTATGACATATTAGACCCCATTTTGAAACTTTACGTGGAGGAGAACGCTTCCTTTGAGGAGATCGTCTCTTTGGGATTTGACGAGGAGACAGTCAAACGCGTTATAAGAATGGTGGATCGGAATGAATATAAGAGGAGGCAGGCCCCTCCAGGTATAAGGATAACCCAGAGGGCTTTTGGGAGGGACTGGCGTTTACCCATAACAAACAGATATAGAAATGACTTATAATTCGTTAAAATGGAGCGAAAAAATGGACGAAAAAGAGCTGAAGGAATGGGTATTAGAGAAGGTGAAAGAACATAAGGTCAAGTTCATAAGCCTTTGGTTTACGGATATTTTGGGATTCTTGAAAAGCCTTACCATCACTGTCGATGAACTTCCAGAAGCTTTGGAGGAAGGAGTCGGGTTTGATGGATCTTCGGTGGAGGGTTTTGTCAGGATCGAAGAAAGCGACATGATAGCAAAACCCGATCCTTCCACTTTTGCCGTTTTGCCTTGGACTACCGGAGACCGGGTGGTGGCCAGGATGTTCTGTGACATCTATCTTCCCGATGGAAGGCCTTTTGAAGGTGACCCCCGATATGTGCTTAAGAGAATTTTACAAAAGGCCAAAGAAAAGGGGTTTATTTATTATGTGGGTCCTGAACTGGAATATTTTTACTTCAAATCTGCTGAGAATGTGGATTTTCTCGATCGAGGTGGATATTTTGATGTGACTCCATTGGATATGGCCGTTGATTTAAAAAGGGAGACCGTTTTATATCTTGAACAAATTGGTATAAAAGTGGAATATGTGCATCATGAAGTAGCTTATAGTCAACATGAAATAGATATTAAATATACGGATGCTCTTACGATGGCGGATAACGTTATGACTTATAAAGTAGTAGTAAAACGAGTTGCATTAAGTAAAGGTGTGTATGCTACTTTTATGCCAAAACCCGTTTATGGAATTAATGGAAGCGGAATGCATTGTCATCAATCGCTTTTTAAAGATGGGAAAAATGCCTTTTTTGGCCCTAATGACGCTTATCATTTATCTGAGATAGGCAAAAGATTTATTGCGGGTTTACTCAGACATGCTAAGGAAATTACAGCAATTACCTGTCAATGGGTTAATTCTTATAAACGTCTAATTCCAGGTTTTGAGGCTCCGGCTTATATTTCTTGGGGGACAAAGAACCGTTCGGCTTTGGTTAGGGTGCCGGAATATAAGCCCGGTAAGGAACAGGCCACCAGAGCCGAATACAGAGCTCCCGATCCCGCTTGCAATCCCTATTTGACCTTCGCGGTGATGCTGGCAGCAGGGTTAGAAGGCATAGAAAAGGGATATGAGCTTCCTCCTCCTGTTGAGGTAGATGTGTATAGCCTTACGGAAAAGGAGAGGGAGGAGTTAGGCATAGAGGTTTTGCCTTCCAGTTTAGGAGAAGCAATTAAGGAGATGGAAAAGAGCACTTTGGTTCGCGAATGTTTAGGGGAACATGTGTTTTGGAGTTTTATAAGGAATAAAAGGGCGGAATGGGATGAGTATAGATCTCAGGTTACTGAATATGAGATAAAGAAGTACCTTCCTATTCTTTAATTAAAGACCAATTTCATCGAAAGGTTTTAAATAGGAAAAGGGGCAAATGGTAGCTAGTGCGTTATTTTCAGTCGGTATACCTGCTTCTTCAAGGGCAGCGATGGGGTTAAGCCCTCCAGCTATTACAAGACCCGCCCTTTCTACACTCGGTTGAACTCCCAAAAGGGGTTTATTCGGTTCGCCTATGGCGAGAATTCCTTTGATGTTCTTTTTCGCAAGTTCATCAGACAATTGTTTGACTTTTTCCATACAGACAATTGGAATTTCCCTAAAACTTGCCAAGATCTTTCCGTTGCCCTTTTTAACGGCATTTATTACCTCCGTCATTCTGCTCCTAATAAATACATCATGAGGATCAAGGGAAGAGCCTTCATAACTTATAAGGGAGACAAATCTCGTAAGTTCTTTATTCGCTACTTCCGCCAAGCCTCCAAACCTCGAAATTATCGGGATGCCCGCTTTGAGTAAAACCCCATTGATGGTGATACTGCACACGGTAGCAATGCCTATTTTCCCCTTTGGTACACAAATATCTCCGATATATTCCCCTTCTTTTCTTATTATGATCCTGTCGCTCATAACATAAGGCGATCGGAAGATGGGCTTCATTATTTTGAGGGCCTTAAGATAATCCCTCTCCGGGAAAAAGGAGACATTCAGAATAACATCTCCTTCCAAGGTCTCCAGGTTTAAAGTTGTTAGATAGGAAAAGGTCTCTATTTTGCTGATTATAAAACTAGGGTTTTCAAGGACAAGGGCGTTATAAAGTTCCTTTTTGCCCTTCTCGGTGATTATTCTTCCTTGCTTTCCTGAAGGTTCCGTATAACCTCTTTCATCCAAAATTTTGAGATGATACCTCACCGCCCTTTCAGAAAGTTCTATTCCGTAAAACCTCAACCTTCTCGCTATCTCCCTGGAGCCAATAGGGACCTTTTCCTTATCCAAAATCTTCAAAATCGCCAAAACTACCTTGTTCATCATCCTATATCCCATAAGGGTCCTTGGAGTTTAATCTATTACAAGATCTCCCTCTTTTTCAACTTTTTGATAAAATTTTCTTTTCTAGAACTCAAGTTTTCCCTTGACTTATAGTAGGAAATAGGTTACCGTTTACCTATAAAAACCAAGAAGGAGGGAGCCATGAACTTACAGAGGCCAAATTCAGATGATGCCACTCAGACCAGTAATCGTTCAAGGAGTGTGGTGCCCTTTTCGGGGCTGTGTTCGCGGTGTATAGATGGGTGTACAGGGAATTGTGAGGTTTTTAAGGCTTCTTTTAGGGGAAGGGAAGTCATATATCCGAGTCCCTTTGGGTTTATAACGGCAGGAGCTGATAAGGATTATCCCGTTGACTATTCTCACTTACAGATTCAAGGGTATGCTTCAGGGGCTAAGGGGCTTATCGAGGCTGATCCCGATCATGCGATTTTTCCAGCGGTTGATACCACTACTTCTTATGGCTATCGCAGCAAGGTGATAATGAAACTGCCCATTTTTACTGGGGCTCTGGGTTCAACAGAGGTAGCCAGGAGGAATTGGGAGCACTTTGCGGTAGGTACTGCCATATCGGGGATCAGTATAGTATGTGGTGAGAACGTATGTGGAGTTGATCCTCAGGCCGAGTTCAAAAACGGCCGGGTTGTGGAATCGCCCGAGATGAGGAGGAGGATCGAGACTTATAGGCGGTTTTATGAAGGTTATGGGGATATTCATGTACAGCTAAATGTTGAGGATACGCGGATGGGCGTTGCGGAATATGTGATTGAGAAGTTGGGTGTTAAAACCATTGAGCTCAAATGGGGACAAGGGGCCAAAAGCATAGGTGGTGAGATAAAGGTAAGTTCCTTAGAAAGGGCCTTGGAGCTTCAAAGAAGAGGATACATCGTTACTCCGGATCCTTCCCTTCCGGCTAATCAAGAGGCCTTTCGTAAAGGAGCCATTAAGGCCTTCGAGCGCCATTCTCGTTTGGGATTTATAGATGAGGAAGGTTTTTACAAAGAGGTGGAGAGGCTCAG
The DNA here is from genome assembly GCA_964480925.1 of uncultured Thermodesulfobacteriota bacterium. Lineage (GTDB taxonomy): Bacteria > Desulfobacterota > B13-G15 > B13-G15 > B13-G15 > B73-G16. The sequence goes on from CAYZRR010000100.1 coordinate 5,018, forward strand.
AAGGCTTGGGGCAGAACGGATTACCCTTAAAACCGGGGCTTACAGCATGGTGGAGCTTGCCAAGGCTTTGAAGTGGTCTTCCAGGGCGAGGATAGATCTGGTGACAATTGACGGTGCTGGAGGCGGAACCGGGATGAGTCCTTGGAGGATGATGAACGAGTGGGGCATTCCGACCTTTTATCTTCAGGCTTTGACTTATGAATTTTGCAAAAAATTAGCCTCTCAGGGCGAATGGGTCCCGGATATAGCGATTGCCGGTGGTTTTTCGACCGAAGACCATGTTTTTAAAGTCATAGCCATGGGTGCCCCTTGGGTTAAGGCCGTATGTATGGGTAGAGCCCTTATGATTCCTGGAATGGTAGGTAAAAACATCGGAGAATGGTTGAAGGAGGGTAAACTCCCCAAAAGCGTCTCTGAATACGGGTCTACGGTTGAGGAGATATTCGTCTGTTATGAGATCTTAAGGGAGAAGTACGGTGAGGCCATTAAGGAGATTCCCCTTGGAGCTATCGCCATATACACCTTTTGTGACAAGATCAAAGTTGGGCTTCAGCAATTAATGGCTGGTTCCAGGAATTTCCGGATCGACACCATATCGCGAAAAGACCTCATGGCTTTAACCCGGGAGGCGGCTGAGGTTTCGGGTATTCCGTATGTAATGGAGGCTTATCGAGAAGAGGCCGAAAGGATATTGGAAAGCTAAGGAATTGCAAAGATAAAAATCTCTGTAAAGGGGAAAGGGATTAAATCCTTTCCCCTTTTTGTTTATTTTAATAATCGATGCGGGTTTTAGAGAAGCTTTTTAGGCCAATAAACTTTATTCTCCGAAATCCAGAAAGGGCTTTGCGACAGGTAAGAGGCCTTGAGAGGTTTGTGGACCATATGGTTGAGGAAGCTTTAAGAGAATGTACTCATCCCAAGGTAAAGGAACTTTTTGAAGAGATCAAACTTCAATTCGAGGGTTTTGATGGAAAGGACTTTGCCGATAAGATGGAGGTGCTCCTTAAAGTAAAGAGCATCTTTGAGGAGATAGAGTACCTTCTTAAGACAAGCGACCGTGACGTATGGGAGATTTCCATAAGAGAGATAAAAGGAGTAGGTCCTAAAATTGCCCGTTTGCTGGAGAAAAAAGGCATAAAGACCGTTTGGGATGCCTTGATGAACCTTCCTTTGAGGTATGAGAACAGAAAGGATATGAAAAAGTTCTTTCAAATCAAACCTGGAGAATGGGTTACGGCTTTGGGGCAAGTCCTTAAGGTTGAAGAGGTCCTGTACCCCAAAAGCGGCAAAAAGGTTTTGGAGGTCTTATTGAGTGACGGAACGGGCTTCATACTAGCCAAATGGTTCCAAGGATGGGATTACCTTAAAAAGGTCCTAAGAGTAGGGACAAAGCTCATGTTTTCAGGAGAGATAAAGGGATATTTTGAGCAAAAGGAGGTTCATCATCCGGATATAGAGATCCTAAAAGAGGAAAAAGAAGATACCATACATTTCGGAAGGATTGTGCCAATTTATTCCCAGACCGAGGATCTCAAACAAAGAAGAATCCGTTCTCTCATGTACAAAATCGTAACCGATTATGCCACACGGGCGAAAACGTGTGTTCCTCTTGAAATTGAGATGAGGCTTGATCTTCCCTCGTTTTCCGAATCCCTTCTTGAGATTCACTTTCCCTCAAGTTCCAAATATCTAAGGGAATTGATGAACGGTACTTCGCCTTACCATAAAAGGCTTGCCTTCGAAGAATTATTCCTCTTAGAGGTGGCTATTGCTTTAAAGAAAGAGAGCTTAAAGAGGACCCCCGGGATACCCTTAAATACGGCCGACTTGAAGATGCTCAATCAGTTTATCCAGGCTCTCCCCTTTTCCCTTACCCAGGCTCAGAAAAAAGCCATCGAAGAGATCAAGTCGGACCTTTCTAAACCCCATCCTATGTATCGCCTTCTTCAAGGCGATGTGGGAAGTGGAAAGACGGTCGTTGCCATTTGTGGAGCCTTGATCGCTATAGAAAACGGTTATCAAGCGGCCATAATGGCTCCTACGGAGATTTTGGCCGAACAACATTTCGAAACAGTCCTCAGTTTAGCTAAAGGGCTTCCCATTAAAGTTAAGCTTTTGACTTCAAAAATAAGGGGTAGCGAAAGGGAAAAGACTTTAAGGGATATTTCTGAGGGCCGAGTCCACATAATAGTAGGGACTCATGCTCTTATCCAAGAAGGGGTGAGTTTCAAGGCCTTGGGGTTTGCCGTGGTCGATGAACAACATCGTTTTGGAGTCTTACAGCGAGTGAGGCTTTATCAAAAGGGACTTAATCCCCACCTTCTTGTTATGACCGCTACCCCCATTCCTCGTACATTGGCCTTGACCCTTTACGGTGATATGGAGATCTCGGTTCTCGACCAGATGCCAGAGGGAAGGGGTACCGTTGAGACCCATCTTTTTGGGGAAAACGAGAGAGAAAGGGCTTACCAGATACTGGAAGAGGAGGTGAAGAAAGGTCATCAAGGTTACGTGATATACCCCCTCATAGAGGGATCGGAGGAAATGGACATAAAAAACGTAAAGGAGGGATTCCAAGAGCTTAAAAGAAAATATCCTCAATGGAGAGTTGGGCTTCTTCATGGCAAAATGAGACCTCACGAAAAAGAGAAGATAATGAGGGACTTTAAAGATAACAAAATCCAAGTTTTGGTTTCAACAACTGTGATCGAGGTTGGGATCGATGTGCCCAACGCTACGGTGATGCTTGTGGAAGAGGCTCAAAGGTTTGGTCTTGCTCAGTTACATCAGTTAAGGGGACGAGTTGGAAGGGGGCTTTACCCTTCTTATTGTCTTCTTGTTGCCCGAGGTCAACTCAGTGAAGAAGCGGAGAGAAGGTTAAAATTTATGAAGGAAAACCGGGATGGATTCAAAATAGCTGAAGCAGACCTCATTTTGAGGGGGCCCGGAGAAATATTGGGTACGAAACAATGGGGTATACCCAAATTTAAAGTGGTAGAACTTCCTCGAGATTTAGAGCTCTTTTTACTCGCGAGAAGAGAGGCGTTTAAATTAGTCAAGCAAGATCCGACTCTTCAGAGGCATAAAGCTCTACGGGATATTGTCATTAAAAGACTGGGAGAAAGGTTAGCTTTTGTAAATATAGGTTGAATTAATTTGCCTATTTGTGATATCTTTCTCAAAAAAAGGAGGGAGCCATGACTCACCATTATCAAAACATTTTATACGAAATAAAGGATCAAGTTGCGAGAATTGTGATCAACAGGCCTCCTTATAACGTTTTAGATATACCCACCATGCGCGAGATGGTAGATGCTTTAAAGGATGTGAGAGCTCGCCAGAAGGAGTTGAAGGTTCTGCTTATTACCAGTGCAGGTGAGAAGGCCTTTTCTACTGGTGTGGACGTGAAGGATCATATGGGTGAGAAGATGGAAGAGATGTTAGAGGTCTTTCATGATATTTTCCGAGTTATGGCCACCCTGGAGATTCCTACGGTTGCAGCGGTGAGGGGACATGTATTAGGAGGAGGCTGCGAAGTGGTTATTTTTTGTGATATGGTAATAGCCAGCGAATCGGCCAAGCTCGGACAGCCCGAGATAAAAGTTGGGGTTTTTCCTCCGGTTGCGAATTCTTATTTGCCGAGGATTATACCGATAAAAAAGGCCATGGAGTTAATACTTACCGGTGACGTGATCTCGGCCAGAGAAGCTGAAAAGTTGGGTCTCGTTAACGTGGTAGTACCCGATGATAAGTTTGAGGAAGAGGTGGAGAAGTTCCTTAAGAGGCTTACCGAAAAGAGTGGGATAGTGTTGAGGATTACCAAGAGGGCCATTTTGGCTAGTTTAAATGTCGATTTTGAAACCGCCCTTCAGAATAATGAATTGATTTATAAACACGCCTTAATGAAGACCCATGATGCTAATGAAGGACTTGAAGCATTTGTGCAAAAGAGGCAGCCGCAATGGAAGAACGAATGATTACCGTAGGCATTGACGTAGGATCTATCACTACTGAAGCCCTTGTTTATGAACCACAAAGGGGAGTTCTGGGATATTCGATACTTCTTACCGGGGGTTCGAGTTATGAAGCGGCTTCTTTGGCTTTAGAAAAGGCTTTGATATTTTCAGGGATCAAGAGAGATGAGGTTAAGAGGATAGTGGCTACCGGTGCTGGACGAGGGATAGTTGATTTTGCTCACAAAAAAGTCACGGAGATAACTTGTTTGGCCCGAGGGGTTCATCACCTCTTTCCGGAAGCAAGGACCGTCATTGACATTGGTGGACAGGATACCAAGGTCATAAGGATTAATGAAAAAGGGCAAGTCGTGGAGTTTGATATGAACGACAAATGTGCCGCGGGGACCGGCCGGTTTTTAGAGGTTATGGCAAGAGCTTTAGGGGTAGAACTTGATAAAATGGGAGAGATATCCCTTCGGGCCAAAAAGGACTTAAGCATATCCAGCATATGCACCGTTTTTGCTGAAAGTGAAGTGGTCTCGCTGGTCTCTCAAGGCGAACAGGTAGAGGAAATACTCCGAGCAGTTCATAAGGCCATAGCAAAAAGAACCGTTGGGCTCCTTGAGCGCATAGGTGGTCCCAAACCTCAAGTGGTGATGACCGGAGGAGTGGCGAAGAATATTGGCGTTGTGAGGGCATTGGAAGAAGAGATCAAAATGCCCTTGACGGTTTACTTTGAACCACAGATAGTATGCGCTTTGGGAGCCGCCCTTTTGGCCCAAGAGGGTTAAGATGTTTTTAAAAAAGCTCAGGGAAAGGCTTTCAAAGTCACATCTGAACTTTTTTAACAAACTAAAAGGAGTTTTAAATGCTTCTCGAGTCTTAAATGCTCATCTATGGGAGGAGCTTGAGGAAATCCTCATCGAATCGGACATAGGGGTTAAAGCCACGCAGGAGCTTATAAAAGAGCTTCAAGAGGAGGCGAGGAAAAGAGGCATAAAGGAAGTCTCCGAGTTTTATGAGGTTTTGAGGGAACTTTTGATCAAGCTGTTGAAGCCCTATGAAGCTCCCTTTGAACTTAAGGATAGGAAAAAACCGATGGTTGTGCTCTTTGTAGGGGTAAACGGGGTTGGAAAGACCACTACCTTGGCTAAATTAGCTTACAGGTACACTTCACAAGGCAAAAAGGTGATGGTGGCTGCAGGTGACACCTTTCGAGCAGCTGCTATTGAGCAATTGGAGATATTGGCTAAACGGGCTGGAGCTTCCCTTATAAAACACCAACCGGGTTCCGATCCCGCTGCGGTAACTTATGATGCTCTTTCTTCAGCAATCTCAAAGGGCTATGATTTGCTTTTGATAGATACAGCTGGAAGGCTCCATACGAAAGAAGGGCTCATGGAGGAGGTCAAAAAGATTAAAAGGGTTTCGAGGAAGATAGATCCCGAATTCCCCCAAGAGACCTTGCTTGTCCTTGATGCCACAAATGGTCAAAATGCCCTCATTCAAGCCAAGACCTTCCATCAAGAAATAGGTATTGACGGGATTGCCCTTGCCAAATTGGATGGTACCGCAAAGGGGGGTATAATTGTAGCAATTGCGAAAGAGCTCGGCCTTCCCATAAGATTTATAGGGATAGGGGAAGACCTTGAAGACTTAATGGATTTCTCGGCTGAAGCCTTTATAAAGGCGCTTTTGCCTGCCTTTAACGGTAATTGAGATGAAAAAAAACCCTGAAGACGCAAAAAAAATAGTCGCTCAGAACAGAAAAGCCCAGAGCCAATATTTTATCGAAGAGACATACGAGGCTGGAATAGTGTTACAGGGGTCTGAGGTCAAGGCCCTCCGAGAGGGAAGAGTGAGCCTCAAAGATGGATATGCTCAGATAGAGAACGGGGAGGTTTATCTTTTAAACGTTCATATAAGCCCTTATGCCCACGGGAATCGATTCAATCACGATCCCTTGAGGCCCAGGAAATTGCTCCTTCATAAAAGGGAAATAAAAAAACTCATAGGAAAGGTCCAACAAAGGGGATATACCCTGATACCTTTGAGCATTTACTTTCGGCAAGGGAAAGCAAAGGTGGAACTGGCTTTAGCCAGAGGTAAGAAAGTATACGATAGGCGAGAAGAACTAAAACGAAAAGCCCTTGAAAAGGAGTTTGAAAGGGATTATAAAAGATTTAAGCTTTAAGAAAGGGGGGCGAAAAGGGTTCGACGGGGGTAAGGAGAAAGGAGAAAGCATGCCGAGGTCCCACTCCTCGTTAAACAGTGGGCTAAACACAAGTGCCGACTCTTATGAGTATGCTTTGGCTGCCTAAGTAGCAGCCACGTCCTATGAGATTGGCTCATGGGTCTCATAGGGCGTCAGGAACATGAGCTAAGCCCTTGCTGAGGCTCATAGGCAAGGGTGATATTAGATGAGCTAGTCAAGAAGCAGTCCTGCCTGTGGGAGGCTTCTTGACGAAAGTCAAACACAGGCTAAGCATGTAGATGTCCCTTTCGAATTACCCTCGGACGCGGGTTCGATTCCCGCCGCCTCCACCAAATTTTTC
>CAYZRR010000101.1:0-13204 GCA_964480925.1 uncultured Thermodesulfobacteriota bacterium
TTTCAAAAGAACACCTGATTTTGAGAGAACTTGGCTCAGGTACTCGTAAGGCCTTTGAGGAGAAATTGAAAAGGTGTGGCCTTAATTTTGGTAACCTTAGGATAAAACTCCTTTTAGGTTCCACTACGGCGGTGAAAGAAGCGGTTCGGGCGGGATTAGGAATCGGACTCATCTCCAATATAGCGGTCAAGGAGGAACTGGGAAGGGAATTCGGAGAAGTGAAGATAAGAGAGCTTGACCCCATTGGAAGGACCTTTTATCTTGTCACAAGAAAAGGAAGAACCTTAACACCCCTGGCGCGGCGTTTAACAGAAATTCTTCTCAATGAGATATGGAAAGAAGAAACAACTTGAATACATTAAAGATCGCCTTGATCCTTTCGGCTTTTCTTCATTTGGGACTATTTTTAGTCCTAAAACCCTTTCACAAAACCCTTTTGCTAAGAGAAACGGTTTCGGTAAGCCTCATAGAAAAACAACCCCTTCCGTCTCCCCCTTTACCAATGCCAAGCGAAACACTTAAAACCGAACCAAGGGAGGAAAAGCCCAAGGAACCCAAAAGCGAAAAACTCGCAAAAGTTCAAAAAGAAATGCAAACAAAAACAGAGGCCAAGGAAAAGGTAGAAAAAGCACAGAAGACTGAAACCAAAATGGACTTGGAAAAAATATACCGCGAAAAGATAAAGCAAATAGAGGAAAGGGTGAAAAAAGCGGAGGCCTCATCCGAAGAACTCGAGAAGAAACGCCAAGAGGCCATTAAGAGGATCGAAGAAAAGTTCCAAGGAGAGTTAACGTCAAACGAAACCCCCGAGGAAAAGATGAGTTTCGATATTTATTTTCATCAACTTCAGCAACACATTAGGCGTTTTTGGGTAATTCCGGAGGGTTTAAATCCAGAAGGCCTCAAAACCGTTATAAGGGTTAAGATTGATCCCGAGGGTAGGGTGTTGTTGGTTCAAATTGAACAGAGTTCGGGCAATCGGATATTTGACAATTCAGCCCTTCAAGCTCTTAGAAGAGCCGAACCTTACCCTCCACCACCTGAAAAGAAAACTTTGGAGGTGGGTCTTGTCTTTAAGCCGTAAGCTTTCTTTGGTGGTTTTTTTGATCCTTTTTTCCCTTAAGGTGGGAAAAAGCATCACTTACATTGAGATCGATTCCCCTACACAAAGACTTTATCGGTTGGCCTTTTTCATTCACCCCAAGGATAAGGGGCCTTCAGAGAGGATCGAGCGGGTCTTAAAGAGATGCCTGGATATATCGCACCTTTTTGAGCTGGTGGACTTACCTTCAAACGGGAATGTTACGCCACAAAACATCGATTATGCCACTTTGAAACGGAAGGAAGTGGAACTTGTGCTTTCAGTGAAAGTAGAGACCTCGGGAAAAGAAGTCCTTTTAAGTTCCTTTCTATTTGACCCGGTAGGAGAGAGCCTAATTAAGGCGAAAACTTATCGGTCTTCTCAAGAGGGGGTGAACCTTATATGTTACAAACTGGTTGACGAAATCCTTGAAACCCTGACCGGAAGGCCTGGCATTTTTTGCTCCCGTATCGCCTTTATAAGGCAAATACACCCTTACCGGGAACTTTGGATGGTTTATCCTGAAGGCTCAGGAGAGATGCCCCTTTTGAGACAAACGCTTTGCATGTCACCACGGTTTTCACCCGACGGGAAAAAGCTCTTATTCACCAATTTCAAAAGGATGAATCCAGATCTTTATATGCTCGAATTGGAAACGGGAAGATTAAATTTGGTCTCCTCCAAACCAGGCCCTAATTCGGCTCCTTCTTGGTCTCCCGATGGGAAAAAGGTGGTTTTATCCTTAAGAGGCACAAAGGGATCCCTCGATCTTTTTTTGCTTGATCTAAGTGACGGTTCCTTGACCCCTTTGACTGAAAGTCCTTATACGGAGACCTCGCCTTCCTTTTCGCCTGATGGGAAAAGACTAGTTTACGTATCTGACCGAACGGGGACTCCACAGCTTTACATAATGGACCTGGAGAGCCGAAAGAGTAAGCCCTTAACTCAGTTTGGGAGTTATAACGCCGACCCTTCTTGGTCTCCTCAAGGAGACTGGATCGCCTTTTCAGGAAGATGGGAAGGGGAATTTAAGATTTTCATAATAAGGCCAGATGGCTCAGATCTAAGGCTTCTTACCCCTTACCGGGGCAACCATCAAAACCCCTCTTGGGCACCCAATGGGAGGCATTTGGTATTTTCAAGTGATATGAGAGAACCACGAAGTCTTTACCTTACCACCATTCAAAAGGGAGGACCTTGGGCATTGACCTTTCCCAAAGAGGGAGATGGACAACCTCATTGGTCAGGCATTCTTTTCTGAAAGTAAATGTTCAAACTCTTGAAGAACCATTTGAGGCGTGATCTCTCTCATACAGCTTAAATCATTGCACCTTTTCTTGTTACAAGGTGAACACTTTACCTCTGCCCTTACAACTCCCTTTTTTTGGCCATAAGGGCCTATCCACCTTGGATCCGAAGGGCCGAAGACCGCAATAACGGGCTTTCTCAGGGCCCTTGCCACATGCATAGCTCCGCTGTCAACCCCCACAAAGACCCGAGAGGCCTCAAGTAAGGCAAAAAACTGCTTTATGGAGGTAGGAGGTGACAAAAGGACACGGTCTTTATATCTCATCCTCTCCTTTATTCCTTTAAGGTAATTGAGTTCCTTAGGAAGGCCCGAAAGGATTATTTTGGCCCCAAAATCCTCTATTATTCTGTCCCCCACTTCCGCAAACCCTTCCTGTGACCAGAGTTTGGTCTCCCATCTAGCCGTGGGGGAAAGAAAGACCAAAAAGTCCTTTTCTTTTACGCCGTTCTCCCTAAAAAAGGCTCTACAAAAGGACCGCGCCTCTTCAGGAATAAAAAGGGGAAATTCCGCTATTGGGATCCCTCCAAAATGGGCCGCTATTTTAAGGTAATTATTTACCGCGTGTTGGGTCTTATCCCTTGTGAATATGGGCTTATTTAAAAATAAAAAACTTAACTCACGCCCGTTTCGAAAGCCATAACGCTCTTTCCCCAGGAAAAATGCAAAAAAGGCACTTTTAAAAAGCCCTTGGAAATCAATCACAAGATCAAACTTTCTAAAGTAAGAAAAACCTATTTCCCTTATAGCCTTCGACCAGAGAGTGAAGCCCTTAAGGAGTTTTGGAAGTGAGGCATATCTATCGGTGAAAGATGGCAAGCGTACAGGTATTATCTCATCAAGCCCAGGTGTTCCTTCAAGGACTTCTTTTAAATCCTCTCGGACAAGCCAAGCTATATGAGCCTCGGGTAAGGCTTTTCTTAAAGCCCAAAAAGCGGGAAGCACAAGTACCAGGTCACCTAAGGAACTCAACCTTATTAAGGCAAGCCTCATTTTAAAAAGTCCTCGGAACTTATCACCTCTATCCCTTCTTCTGTTAAAAGGGCCGAAAGAACACCCATTCCAGAACTAAGCTCTTTGCCGATCCAAACCCTTTTTACCCCACAGGAAGGGCTTTGGTCTTTAAGGATAGCCTTTTTAAGGCCGAGAAGCTTACAAAGCCCAAGGACCTCCTTGGCCCCTTTGATGAAGGCTTGGGTCACATCCTCACCTTTGAGGTTTATCACCCTGGCCCGGCCTTTTAACACTTCTCTCCCATCCCCTCCTTCGAAGTAGGCCTTGGGCCTTGGTGTAGGAAGACCACCTAATTGTTCGGGACATACTGGAATTGGACATAAAGACTCGGGTAAAGGGATAGGACCCCGGGTATCCCCATCATATCGGCAGTTGATGCCCAGTAAACACGCGCTGATTAAAATCCTTTCACTCAATTATGACTCCTTCTCCCTTTATAACCTCGCCGATTAAAAAGGCCTTTTCCCCCAATCGCTCAACTTCTTCCATTACCGAAGAGGCTAACTCTTTGTCCACCACCAACACAAATCCGATCCCCATATTAAAAACTCGCCACATTTCTTCGGACTTTACCCCAAGTCTCTGGAGGAATTGAAAAATCGGAGGAATAGGCCAACTTACTCTTATCTTAACGCCCAGGCCTTGAGGCAATATTCTCGGGATATTACCAGGAAGCCCTCCTCCGGTTATATGAGCCATGCCTTTTATAGGGTAACGGTCCAAAAGCTTTAAGACGGTTTTAACGTAAATTTTTGTAGGCTTAAGCAATTCCTCTCCAAGGCTTGTTCCAAACTCTTCAAAATAAGAGTCCAAACTCAACTTATGAAGCTCTATAAGTTTCCTCACCAATGAATACCCGTTTGAATGAAGCCCCGAGGAGCTTAAGCCCAAAAGGACATCCCCTTCTCTTATGGCCGAACCATCGACGAGCCTTTCCCTCTCCACTACCCCCACGGCGAACCCCACAAGTTCAAAGTCCTCCTTCTGATAAAGGCCCGGAAGTTCGGCCGTCTCACCCCCTACAAGCGCGCATTGGGCCTCTTCGCATCCGCTAATTATCCCCTCTATGAGCTTGAGGTCCCTTTGTAGGTCCAATTTCCCTGTACCGAGGTAATCCAGGAAAAAAAGCGGATAAGCCCCAACGGGCAAAAGGTCATTTACGCACATGGCCACAAGGTCAATACCTACGGTATCGAACCTTTTAAGCATTTGGGCTATCTTAAGTTTAGTCCCCACCCCGTCACAGGAACTAACGATAAGGGGATCCTTGAAACCGGAAGGAATGCTCACCACCGAGGAAAACCCTCCTATCCCCTTTAAGACCCATTCTTTAAGATGGGGTCTAGTCTTTTCTCCTATTAATCGGACAAACTCATCCGCCTTATCTATGTCAACACCTGCATCTTTATAAGTTAAAGCCATGAAAGCCTCCCCTTTAAGGCCTTGGGTGAAAGCGTCTGTGAATCTCCTTTAGGTAATCTATTGTAACACTGGTATAGACTTGGGTTGTGGAAATATCGGCATGTCCCAAAAGGATCTGAACCACCCTCAAATCGGCTCCTCCTTGAAGCATATGGGTAGCGAAGGTATGGCGCAAGGTATGAGGGCTAATATCCCTTATGCCACATAAAAGAGCGTACCTCTTTATAATCTTCCAAATGCCCTGACGGCTTAATTTCCTCCCTTGAGGATTTAAAAACACGTAAGGAGAAGCCCGATCCTTTAATAGTTTAGGACGCCCTTCGGAAAGGTATTTTACAAGTTTTTCCTTTGCTATCTCTCCTATAGGAACAATCCTTTCTTTTTCTCCCTTACCCTTTACCAGAAGAAACCCTAGTTCTAATTGAAGGGCCTCAAGTCGGAGTTCACTTGCCTCTGAAACCCGAATACCAGTACCGTACATCAACTCCAAAAGCGCTGAATCCCTCAGACCTATAGGAGTTGATGAATCAGGCTTTTCCAAAAGCTCTTTAGTCTGCCCAAAGGTCAAGGGATTCGGTAACTTTTTTGGAAAGAAGGGAAAGGAAACCTCCTCCAGGGGGTCCTCTTCTAAATGCCCTTCAAGAAGCAAAAAACGAAAAAACCCCCTTAAGGCCACCAAAGCCCGATGAATGCTCCGAGCCGAAAGCCCCCTTTCCCCGAGAAAGGAAAGGTATTTGGCTACTTTGTTTCGCTGAAATTCCCGTAAAGGTTTATCGGACCAAAACTCCAAAAAGGTTCGGAGATCCCGAGAATAAGCCTCAATGGTATTTTGCGAAAGCCCCTTTTCAACCCTTAAGTGATTAAGATAAAGATCCACCAGGTCCTCGTTTCTCATAGCTCAATCACAAAAGCCTCAAGTTTCTCCAGGTCACATATCCCTACTGTTCCTTTACCCGTAAGATATCCGCAACATTCCCCCGGATTGAAAAAAAGAACTCCATTTCGTTTTTCCAAAAATACCTGATGGGTATGGCCGAAGAACACCGCTCTTAAGGTGCTTGAAGAAAGAACCTCTTTGAGAGCTTCATCCAGTTCGTGCAAAAGAAGGACCCTATAATCCCCAAATTGGACGACAAATGGACCATCCCTTAGCCGATCGCCCATTATACCCTTCAGTAGTATCCTTTCGCCATCGTTATTACCGAAAACCCCATAGAGGGGGACCTTTAAACCCCCGAGGATCCTTCGTAAGGCGAAGGGAGCCACGAAATCTCCCAAGTGAAGGACTGCGTCTATGGCCTCTTTTTCAAAAACCCGGAGACCCTTCTCTATCATGGCCAAATTATCGTGGGTATCAGAAAAAACGCCTATCCTCATCTTTAAACCCCCGTATGTCCGAATCCTCCCTCTTGCCGTAGGGAAGGAGGAAGCTCCTCGGTTAATCTTAATATCACCTTCGTTACGGGCTGTATAACCAATTGGGCTATCCTATCCCCATCGCGAATTGTAAAAGGCTTTTCGCCGAGATTTATAAGAATCACCTTAATCTCCCCCCGGTAATCGGAATCGATGGTCCCAGGAGAATTCAAAACGGTAAGCCCATGACTTAAAGCTAAACCGCTTCGAGGTCTAATCTGTCCTTCATATCCTTGGGGTATCCAAAGGGCAAGCCCCGTGGGGATTAAAGCCCATTTACCCGGTTCTATCACCAAAGGTTCTTCCAAAAGGGCAAATAAATCCAATCCCGAGGCCCCTTCGCTCATATACTCAGGAAGCCTCGCCCGAGGGGAGAGCTTTTTCACCACAATCTCGAGCAATTCTCCTCTACTGCCCCCAGAAACACCACACACGGCTCTTTATCCAAAAAGGCCTCACCTACTTCTTTAAGGACTTTAAGATCAACGCTCTCAATAGCTCTTAGGGTCTCCTCCACCTTAATCTCCCGTCCGTAATATATCTCGTTTTTAGCGATGCGGTTCATCCACCCTTCAGGCGACTCAAGGCTTATAAGCAAACCACCTTTGATGTACTCCTTGGCAAGTTGGACTTCCTCTTCTTTTATCTCCCCTTTAGAAAGGCTTTGCCATTGCTCTTTTATGACCTCAAGCACTGGGGGTAGCTCTTGGGGAGTAGTCCCCACATAAAGGCCAAATACCCCTGAATCGGTAAAACTATGCAAAAAGGAATAAACCGCGTAACTTAACCCCCGCTTCTCCCTCAGTTCTTGGAAAAGTCTTGAGCTCATATTACCGCCCAAAATGGTATTGAGAACAATAAGAGGAAAACGAAGGGGATGCGTTTGAGAAACACCTTCTACTCCTAAACACACGTGGACCTGCTCCAAGTCCTTCTTAAAGGATTTAACCCCACTCTGGACTTCCTTAGGGGAATGCCTTGAAAAATTCCCATTTTGGCCTTGAAGAGAACCAAGTTCCTTAAGTACTGTTTCCAAAAGCTCTCCATGATCAACGCTTCCTGCCGCTGCTACGATCATACGTTCAGGACTAAAATGCCTTTTGTAGAACTCCAACACCTGTTCTGAGGTGAAGGCCTTTACGGTGATCTCTTCTCCGGCTATGGGAAAACCAAGGGGGTGATCCTTCCAGAAGGTCTTGAAAAAAAGCTCATGAACGTGTTCCTCGGGCGTGTCCTCGGTCATTTTGATTTCTTGTATGACAACCCCTTTTTCTTTCTCCAATTCTTCCGGATCAAACAGAGGATCCCTCACCAAATCACTTAACACACCCAGGGCCAATCGCAAATCCTTCCCGAGAACCCTTGCGTGAAAGCAAACATATTCCTTGGTGGTAAAGGCGTTTATAGTACCTCCCACTGCTTCGATTTCCTTCACTATCTGGGAAGCTGTCCTGTTTTTCGTGCCCTTAAAAACCGTATGTTCAATGAAATGACATATCCCCTTCTCCCCCTCCCCTTCGTCGCGCGATCCGACTTTAAACCATATGCCCAGGGAGACCGAATTAAAGTGGGGAAGCCGCTCACTTAAGACGGAAATCCCGTTTTCGAGCACCGTTTTTTGCAAGGCCCTTAAGACCTCTGAGAAGTTTGTGGGGCTTTTTTCTTTTCCTCCTCCATCACCGCCTTCCTCGAAAGCCTGAGCCTTCCGTATTCGTCGATCTCTATGACCTTTACCTTCACCTGTTGCCCCACCTTCACCACGTCACTCACACTTTTCACTCGTTTGGTATCAAGCTGCGAGATATGACAAAGCCCTATTACCCCTGGCATTATCTCAATGAAAGCCCCAAAATCGGCTATCCTTTTCACCGTACCTATATACACCTCCCCTATCTTGGCTTCCGCGCTGTATTCCCGTACCATCTTTATCGCTTCTTGAATCGCATCGGGGTTGGGAGAGGCTATCCTCACAAGGCCATTTTCTTCAATGTCGATCTTCACACCTGTCTTTTCGATTATGGAACGGATATGCTTGCCCAAAGGACCTATCACATTGCGGATTTTATCAGGATTTACCTGGATGGTGACGATTTTAGGAGCGTACTTTGAGATTTCCTTCCTGGGTTGATCAAGCGTTTTATTCATAACGTCAAGCACATGAAGCCTCGCCTCTCGGGCTTGTTCAAGGGCTTGTTTAAGTATCTCTTTGGTGAGTCCAGGAACCTTAACGTCCATCTGAAAAGAAGTAACCCCTTCTCGAGTACCGGCCACTTTAAAATCCATATCACCATGATGATCCTCTTCGCCCATGATGTCCGTTAAGATAGCCACCTTATCTCCCTCTATCATCAACCCCATGGCGATCCCCGCTACCGCAGCTCGAACCGGTACCCCTGCATCCATCAAAGAAAGCGAACCCCCACACACCGTGGCCATAGAGGAAGAACCGTTGGACTCCAAAACTTGAGAGACCACCCTTATGGTGTAAGGAAACTCCTCCTTGGGAGGAATTACAGGCTCAAGGGCCCTTTCCGCTAAGGCCCCATGCCCAATCTCCCTTCGGCTCGGGGCCCTTAAGGGGGCTATCTCCCCCACACAGAAGGGGGGAAAGTAATAGTGAACCATAAAACGTTTATATATCTCGCCTTCCAACAAGGTCTCGATCTTCTGCTGATCCTCAGCGGTCCCAAAGGTTGTGGTCACCAAAACCTGGGTCTCCCCTCGGCGGAAAACCGCCGACCCATGAGTCCGAGGCAGATAACCCACCTCACAGCTTATAGGCCTTATTTCATTTAAAGCCCGTCCATCAATCCTCTTACCCTCTTCCAGGACCGAGGACCTTATCAAGTAACGCTCCGCCTCCTCAAAGGCCATCTTGATCTGGACCTGTTTCAGCGGATCTGCTGCCCCAAAAACCCCGTAAGCCTCTCTTAAAATTTCGCTTATGCGCTCTCTGCGCTCGATTTTTGAGGTGATCTGTAAAGCCTCTTTTAACTTAGGAATGCCCCACTCAAAGACCGAAATCTTTAAATCCTCAGGCACCTCAAAGACCGTGAAACTTCTTTTGGGCTTACCCCACGTTTCCTTTAATTCTTCTAAGAACTCAATAACGGGCTTCGCAGCTTCATACCCTTTAAAAATGGCCTCAATAAGGACCTCTTCCGGAACGAATTTGCCACCTCCTTCAACCATAACTATCCCTTCGCGATTTGCGGCTACCGTGAGGTCGAGAAGACTTTTTTCCAGTTCACTTGCTGTGGGGTTTATCACAAACTGCCCGTCTATGAGACCGACCTTTACCCCAACCACCGGTCCTCCAAAAGGTATGTCCGAAAGATCAAGCGCTGCTGACGCCCCTATGATGCTCAAAAAGCTCGGATCATTTTCCTGATCGACCGAAAGAACCGTGGCTATAACTTGGGTATCATAATTGTAACCCTTGGGGAAAAGCGGCCTTATACTTCGATCCACAAGCCGGGAATAAAGGATCTCGGGATCCGTCGGTCTACCTTCCCTTTTGAAAAATCCACCTGGAATTCTACCCGCCGCAAAGGTCATCTCAAGGTAATTCACCAAAAGCGGCAAAAAGTCGACCCCAGGTTTAAGTTCCTTAGAAGAAACGGCTGTAACCAAAACCACCGTCTCCCCATACTTAACTAATACCGCTCCATCGGCCTGACGGGCTACCTCTTCGGTTTCAATCACTAAATCTCTGCCTGCCCATTGGATATGAGCCCTCGGCATACCTTAAACCCCTCCTTTACTTCCTGAGCTTAAGCCGTTCTATTAATCGCTTATACCTCTCGGGATCCTCTTCTTTAAGATAATTTAGTAACTTCCTCCTTCGGTTAACCAACTTTATTAACCCTAACCTGGAGTGATAATCCTTTTTATGGACCTTTAGATGCTCATTCAGATAATTTATCCTCTCCGTGAGGATGGCCACTTGAACCTCACACGAACCCGTGTCCTTTTCGTGGATTTTGAAGTTTTCTATTATCTCCTTTTTCCTCTCGCGCTCAAGAGCCATTTGACACCTCCTTAATTTATGCTCTACCCCCCAATACCTTGAGGGGTTTTACCATCCACTCCTTTCCAACTCGGTTAACCAACCCAATGGCTACCAGTTTACCTTCTCCGTCCATGACCCTCACCAGACCTTCCTTGAGCTCCTTATCCTCAAGGAAAACAAACCCACCGTGTAATATCCGATATAAGTTCTGCCCCTCAAGTTCCAAAGCATTTAAATAACCAAGAGCCTTGTTAAGATCCCAAATGAGTTCCAAAAGTCTGCCTTCTTCGGCAAGCCTTAAGACTTCCTCCAAATCCTTCGCATCCTCAATACCAAAGGGGCCGTTACGTAGCCTTGTCAAACTGTAAAGATGCCCCCCACATCCTAAGGCCTCCCCTATATCATGTGCCAATGTTCTAACATAAGTTCCCTTAGAACACCTTAGGAAGAACTCCACAAAGGGAAGCTCCACCCTGGTGGGCTTTATTTCGTAAATCTCGACCTCTTTGAATTCCCGCGGCACCTCTACCCCTTTACGGGCATATTTATAAAGAGGCACCCCTTTGTACTTTTTTGCGGAAAACATGGGAGGAACTTGTTTGATTCTGCCTTCGAATTGCTTAAATACCTCTTGGATCTTTAAGGGAGAAAGATCAAATCCTGAAAGATCCTCCACCACTTTGATAGGCTTTCCGTCCCGATCCTGGGTATCCGTCGTTATGCCGAGCCTTATGATCCCCTCATAAACCTTCTCCCCCTCTTCCAGAAGAGGAGCAAGCCTTGTGGCTTTGCCCAAAAGGATCGGCAAAACGCCTTTGGCCATAGGGTCCAAAATGCCCAAATACCCCACTTTCGTGCCCTTGAGGAAGGGCTTTAACTTCCTCACCACATCGAATGAAACCAAACCCTCAGGCTTGTTAATTAACAAAATCCCGTCAACCGCTTCCCTCATCCCCTTCCTCTTCCTTTATCTTTTTGATCAAGCTGGATATCCGTTGTTCATATTCGAATCCTTCGTCAAAGGCAAAATCTATATCGGGTATAAACTTCACCCTGACCCTTTTGCCCAATTCCCTTTTTATGAAACCCTTGGCGCTTTCAAGCCCCTGTGAGCATTCCTCCTTTGACCTCTCATCGCCCCAGACAGTCCAATATATTTTGGCCTTCTTCAGATCATCCGATAGTTTAACCCGCGTTACCGTAATCAAACCGAGCCTCGGATCCTTAGCCTCATAAAGGATGATCTTAGAAACTTCTTCTCTTATAAGATCGCCTAACCTTAAAGCCCTTCTCGAACTCATCTTTTCACCAAAAATCTAAGTTAAAATGCACAAACTCCACGTTACTCTTCAATATTTGAACCAAGTTCGTTTCCTCTATAAAGGATAATAACTTCGATAAAACCGAATCCAATGTCTCTTGATCTGAACCGACCACCGAGATACCTATCTGGGCCCTTTGCCATATATCATGATCTCCCACTTCGGATATGGAAACGTTAAACCTCTGTTTTACCCTTTCAATTAAGCTTTTCATAACTTGTCTTTTCCCCTTAAGGGATCCAACCCCTTCAATAAGCACGTCAAGATGGCAGACCCCTACCACCATCTTTAACCAATGGGCACCTCTTCAAAGGTATAAACCTCAATAATGTCACCCTCTTTCCAATCCTTGAACCCCTCAACCGAAAGCCCACACTCGTACCCTTGTTGGACTTCTCTAACATCCTCTTTAAATCGCTTAAGGCTCCCTATTTTGCCCTCGTAAAGTAGATCTTTGCCTCTCCATATACGGGCCCAACCACTCCTTGCGACCTTCCCCTCAATCACATAACAACCGGCCACAGGCCCCACTTTAGGTATGTTGAAAACGGCCTTGACTTCGGCACGCCCCAACGTTATCTCCTGCTTCTTGGGCTCGAGCATCCCCTTCAAAGCCTTCTGAACGTCTTCGAGCAATTCGTAAATGATCCTATAAACCCTAACCTCAACCCCTTTCTCGGCTATCGTATCTTTGGCTTTTCCAATTGGTTGAGCATTAAAGCCAATGATTACGGCCTTTGAGGCGTAAGCCAGATTCACATCGCTTTCGGAAATCCCACCCACCCCCTCATGGATGACCTTAATCTTCACTTCTTCCGTTGAAAGCTTTTCCAGAGCCCCTTTGATTGCCTGTAAACTGCCGAAGGTATCAGCCTTAAGGACTATTCTCAATTCCTTCGCCTCTCCCTCTTGAATCTTCTGAAATAGTTCTTCGAGACTTATAACGGGCGTCCCTTTTCCTTTAAGTCTCGCTTTTCGCTTCTGTCTCAATTCGGCTATGGCCTTAGCTATATCCTCATCCTTCACCACCACAAAATCATCCCCTGCCTCCGGAAGTTCCTCAAATCCTATCACCTCAACCGGAGTGGAGGGTAAGGCCTCTTTTACCCTTCTTCCCCTATCGTCCTCCATTGCCCTTATTCGACCGTAAGTTAGGCCTGCGACGAAATAATCCCCCTCTTTAAGTCTACCCTCTTTCACAATGACTGTGCCCACAGGCCCTTTTCCTCTATCAAGCCGTGTCTCAATCACCACCCCTCTTCCGGGCTTAGAGGGATTAGCTCGAAGCTCCATCATCTCGGCTTGAAGGAGGATCATCTCAAGGAGTTCTTCTATCCCCTGCTTTTTTAAAGCCGAAACCTCCACAAAGATGGTTTCTCCTCCCCATTCTTCCGGAATAAGGCCATGCTCGGCAAGCTGACGCTTTACCCTCTCGGGATTGGCCTCTTTTTTATCCACTTTGTTTACAGCCACAATTATAGGCACCAATGCCGCTTTCGCATGATTTATGGCCTCAACGGTCTGAGGCATCACCCCGTCGTCTGCCGCTACCACCAAAACCACAATATCCGTAACTTGAGCCCCCCGAGCTCGCATGGCGGTAAAGGCCTCGTGTCCTGGTGTGTCGATGA
>CAYZRR010000102.1:0-30998 GCA_964480925.1 uncultured Thermodesulfobacteriota bacterium
GTTTTGCTTCATATCCCCATGGAACCCAAGGCTTATCCGTTAAACGATCCAGGCAAAGAGGCTTTAATGCTCTCAATGAGTAAAGAGGAGATAAGGCAGAAGGTCAGACTCTTCATAAAAGCTATGCCTCACGTTCAAGGGGCTAATAATCACATGGGGTCCCAGTTTATGGAAGATCCCGAAATGGTAAGGGTTGTTCTGGAGACTTTAAGGGAAGAAGGGTTATTTTTCTTAGATAGCCTCACCACCCCAAATTCGGCAGCCGAATTTGAGGCTAAAAAGCTTGGTTTACCTTTTTATAAAAGGGATGTATTCCTCGATAATGCTGAAACAACCGAGGACTTTTTAAAGGCATGGGAGGAACTTATAAAAATAGCCAAAAGAAAGGGCCAAGCCATAGGAATCTGTCATCCTTACCGTTCCACCCTTATGGGATTAAAAACAGTCCTCCATAGCTCTAGAACTCCTCAACTTTTCCCTCTTTCTTGGCTTTTACCTTCCAATTTGGTATTTTAGGGTCCGCTATGGTGGATCTTTGGCAAAAGTGTCCATCTTGTCAGGAAATGATCCTAATTAGAGAATTGGAAAGAAATTTAAAAGTCTGTCCAAAATGCATCTATCACTTTCCTATCCCAGCAAAAACTCGAATAGAACTTACGGTTGACCCCAACAGTTTCACGGAATATGACATGAACTTGGAACCTCTTGATCCTTTGGGTTTTAAAGATACCAAGCGTTATTCCGAACGTTTAAAAGAAGCCCAAGAAAAAACAGGGCTCAAGGAAGCTTTCATCTACGGAAAGGGAAGCATAGGGGGTAATCCGGTCATAATAGGGGCTATTGAGTTCGAGTTCCTCGGAGGAAGCCTTGGGTCGGTCATGGGAGAGAAAGTCACCCGGGCAGTGGAATTGGCTTTGAGGGAAAAGAATGTGCTCATTATCTTTTGTGCCTCTGGCGGAGCCAGGATGCAAGAAGGGACCCTTTCGCTTATGCAAATGGCAAAAATATCGGCAGCCTTAGGTAGGTTGAAAAGAGAAGGGGTCCCTTATATCTCCGTTCTCACTGACCCTACAACCGGAGGGGTCACTGCCAGTTTTGGAATGCTTGGCGACATCATTATCGCCGAACCAGGGGCTTTGATCGGGTTTGCTGGACCAAGGGTAATAAAAGAAACAATAGGGGAAGAACTGCCTCCGGGCTTTCAAAGGTCGGAATATTTGCTTCAGCACGGCATGGTAGACATGATCATTGATCGACGCAAATTAAGGGAAGTTTTAATCAAACTTTTGAGTCTTCTTTACAGTTAAAGATGGAAGAACTTCAGAAGGAGATCGATTTCCTTTACGGCCTTGAACGATTTGGAATGATCTTTGGCCTGGAAAACGTCACAAGCCTTTTAGAACTCTTGGGTAATCCCCATTTAAAACTTCGAGCGATCCATGTGGCAGGAACAAACGGTAAGGGTTCCGTATGTGCCATGTTGGATGCCATACTTTCTCGAAGATATAAAGTGGGTCTTTACACCTCACCCCATCTGCATCGGCTTAATGAAAGGATAAAGATCAACGGAAAGGAAATAAGCGATGAAGAACTTCTAAACCTTATAAGGCTTTTAAGGGAAAAAACCGAAAGGGAAAAACGACCTGAAAGGTTCACTTTCTTCGATTTCACCACTGCTTTGGCATTTTTTTACTTCGTTGAAAAGGAAGTGGACCTTGCCATAGTGGAAGTAGGGCTCGGAGGAAGGCTTGATTCCACAAACGTGATCAATCCCGTTGTTGCGGTAATAACCAACATAGGTCACGACCATATGGATGTGCTTGGACCCACCCTCAGGGAAATAGCCAGGGAAAAAGCGGGAATTATTAAGGAAAACACACCCATTGTATGCGGAGAGAAAAGAGAAGAACCTCTTCGGGTAATCTTAGAAGAAAGTTCAAGAAAGAAAGCCCATCTTTACCTTCTTGGTCGTGACTTCGATTACAGGTACGAAGGAGGTCTTTTTTCCTTTTCCGGAAGAAGGTTAAAGCTTCAAAGTTTAAAGTTGGGCCTTTTGGGTAAACATCAAGGAGAAAATGCCTCTTTGGCGCTTGAGGTCATTGAAACGCTTTTGGACCTTGGTTTCTACATCGATGAAGAGGAGATAAGAAAAGGGCTCAAAGAGGTTAAATGGCCTGGGAGACTTGAACTTTTTGAAGGTAAACCAAAGGTATTACTTGATGGAGCCCATAATCCAGAAGGCGTTAAGGTACTTTGCGAGTTTTTAAGGGAGATAAGCTTCAGAAAGCTTCATTTAATAATAGGGATAATGAAGGACAAAAGTTGGAAGGAGATGCTAGAGATCCTCCTCCCCCTTTCCCAAAGTGTTATAGCCTTTAGACCCCAAAACCCAAGAAGCCTCGAACCTGAAATTATATTAAGCTTGGCAAAACAAATGGGTTTCGAAGGCTTCGAAGCGAAAACCCCAGAAGAGGCTCTAAAAATTGCCAAAGAAAAGGCAGATCCGGAAGACCTGATTCTTGTCACAGGATCCCTTTTTGCAGTTGGCGAAATCCGAGAGTTTCTTCTTAAAAGACTATGAAAAGACTTCTCCTTTTGATCCTTTTGCTTATTCCAAGTCTTTTATACGCCCAGTTGAAGATAGAAGCCGAAAGGGTATTTTATGATGGAACTCAAAGACTCATCCATTTTCAAGAAGAGGTCCGAGGATGGGACGAAGATCGTTATTTTGAAGGGGATGAACTATTTTATTGGCCAGATGAAAAAAAGGTCTTAATAAAAGGAAACTGTCTTCTTAAAGAAGGAGAGGACTGGATAAGGGGAGATAAGATCTTTTTTGACCTGGAAAGAAAAGAAGGCGAAATAGAAAATGGGAAGATCTTCATCTCTCAAAGGCACTTTTACGTAACTGGAAAACAAATAAAGAAAATCGGACCTGATAGATATACCGTGGAAGAGGCAAGCCTTACCTCCTGTGACGATGAAAAACCTCCTTGGAAGTTTACGGCTAAAAGCTTGGAAGTCCAAGTGGAAGGCTATGGAAAGGTCTCATGGCTTTCCCTTAAAGTAAAAGAACTCCCCCTTTTCTCCATTCCATGGGCGATCTTTCCCGTCAAAACCGAAAGGCAAACTGGTTTTTTGATCCCTTCTTTTGAAATGAGCAGTCGTTATGGCCCTCAAGTGACGCTTCCTTTTTTCCTTGTACTTTCAGAGAATCAAGACCTCACCTTTTACCTCACCAGACACGGGGATGGACGAGGTAGGGGGTTTAAGGGAGGAATAGAATATCGATACGCCTTAAAGAGGACAGATCAAGGTGAAATAAGGGTTTTCGGCCTACACGATGAGGTTCTCCATAAGGACAGATGGGCCATATTCTCCCGCCAAAAGGGCACTTTGCCTTACGGCATAAAGGGCATCTTAAACCTTAATCTGGTGAGCGATGACGAATATGTTTGGGATTTTGAGGATGACCTATTTGAGGAATCCCGACGGGAAGCCCGTTCAAAAAGAACCTTAGAATCCACTTTTTTTCTGTCAAAAACCTGGCCCTTCGGCGAGGCTATTTTAAAGTGCGTATACTTCCAGGACTTAACCACTGAAGAGGATGAAAAAACGCTTCACCGCCTTCCCGAACTGACCTTCCGACTTTTCCGTAAAGAAATCCTTAAAAGTGGCCTTTATTTTGAGACGGAAGCAGAAGGGGTTAACTTCTTCCGGAAAGAGGGTTATCGAGGGCAAAGGTTTCAAGTGGTCCCAAAACTATCACACCCAATAAAGGTCTACGGCTTTCTCAATTTCGAACCCTGGGCCCTTTTGAGGACAAGTCTTTACTTCACCCAAAACCAAAAGGACCCATACAAAAGCTTCTCTTACCGGTTACTTCCCGAAGGAGGCTTTTCCCTTTCGGCTTTGGGGTTTAAAAATTACCGTCTTTTTTCCCAAGAGTTCCTCCACCTGCTTGAACCCAGATTGAGCTTCTCTTTAAGGCCTAAGGTAAAACAATCGAAAAACCCCATTTACGAGAGTTCCGATAGATTAAAGGAAGAGGCCCTCTTTACTGCGGAGTTACTCCAAAGGTTCCAAAGCCAAGGCCAGGAAGTCCTTTGGTTTAAGATATCTCAATCCTATGATCTCTTCCCCGGTCTTAAGAGGAAGGAACGCTTAAAACCGTTAAGTATGCAACTGAAATTCAATCCTTACACTCAATTGTCACTTTCGACAGAATTAAATTATGACCATTGGTCACAAAAAATCAAGCAATTCAATAGTAACATAAACTTTTCTTATGGGAAATTAAGCCTTAGAGGCGATTATACCTATGACAAATCGATCCAAGTCGAAAGCCTGAAAATAAGCAGTACCTTTAAAGCTTCAGAGAAACTTGACCTTTATTTTTCTCACGATTATGATTTTCATTCTAATTCAAGAGCGGAAACGAGCTATGGGCTTCGGTATCGACATCAATGTTGGGAAGTGGGGCTTACACTTGAAGACATTGGAGCTTCTCCTTCAAGAAGGAGAAAGGCCGAATGGAAAGTACTTCTTCAGATAAATCTCCGTGGTATAGGCTCTATAGGCATTAAGGGAGGTATGGAGAGGTGAGGTTTTTGATGACTTTTCTTTTACTTTTCGGGTTTTGGCTTCTTCTTTCGGGAAAGTTTGACCTTTGGCACTTAAGCTGGGGGATAGGATCGGTGATTGTGGTTTCGCTTCTTTCTAACAGCCTTCTTTTTAAGACTCCTCTTAACGTTAAAGAAAAGGCCAAAGAGGTAGGGGGCTTTTTGCTTTACCTTTGGTGGTTACTTAAGGAGATTTGGAAGGCCAATTTACATGTGGCCTATTTGGCCTTTCATCCGAAAATGAAAGACCTAATAGACCCGAAGGTTATAAGGTTTAAGACCCGCTTGAGAAAAGAGCTTTCTCTCGTTTGTTTTGCCAACTCCATAACCCTTACTCCTGGTACTATAACTCTTCTCATCAAAGAAGGTCATTTTTACGTTCATGCCATCGATAAGTCCTCAAGAGAGGGCTTGCCAGGCGAAATGGAGATAAGAGTAGGAAAGGTCTTCGGAGAGGCCTGAGATGGAAGGCTTTCTTATCGGGGTTGGCCTTTTTCTACTTGGGCTTTCGGTAATTGGCATTTTGAGAGCTGTGCTTGGCCCTACGGTCATTGACCGAATCGTAGGGGGAAATTTTGTAGGGACCATTACGGTTGTTTTGCTTGTCGTTATCGGGCTTATTTACGAAAGGCTTGAGCTTTTTATAGATATCGCCCTTATGTACTCCCTTCTCTCTTTCATTGGAACTTTAATTTTTTCCAAATACCTTTCCCATAAGGGGCCATAAGATGGTGGTATTAGGAATAGCCTTAGTAAGTTTAGGGCTTTTCTTCTTCTTATCAAGTGCCATAGGTCTCATAAGATTTCCCGATTGTTATTGCCGGATGCATGCAACTGGGAAAGCTGACACCATGGGAATCCTCCTTAGCTTATTGGGCTTAGCGATTTTTGTGCTTCACAATGGGTGGGAAGGGGAAAGGCTTTTGCTTGTGGTTAAAATCCTCTTTATAGCTCTATTTTGGTTTCTGGGAGGCCCTACGGCGACCCATGCCCTTTTGCGTTCGGCCTTTGAAAGGGGAGTGCGGCCATGGACCAAAGACGGAAAGGAGATCATCGAATGGCCGGAGGGTGAATCATGATCTGGGAACTTAATTTAGTGCTTGGTCCCTTGGCCTTTTTAGCGGCTCTTTTAGCTTTGGAACTGAAAGACCTTTTGGGAGCGGCTGTTCTTTTGGGAGTTTTTAGTTTATTTATGTGCCTTATTTGGGCCGAACTCGGAACGCCTGATGTAGCCTTCACGGAAGCAGCTGTTGGAGCGGGTGTGAGTACGGCCTTTTTTGTAGCAACGGTCTTTAAAACCACAAGGAGGAGCAAGGATTGAAGAAAAAATGGGGAATACTTGGAGCTCTTTTTACCTTTTTGGCCCTCGGACAAGCTGTAAAGGATTTCCCTGCTCTTGGTGATCCACAACAGCCGGCTTCCATCCATGTGGTCCCGAGATATGTAGAAAAGACAATCGAAGAAACAAATGTTCCAAACGCTATCACTTCTATTCTCGCTGACTACAGGGGTTACGATACCAATTATGAGACTACGGTTATTTTCACCGCCGGGCTTTCCGTAATGATGATCTTAGGAGGAGCACTCAAATGGAGGAAAAATGGGAAGACTTGATAATTGAAACCATATCCCGAATCCTCATTCCTTTCATTCAAACTTATGCGCTTTACGTTTTAGCCCATGGGCATTCCAGCCCAGGAGGAGGATTCCAAGGAGGATGTATTTATGCGGCAAGCTTGATCTTGCTGTTTCTGCTTTACGGACCAAGAGGACTCGAAGGCAATTTCCCGATCAAATTCCTTTTCATCCTTTCAGCTCTTGGCGTCGGTGTGTCTTACGCAGGAATAGGTGCCCTTTGCATGCTTTTTGGAAAAAACTTCTTAGACTATGCGGCTTTAAACAATCTCCTACCTCACGGTCCCGTTGAAGCCCGTTACTATGGAATAGCCATGGTAGAAACGGGAGTTCAATTTACGGTGATGTGCACAATGGCTTTGATCTTTTTGAAGCTCCTTCAGGAGGAAAGGACAAGTGTATGAACTTTTGAAACATTACAACTATTGGTTATATGCCCTTATTTTAGCCGTAGGGTTATACGGGATGATGTCAAAAAGCAATTTAATGAAAAAATTAATTGCAATGAGTATCTTTCAATGGGCCATTATCTATTACTTTATTTCTATAGGCGCGAAAAAAGGGGGAAATATTCCAATTTTTCCGGAACATGGAATGGAAAAACTGACAATTAGAGCTCACGATTATGTAAATCCCTTGCCACATGTACTAATGCTCACTGCCATTGTGGTGGGAGTAGCTACTACAGGAATAGCTTTGGCATTACTTATAAAAATTTGGCACAACTGGAACACTTTGGAAGAGGATGAGATTTTGGAGAGGATGAGAAATGAATGAACAGTTGCCGGCCCTAGTAGTGATAATTCCTCTTCTGTTTTCTTTTATCATTTATCTGATAGGGTTTATTGAGAAAAGAGCCCCTTATTTTATGCTATTGATCTCGAGCGCCTTAACTTCCCTTTTTTCTTGGAAGCTTTTGATAAGGGTAATAAGAAAAGGGTCTTTGAGTTATCACATAGGCGGATGGGAACCCCCTTGGGGGATAGAATACCGGGTTGACCCTTTAAATGGGATTGTGGCCTTTGCAGTTTCATTTGTGGCTTTTTTGGTAGTTCTTTCTTTTAAGGAAAGGGTTGAAAGGGAAGTTGATCCCCCTCGGTGGTCCCAACTTTATGCCCTTTTTTCGCTTCAACTATGTGGTCTTTTAGGCATAACGGTCACAGGAGATGTATTTAACCTCTATGTACTTCTTGAGATAGCCTCCTTTTCTGCCTATTCGATGGTAGCGATCGGTAAAAAGGGAGCCGAATTTTCGGCCTTGAGATACCTCATTTTTGGAACGATCGGGGCCTGTTGTTATCTGTTAGGAGTGGGCCACCTTTATATTTTGACCGGTTCCTTGAACATGGTGGATATAGTCAACCTGTTAAAAAGCATACCTGACTCCTCGGCTTTAAGGGTGGGGCTTTGCCTTCTTGTAATCGGAATAGGGATAAAGATGGCCCTTTTCCCCTTGCATACTTGGCTTCCCGATGCTTATTCACACGCCCCTTCTACGGTAAGTGCCTTTTTGGCTCCTTTAGGCACAAAGGTGGCAGGATATGTGCTCCTGAGAATCCTCTTTGGCATCTTTAACCCATCCTTTCCTTCAGAAAAGGTCCTTTTAGAAGTCTTAGGATGGATGGCCTTTATGGGGGCCTTTTTCTTTTCTTTTATGGCGATAATACAAAGGGAACTTAGAAGAGCCTTTTCTTACCTTCTTCTCAACGAAATCTCCTTTTTAGGAATGGGAATAGCCTCTGGTACCTTAGACGGTTTAAGGGGAGCCATTTTACATTTGATAAATGACGTCTTTATGATGGGATGTCTTTTTACGAGCCTTTGTGCTTTTATTCACCAGTTTGAAAAAGAGGATTTTAAATACTTGGAAGGACTTGGCCTTTTAAGCCCGTGGGTATCTTTGGGTTTTTTGATGGGAGGGCTTTCGGTAATTGGTATTCCCCCTTTTTGTGGTTTTTTCAGCAAATGGTATCTAATCCTTGGGACAATTCAAGGGAAGAAGTGGCATCTTTTGGTAGGCATTTTGGTCTCAAGCCTTATTAACGCCATTTTGATCTTTAAGGTTTTGGAAAAAATTTATCTCAGACATCCCCATGTGGAATTGTTGAAGAAATTACCTTTTACCTTTTTGATTTCTTTGTTGATACTTTCAATATCCCTTCTTGCTTTAGGTGGTTTAGCCTCCAGGATCGTAAAAATGGTCATTGATCCTTGGATTGTTACGCTCGGAGGGTTTTAATGGAGAAAGAATCCCTTTTACCGCTTTTGGCCCTTTTAACCCCTCTTTTGGGAAGCTTTTTGATCCTCATTTTTGGGGAAAAGAGGAGGAATCTAAGAGAAGGAACGACCCTTGCGGCTTCTTCCTTAACCCTTATTTGGGCCTTTTTGATGCTTAAGGCTTTAAAGGTCGGATATATCCCACAAAAGGACCTTTTTGAAATCTTTCCTGGTCTTATGTTTTCCTTCCGAGCCGATCCTTTGGGTATGGTATTTTTACTGCTTTCTACAAGCTTATGGCTTATTATCTCCATTTACTCCATTGGGTATATGAGAAGCCTTAATGAACATGCTCAAACCAGGTTTTTCTTTTGCTTTTCTTTGGCCATATTGGGGGCCATTGGAGTGGCGCTTTCGTCCAATTTATTAAGCCTTTTTGTCTTTTATGAGATTTTAACGATCTCCACCTTTCCCCTTGTAGCCCATGAGGAAAACCTTGATGCCCTTCGAGCGGGAAGGAAGTACTTGGTGTATCTTTTAAGCGGAGCTTCACTTGGGCTTTTTGGCATCATTTATTTATGGGGCCATTACCATAATGTCTCTTTTGTGGCAGGTGGATTTATAAAGGAGGTTAAAGATGGGGTTTTAACCTTTGTGTTTTTTAGCCTCTTTTTGGGGTTTGGAACAAAAGCGGCTCTTATGCCCTTTCATGAATGGCTCCCTTCAGCCATGATTGCCCCAACTCCAGTAAGTGCCCTTCTTCATGCGGTAGCAGTGGTTAAAGCCGGGGTTTTTTCGTGTTTAAGGGTCCTGTATTTTGTGTTTGAGGCAAAAAAGCTTTCACCTGAATTTTCCTTTTGGCTTTCTTTATTTGTAAGTGTTACCGTTATAGGAGCCAACCTTTTAGCCATAAGGGAAGACAATTTAAAAAGGAGGCTTGCCTTTTCGACGATTAACAATTTAGCGGTGATCCTTCTGGGAGCCCTTATGCTTTCTAAGGAAGCTTTAAAGGGGGCGATTCTTCATATCCCTTTCCATGGGTTTATGAAGATTACCCTCTTTATGTGTGCTGGTTCTATATATGTTAAGAGCAAAAAAGAGCGGGTGAGTGAACTTGATGGAATAGGCCATAATATGCCTTTTACTATGGGAGCATTCACGGTTTCAGCTCTTGGTCTTTGTGGGATGCCACCTATTTGTGGCTTTTTGAGCAAATGGTATCTTTGTCTTGGTACCCTCGAAGCCTCCAAAAATTGGTTCCTTTTGGTCTGGCTTACAAGTTCCTTTCTTGATGCGGTTTATTTCCTTCCAATTGTATATAGGGCCTTTTTTAAAGGTGAAAAAGACCCAAAAATAAAGGAAGCTCCACCGAGTATGACCATTCCCCTTCTGCTTACCGCTTTAGGAAGTATAGTGTTTGGACTTTTCCCCAATTTTGCCTTTCACCTGTTGGACCTTGTTAAGATGGTCATATCTTCTTTCTGGGGGGTTTAGGGCATGAAAAGGCTTCTTCTCGTTCTCACGATCTTAAGCGGTCTTTTGGGAATTTTATTTCAAGAAAAAGAGGCCCATCATTTGTGGGAAAAGCTAGGTTTTTTTGAGGTTGTCTTCGGCCTTTTAGGTTGTACAGGTTTAATCTTCTTTTCCGAATTTTTGGGAAAGTTCTTTCTTTTCAGAAGGAGGGACTATTATGGGGATTTTTAAACTTCATCCTTCCCTTTGGTTTTTCTCTGGGGCTTTTCTGCTTTACCTCCTTCCCCATAAAGGCCGGGGTATTTTGAGGCTTTTAGTCCCAATATTTGCCTTTTTGTCCCTTTTACATCCTTGGGAATGGGAGGGAATTGGAGCTCGGATTTTTGGACTTGAGCTTTCATTTGGACAGGTAGACAAGCTCAGCCTTGTCTTTGGGTATGTGTTTATCATTATAGCCTTTGGAGGTTTTCTTTACAGTCTACACGTCAAAGAAAAAGGGGAACATTTTTGGGCTATGTTTTACGCCGGTTCAGCTCTGGGAGTGGTTTTTGCGGGGGATCTTCTTTCGCTTTATCTTTTTTGGGAACTTATGGCAATCTCAGCTGTCTTCATAATATGGTCCAATAAAACGCCTGAGGCTTTAAAAGCGGGATATAGGTATTTACTCGTACACCTTTTTGGGGGGGCCCTTCTTTTAAGCGGCATACTCCTTTATTTTCATGAAACTGGAAACCTTACGTTTTCCGGAGCATTTGAAAAAACGGGTTTAGGAAGGAATCTGATATTGATAAGCTTCATGCTTAACGCCGCAGTTCCTCCCCTTCACGCTTGGCTTCCTGATGCTTATCCTGAAGCAAGCCCAACTGGGGCCATTTATCTAACCGCTTATACTACCAAATCGGCCGTTTATGTGCTACTTCGAGCTTTTCTCGGAGAAACGGTTTTAACCTGGTTTGGAGCCATTATGGCCCTTTATGGGGTGGTTTGGGCCATAATCCAAAACGACATCCGAAGGCTTTTGTCCTATCACATCGTGAGCCAGGTGGGTTATATGGTAGCGGGGGTTGGAATAGGTACAAGCCTTTCCATGAGCGGTTCTGTAGCCCATGCCTTCACCCACATCCTCTATAAAGCCCTCCTTTTCATGGGTACAGGCAGTGTCATCTACGCTACTGGTAAAAGGCTCATGACAGAACTTGAAGGAAGGGGGCTTTTTAAGCTTTTGCCTTGGGCATTTTTCCCTTACATGGTAGGAGCTTTTTCCATTTCTTCGGTTCCGCTTTTTAGCGGTTTCATAAGTAAGCCCATGATCGTAGAAGCTTGTAAGGAGGAAGGGCATCTAATACCCTATTTGCTCCTTCATCTGGCCTCAATAGGTACCTGGCTTTGTACGGCCTTTAAACTTCCCTATTACACCTGGTTTGGAAACAAAAAAGAAGTCCCCATTTCTGTTTCTCCACTTCCTTTAAGTATGAAAGCAGGCATGGTCTTTTTGAGTTTTTTATGTATACTTTTTGGCCTTTGGCCCTCTTTGCTTTATCGACTTTTGCCATATCCTTTCGAGTTTTTCCCTTATGAGAAAAAACACCTAATCGAATCCTTACAGCTTCTTTCCTCTTCGGCTCTCTCAGTGTGGCTTCTTATAAGATATCTTGCTCCCTCGGATAAGATCGCTCTTGATAGTGATTGGTTTTACCGAAAGGGAGCCTTGGTATTTTTCAATTTCTGTGGAGTTATTTACGGTTTAAGAACGGCTTTGCAGGAAAAAATGAAAGATGTAGTTTCTTTCTTTGAGCTCTTAAGCCTTAATCCTTTTGAACTTAAAAGAGTAAAACAAGGTAAACCCATTTCCCCTTACAACCCCAATCGTTATCGTTCTCCCGTTGGGATGGGGATATTGATATTTACAATAGTTTTTTCCATAACAGTAGTACTTTTGATCATTTGAGGCTCAGATCCTATTAACCATACAGTATTCCCTCAGTCTATTTAAAGCAGTAAAAAACTCCCTCATCATTTTACTTACAAGGAACATCCCCTTTTGGGTCACCCGATATCCCTCCGGTACTTCCTCGATGGCTCCCAAAAGGGAGAGAATAAAAATTTCCCATTTCAAATCATCCATTAAAGAACGACCAAACACTTTGAGATGATAATCCTCTTTAAGCTTCATCCCAAAAAGCTGGGTGAGTAGGTAATAATTGAGAAATTCCCTTCTTTTTAATTTCCTTATCATAGCGACGGGAAAATTGCCGTTTTTTAAGGTAGAGATGTAGTTTTTTAAGTCAAAGTAATTCACGAAAAACACCTCTTTATAAAGGCCCACCGAACCACTTCCTATAGCGATGTATTCGGGGTATTCGATTATGTATTCGTCAATCATATGATCTCCTCGGGAAAAACACCAAGCGGTTGAAGGTTTCCAGTTATCCGTGATCATTTCTCTTAATATGAGCTCATAGAAGGCGCGTTCACGCTTGTAATCGACCTTTGAAACCTTTTCTTCTATTTCTCTCAATCTCCTTGGGGCGGGCATAAGGGGATAAAAAGTAACCTGATCGACCTTGAGTTCTTTTACCACCTCTATATCCCTTTGGAGGTCCTCCAACCTTTGAGCCGGGAAGTTATAAAGCAAATCCACATTGAGGGTCTTAAAAACCCCTTGAAGAAGTTCAACCTTTTCCCGAGCTTCTTCGCCCGTATGAGAAAAGCGTCCCATCAATCGGAGCATATGGTCTTGAAAACTTTGAACCCCCATTGAAAGTCTTTTCACCCCAAGTTGTTTCAAAATCCTTATGTTCTCCCAGGTCACATCATTGGGGTTTGTCTCGAGGGAAATCTCTTGAAGGGCATTTTTGGAAAGAAGATACTCCAAAAAGGAAGCCAAATGCTTCATTGAAACAGTAGGGGTTCCGCCCCCTATATAGACGCTTTTAAAACGAAACCCCCTATCCAAATATAAATCCAACTCCCTTTTTAAAGCTTCAAAATAACTTGAGGCCAGCTCCTCTTCATATTGATAGCGGTTAAAAGAACAGTAAGCACAGGGTTTCCGGCAAAAGGGAATGTGAACATAAAGGGCCAATAAAGTTCCGGAAGAAGGATAAAGGGAAAGCTCCTCTTTGTCTTTTAAAAGGAGAAACTTTCTCCCTTCCCTTTTTACCAACCAGGGCAAAAGCCATTCCCCTATTTTATCCCAAAACATCTTCGCTTTTTCCTTTTAAGCTTTCCGCGAAAGATAAAACCCACAACTCTCTTGGCCTTCAGGACAATACCCTAAGATCACACATTTGGGGCCAACTTCCTCAAATATGGCAGGTAAAACCTTCTTGCATTCTTCCAACATCCTCTTTGCCAATTCCCTTATCTCCCATTGAGCCCTTGAGCAAAGCCTCTGGGAAAAGAAGTGCAAAAGCTCCCTCACGTTCATTGTGACAATAATTTTTGTCTCCGTAGCCTGAGGCAAAAGAAAACGGGCATCTTCTTTCGCCCTTTCATCATTTAGACCGTGGGCTCGAAGGATTTCCTTTATCTTTTGGTAGCTTTTCCTTATTTCTTCCATGGCCCGTTGGAATTCTTCTAAAGCCTCGGGTATTTTGGCAATCGAAGGGGGAATTACATATCTAAATTGGGACATGTCCACATACCTTTGGCTCTGTTGGGAATAAGAAGCGATGCGATGCCGAACCAACTGATGGGAACAAGCCCTCGAAATCCCCTCTATAGCAAAGGTGAACTTTACGTGCTCCAAAGGACTATGGTGACCCCGTTTTACCATCTCCTTAACGAAACGCTCTTTTTCCTCATTGGGTACATCTTTTAATTCCGGTGCAAATCGAGACGAATAGCATTGGCGGTAAGATCTCCAAATGAGGTCCAAAGCATTACTGGAAGCCTCAAGAAGTACTACCCTTAGTTGAGCTTGAGACATTTTCAACTTCCCTTAAGTTTACCCTCGGTGGGCCCAATCCACAGGTGAACCTCGGTGGTCCAGAATCCCTCTTTTATAAGTATAATGCAACTTCTTTGTTCCTTCTCCTTTATGAAATTCAACAGGTAATGGCGATATTTGAAATTATTCAAAAGGACCCAACCATAACCCTGAAGCGCATTTTTGAAATACTCAGCAAGGGAAGAGGCCTCTACCCTTCCTTTGTAAACGAAATACCCGCTCTTATAGGGACCACCCTCGAAAAGCAAGGAGCTTTTTTTATCAAGCTTAAGTTCCTTGGGAATCGGGATATCGGAAAAATCTGAAAAAATGGTTGTGGGAGTAGCACTTCTCTCAGTACCTTTTTCTATCCCTACGGTCTTACACCCTAAAACCGAGAGGCAAAAAATGGTAAATAGTAATACCAACTTCCTTCTCATCCTTCCTCCTTTGACTTTTATCCATCTTTTTACCACCTTTAAGTAACCGTTGACAAGGATCCTCTGCCGTGATAGGGTCCTTAACTCTGAGGTTAAAGATGAAACTTTTGGAAAACTTATACATTTACCCTTGGCTTAACCCTGAATACAACAACGCTAACAGTTACATCATCTCCTCGGAAGGGATCAATGTGCTCATAGATCCTGGCCATTTGGCTTTTATACCGGAGCTATTGAGAGAGATGAGAAGAGACAACTTTCACGGAAAGGACATCACCTTGGTCATATGCACTCATCTTCATCCCGACCATTTTGAAGGTGTTGAATTTTTTAAAGGAAGCCTCCTCGCTTTTAACGAAGAAGAAGAGCGGGCCCTAAAGGAATTTTACGGTCCTTATTTATTCCAGGCTTCGGGATCAAGACTTCCTGCTAAAGAGGCCGATTTTTACCTTAACGAAGGAGAACTCCAATTTGGAAGGGAGGTTTGGAGAATAATACATACACCTGGCCATTCTCCTGGTTCAATATGCCTATATAATCCCCAAGGTAAGATCCTTATAACTGGAGATGTGATCTTCCTACAAGGAGTCGGAAGAACTGACCTAGGTGGTGATCCCCAGAGTTTAGCAAATAGCATAAGAAGGCTTATGGAATTGGAAGTAGAGTTTCTCCTTCCTGGACACGGACAGATCCTGGTTGGAAAAGAAGCGGTAAAAAGGAACTTTCAATGGATTGAAAGGATGATCCTTCCGCTTCTCCTTTAAACGCCTACGGTTAATCCGCCATCAATAAAAAAGACCTGACCAGTTATATAATCTGACTCAGGGCTTGCCAGAAATAGGTGTAAATAAGCCACATCCTCTGGCCTTCCCAAGTAGCCTAAAGGTATTCTCTCAAGGATTTTCTTCCTCATATCTTCCGAAAAACTTTCGGTCATAGGGGTTTCGATCACCCCTGGAGCGACGCAATTAACCCTTATTCCCGCCCGAGCGTATTCTAAGGCCAGGGTCCGGGTAAGGGCTACAACCCCCGCTTTTGAAGCCGCATAGTTGGCCTGTCCGATGTTTCCCTTTATGGCCACCGAAGCGGTATTGACAATTTTACCGTAACGATCCTTTCTCATCGGTCTGAAAACCGCTTGACAGAAATAAAAAGTCCCAAGTAAGTTCACCTTAAGGACCTCTTCCCACTGTTGAGTGGTGAGTTTAAGGGCTAAATTGTCTTGAGTGAGGCCTGCATTATTTATGAGTATATTAACCGTTCCATAAACCTTCACCGTTTCATCAACCACACGGTTTACGTCCTCTGGGTTTGATACATCTGCCTTCAACGGAATCGCTTCTCCTCCATCCCTCTTTATCTCAGAAGCTAGGTCTTCCAAAGCCTCCATCCTCCTTGCCACCAACACCACCTTTGCCCCCTCTCGGGCAAAAAGCCTGGCACAAGCCTTACCTATTCCACTTGAAGCACCTGTTATTATGGCTACCTTATCCTTAAGCCTCATCTTTCCCTCCTTTTTTAAAATGTTATAATGCCTCCATGTTAAAAAGTTCTCAACCCATAGGAATCTTCGACTCAGGGGTAGGCGGACTTACGGTTTTAAGGGAGATCAAACGTCTTTTACCCCAAGAGGATTTGTTATATTTAGGCGATACTGCCCGAGTGCCCTACGGAACTCGTTCTCCCAAAACGGTAATGCGTTATTCAGAAAGAAATACCGAGTTTCTGGTAAAAAAGGGCATAAAACTTCTGGTTGTGGCCTGTAATACTTCGTCGGCGGTAAGCCTTGAACTATTAAGAACCAAAAACACCATACCGGTAATAGGGGTGATAGAACCGGGGGCTAAAAAGGCCGTGGAGCTTACCAAAAACGGAATTATAGGGGTAATAGGAACGGAAGCCACCATTCGAAGTCAAGCTTATCAAGAAGCCATAAAAAGGTTAGCCCAAGGGAAAAGAATCCAAGTGATAGGCCAGGCCTGCCCTTTATTCGTTCCCTTAGTGGAAGAAGGATGGATAGACGATCCCATTACCAAAGAAGTAGCACGTCGTTATCTTAACCCTTTAATGGAAAAGGGTATCGATGTGCTAGTTTTAGGTTGTACCCATTATCCACTTCTTGAAAAGGTAATAAGGGAGGTCCTGGGTTCGGGAGTGACCTTAATAAATTCGGCAAAAGAAACCGCCGAAGAGGTGAAAAGGGTTTTGGAATCGTTAAGTTTGAGAAGGAAAAAGGGAACGGGAAGAACCACCTTTTACGTGACGGATAATCCCGAGAAGTTTAGATATTTGGGAGAGCTTTTCTTAGGAGAAAAGCCCGAAGAGGTAGAAGAAATAGACTTATAGTCCTAGATCTTCTTTAAGCATTTTCAAAAAGGTTATGTTTTCTTTATGACCGGTCATGGTGGCTTTGATTTTGGCCTTTAAGGGCCGATTCAAAAGATAAAGGTCACCCAATAAATCCAGGATCTTGTGCCTCACGGGTTCATTTGAAAACCGTAATGTGGTATTCACGGGTCCTACTTCGTCTAATAGTAGCACATTATGAAGGTGGCCTCCTCCCGCAAGTCCCATTTTGCTCAACTTCTCCACGTCTTTGAGAAAGGCAAAGGTCCTAGCAGGAGCGATGTCCCTCTTGAAACCCTCGGGACTTTTTAAAACAAACTTCATGGAATCCCCGTTAAAAGGGGGATTGGGAAGGACAAACTCGATCTCCAGTTCCTCTGAAGGTTCAACAATTAACACTCGATCACCATTACGTATCTCGTAACGTTTGGGAACTCTTAATATCTCCACCACTTCTTCCTGCTCCTCAAGTCCCACCTCTTCGATCAAACGGCAAAACTCAATGGCCGAACCGTCCATTACCGGAACCTCTCGGTCCACCTTTATAAGGAGGTTGGTAATCCCATAAGCATGAAGGGTCGCTAAGAGGTGCTCTATGGTTCTTATGTAGACACCTTCTTTGCCCAAAGAGGTGGCAAAATCGGTGGACACCACGTGATCAACCGTGGCTGGGATTACCACGTCCTCAGCCAAATCATAGAAGAGAATACCGGTAAAAGGGGGTTGAGGAAGGAGGATCAAACCCGTCTTGTGACCCGAATGAAGACCCGTCCCGTAAAGAACAGCGCTTTTTTTTATCGTCTTTTGATGAACCTGACCTCCTACCGTACTTTCTTTCGAGGTGAATCTTAAAAGCTTACCGTTTTTTACTTCCCTTAGGGCACGTCCTTTTTCCTCCCTCTTTAAAGCCATAAGGACGCTATCTATCGAGAGTGGTTTTTCTAAGAAGTCAGCTGCCCCCATTTTCATGGCTTTAACCGCCGTTGCGACCGTTGCATGACCGGATATCATTATTACTGAGCATTCGTTGTCCAAATCCTTTATCCTTTTCAACACCTCAAGGCCATCCATGTCGGGCATCCAAATGTCTAAAAGCACCACTTCGGGTCTTTCTTTTTGAAAAAGATCAAGGGCTTCTTTTCCGTTGCGGGCTAAAAGACAAATATACCCTTCGTCCTGGAGGGCACCTGATAGAGCCTTGAGGATTGACTCTTCGTCGTCCACGATCATTATTTTTGGCTTCATGT
Organism: uncultured Thermodesulfobacteriota bacterium; assembly: GCA_964480925.1. Lineage (GTDB taxonomy): Bacteria > Desulfobacterota > B13-G15 > B13-G15 > B13-G15 > B73-G16. The sequence continues at coordinate 17,912 of CAYZRR010000102.1, forward strand.
TTTAAATTATATACGATGTTTACATTTCATAAAAGTTCTGGTAAAACCTTTTTAAGTCTCCAAAGGAGAAAAGATGAAAAAGGGATTCTTAATAGTGATAACGGGCATAGTAATGCTTTACGTAGGGTGTGAGAGAAAGGTGATAATTGTACCTCCTACGACTACTCCTTCGCCACAAGTTGAAAAGGCTCCTCCTTCGGAGAAGGCAAAGGTCCCTTCGGGTGAAGAAACCTTACAACCCGTAAAATATCCCGGGATAGAAGGCGAGGTATGGAGGACACCGCTTCTCAAGACCATTTATTTTGACTTCGATAAGTATGATCTGCGTCCTGACGCAAGAAAAACTTTGGAAGAAAACGCGAAAGTGCTTAAAGAAAACCCCACTTGGAAGATCCTTATAGAGGGGCATTGTGATGAAAGGGGAAGTAACGAGTATAACCTTGCCTTAGGAGAAAGAAGGGCGCGAGCAGCCATGGAGTACCTGATTCAACTTGGCATAGATCCCTCCCGACTATCCATTGTGAGTTACGGTGAGGAAAGACCTGTTGATCCGAGACATTGCGAGGAGGCTTGGGCCAAGAATAGGCGATGCGAATTTGTAGTAGTAGAAAGATGAAAAAAATATGGTTTTTTTTAATGTTTTGCTTTTTAGGATGTGCTACCAAAGAAGATCTTTCTAAGCTTGAATTCCGAATTTACAATCTTGAGGCCCAGATTCGACAATTAAGGGAAAATCAAGATAGCACCTCCTCACAGCTTAAAAAACTTGACGAAAAATTAAATCGGATATCTTCCTATAACGAAGGTGAACTCAATGCTTTAAAAGAAGCCCTCTCTTCCCTCAAAGCTGATCAGCAGGAAAAGGCTGAGGTCCTTCAAAAATTAGTCCTTAAGCTTGGAACAATCGAAAGGAACCTAAACGAGGTCGAAAAGAGCATAAAGGAGTTAAAGGAAGCCAAAACTGCACCTCCATCACCACCTTCTCCTCAGATCGAACAACCTTCCTTACCCACAGATCCCACGGAACTTTATCGTTTGGCCCTCGAAAACTTTCGACAAGAGGACTTCAAAAAGGCTCAACAATTGTTTTCCCAGTTCTTATCCCAATTTCCTAACCATGAACTTGCTTCAAACGCCCAATTTTGGATAGGTGAGTGTTTTTACAAACAGGGAGATTACGAAAGGGCCATCTTGGAATATGAAAAGGTCTTGAACCGTTACCCTAAATCCCCCAAGGTACCTGCTGCACTCCTCAAGCAGGGACTTTCCTTCCTCGCCTTAGGGGAGGAAATGACTGGACAATACCTTTTACAAAAGCTGATAAAGGAGTACCCTACTACGGCCGAAGCGGAGTTAGCACGTCAAAAACTCCCTTCCACCAAGAAGCACTAATCCCTATTCAGAGTCTTCAACACTTTGGTAAATCGGGATCAACTCTTCCTCTACCACCTTAATGTCCAAGTCCTGATAAAGAGGATAACCGGTTCCTGCGGGAATTAGCCTTCCCATTATGACGTTTTCTTTTATTCCCCTTAAATAATCCGTTCTCCCTTCAATAGCCGCTTGGGTGAGAACGCGCACTGTCTCCTGGAATGAGGCTGCGGAGATCCAACTATCGGTATAAAGGGCTGCTTTAGTAATGCCCATTACCACCGGTTCAGCTACCGCTGGCTTTTTGCCTTCCCTTATCACCCGTTCGTTTTCCTCACGAAATACGAATTTATCCACCACCTCATCGTAAACGAACCTTGTATCACCAGGATCCTTCACCCTCACACGCTTAAGCATCTGTCTTACTATTACTTCGAAGTGCTTATCGTGAATCTTAACGCCCTGAAGGAGATAAATGACCTTTATTTCATCCACCAAAAATCGCGCCAAAGCCTTCTCACCCAAAACCCTCAGTATGTCATGAGGGTTAGGAGTACCATCCATCAAAGGCTCACCCGCTCTCACGTATTCGCCTTCTTGGACGGTCACGTGTTTACCCTTAGGAATGAGGTATTCCTTCGGTTCTCCTACTTCAGGGGTGATTATTATCTTCCTTCGGCCTTTGGCAATTTTACCGAAACTCACGTACCCTTCGATCTCGCTTATCAAGGCCTGCTCCTTAGGCCTTCGAGCCTCAAACAGTTCGGCAACCCTGGGCAATCCACCGGTAATATCCTTGGTCTTAGCGATCTCCCGCGGGATCTTTGCCAGTACATCACCTGCTTCAACCCAGTCCCCTTCCCTAACGAAGATGGTAGATCCTACCGCCAGGTAATAACGCCCGATGGTCTCAAGAACCTCTTTGCCTTCCTCATCTATGCGCTTCTGCTTTATGGAGATACGAGGCCTAAGATCCGGATCCTTACATTCGATAATCACTTTTCGAGTATGCCCGGTGACCTCATCCACAAGTTCTTGGATGGTAAGGCCTTCTATGATGTCTCCGAATTTCACCCAACCGGAAAATTCCGTGATTATTGGTATGGTGTAAGGGTCCCATTCGGCAATTAGTTCACCTTCCCTTACCTCCTGTCCATCCTCAACCAGAAGCTTAGCTCCATAAGGCAATGGATAACGCTTCCTCTCCCTTCCTTCCTGATCCAATATGGCCACTTCGCCTTTTCGGTTCATCACCACTAGTTTACCTTCCCGGTTTCTGACGGTTTTGATGTTTACAAACTTAATTCTTCCCGACATGGGGGCTTCAAGTTTAGACTCCTCAACTTGCCTTGACGCCGCTCCTCCGATGTGGAAGGTTCGCATGGTAAGCTGGGTACCGGGCTCACCTATCGATTGAGCCGCTATTATGCCCACAGCTTCACCTATATCCACAAGTCTTCCCCTTGCCAGATCCCTACCGTAACACAAAGCACATACCCCATCGCGGGATTCACAGGTGAGAACCGATCTTATCTTGACTTCCGTAATCCCACAGTCCGCAATCCTTTGAGCCTTCTCTTCATCTATCTCTTCGTTGGCTTTAACAATTACTTCCCCCGTGTATGGATCGATGACATCTTCCAAGGCCACCCGCCCAAGGATCCTTTCGGTTAAAGGCTCAAGGATCTCACCGCCTTCAACAAGGGCACTTACCGTTATGCCATCAAGGGTCCCACAATCATATTCGGTAACCCTCACATCCTGAGCCACATCTACCAAACGCCTCGTGAGATACCCTGCATTTGCGGTTTTTAGCGCTGTATCCGCCAATCCTTTCCTCGCTCCATGAGTCGAGATGAAGTATTGCAGAACGGACATCCCCTCTCTCAAGTTCGAGGTAATGGGCGTCTCTATGATCTCTCCCGAAGGCTTAGCCATAAGCCCCCTCATCCCAGCCAATTGCCTTATCTGCTGAGGGCTTCCTCTGGCTCCCGAATCCGCCATGATGAAAACGGGGTTAAAGCTCGGTACAAGCTCTTCCCTACCATCTGGGGTCTTCACCTTTTCATAGGCCAGTTCCTTCATCATCTCACTGGCTATCTCTTCAGTTACCTGAGCCCATATGTCGATTGTGCGATTATATCTTTCTCCATCAGTGATAATGCCCTCCAGATATTGATGTCTCACTTCCTCGGCTTCCCTCATGCCCTTTTCCACTAACTCGGCCTTCCTCGGAGGAACGAGTACATCTTTTATGGCCATGGATATACCACTTAAGGTAGCGAAGGCGAATCCCATGTCCTTAAGCCTGTCCGCCAGTATGACCGTTTTCTTTTCTCCGGCAACCCTATAGGTATAATCGATAAGGTTGGTTATGGCCTTTTTGTCCATTACGCGGTTTACCAAATCAAAAGGAACCTCTTCAGGGAGGATCTCCTTTAAAAGAACACGCCCTACGGTTGTATCCACCACTTTTCCATCGAGCTTCACCTTAATCCTGGCATGAAGCTCCACCTCCCCAAGAAGGTAGGCCATCTTAACCTCTTCCAAGCTGGAAAAGGCCTTTCCTTCACCTTTGGCATAGGGCCTCTCTCGAGTCATATAATAAAGCCCCAGGACTATGTCTTGAGTGGGAAGGATGATGGGTTTTCCATGGGCAGGAGAAAGGATGTTATTGGTGGACATCATCAGCACTCGAGCCTCGGTCTGAGCTTCGATGGAAAGCGGAACGTGAACCGCCATCTGGTCCCCGTCAAAATCAGCGTTATAAGCCACACATACCAAGGGATGCAATTGAATGGCCTTGTGCTCGGTAAGAAGGGGTTCGAAGGCCTGAATGCCCAACCGATGAAGCGTGGGCGCTCGGTTAAGAAGAACGGGGTGCTCCCTTATCACCTCTTCCAAAATGTCCCACACCTCAGGCCTTTCCTTCTCTACCATCTTCTTGGCACTCTTTATAGTGGTGGCATAACCCCTCTCTTCCAGTTTGTTATAGATGAAGGGCTTAAATAGCTCCATGGCCATCTTCTTCGGAAGGCCACATTGATGAAGCCTCAACTCCGGACCCACCACAATCACCGACCTTCCAGAGTAATCCACCCTCTTCCCCAATAGGTTCTGCCTGAACCGCCCTTGCTTACCTCGGAGCATGTCGCCTAGAGACCTAAGGGGTTTGCCATGAGCACCAAGGATAGCCCTACGGCCTCTTCTTCCATTATCAAAAAGGGCATCCACTGCTTCCTGAAGCATCCTTTTTTCGTTCCTTATGATGATCTCGGGGGCATTGAGCTCGATTAAACGCTTCAGACGGTTGTTCCGGTTTATGACCCTCCGGTAAAGGTCATTAAGGTCGGAGGTCGCGAATCTTCCTCCATCAAGAGGCACCAACGGCCTCAAATCCGGAGGGATCACCGGTATAACCTCGAGTATCATCCATTCAGGTCGGTTTCCCGAATCGCGAAAGGCCTCAATTATCTTAAGCCTTTTAGCAATCTTGAGCTTACGAGCCTCAGACTGGGTCTCCTTCATTTCGAAGCGAAGTTTTTCGGAGAGTTCCTCAAGGTCAATTCTTTTCAAAAGTTCACGTAAAGCCTCAGCACCAGTACCAGCTACAAGGGAATCCCTTCCGTATTTAGCGATGTATTCTTGATACTCCTCCTCACTTATCAACTCCCTTTCCTTATAGGGGCTATCCTTAGGATCTATAACTACAAAGGCCTCAAAATAGAGGACCTTCTCAAGTTCTTTTAGAGTCATATCCAACACCATCCCTATTTTGCTTGGGACACTTCTCAAAAACCAGGGATGAGCCACTGGTGCTGCCAGTTCTATATGCCCCATCCTTTCCCTTCGGACCTTCGAAGGGATGACCTCGACTCCACATTTTTCACACACAATGCCCCTGTGCTTCATTCGCTTGTATTTCCCACATAAACACTCGTAGTCCTTTATCGGACCAAAGATCCTCGCACAGAAAAGCCCGTCCCGTTCGGGCTTAAAGGTCCTGTAATTTATGGTCTCAGGTTTCTTCACCTCTCCATAGGACCAACTTCGAATCTGTTCCGGGGAAGCCAGCGATATCCTAACCGCTTCTATATCATCCGGGCTTTTGGGCTTTTCAAAAAAGGACAAGATGATATCGTCCACTTTTAACCTCCTTTACTTCTTTATTTCTTTTTCCTTTTCAATTACTTCCACGTTTAAACAAAGCCCTTGAAGCTCTTTTATTATCACGTTAAATGACTCAGGAATCCCTGGATCAAGTATATCCGTTTTCCCTTTTACAATAGCCTCATAGGTCCTCGTCCTTCCCCCTACATCGTCGGATTTAACGGTAAGAAATTCCTGTAAGCTGTAAGCAGCCCCATATGCCTCAAGGGCCCATACCTCCATCTCACCAAGCCTCTGCCCCCCAAACTGGGCTTTCCCACCGAGCGGTTGTTGGGTAATAAGGGAATAAGGGCCGATAGAGCGGGCGTGGATCTTATCGTCTACCAAGTGATGGAGCTTTAGCATGTACATATAACCCACCGTCACTTTCTGATCAAAGGGCTCACCCGTTCGGCCGTCATAAAGTACCACCTGTCCCTCTGGAGGCAAACCGGCTTTAATAAGGGCAAATTGGATTTCCTCTTCGGTTGCCCCATCAAACACTGGAACCGTCATAAAAATCCCATCCTTTAGGCGTTGAGCAAAACCAATCAATTGTTCTTTGGAAGCCTTCCTTAAAGCCTCCTTCACCTCGGGTTCGGAAAAGATCTCAAGGAGAAAATTCCTAAGCTCCTCAACCTCGTTATCCTTCAAAGTTACCCGATCTCCTTTGAGAAACTCCTTTACCCTCTCACCAAGCCCCTTAGCCGCCCATCCGAGATGGGTCTCAAGGATCTGCCCCAAGTTCATCCGCGATGGAACCCCTAAGGGATTGAGCACCATTTCTACTGGAGTTCCATCCTCAAGAAATGGCATATCCTCTTCGGGAAGAATACGGGAAACTATCCCTTTGTTCCCATGACGCCCGGTGAGTTTATCCCCTACCGAAAGCTTACGCTTCATAGCCACATACACCTTAACTACCTTAAGGACACCAGGGGGAAGCTCATCTCCTGCCTCAATCTTCTTAATCCTTTCTTTTGCCCTGCGTTCTATCTCTTGAATATCCGAAAGCCCTTTCTCGATTAATCTATTGAGTTCCTCCGCAACCCGAGGATCCACTGGTATGTCCTTCCATTTCCTCCAATGGATCTCTTTAAGTAATTCCTTGGTGACAACCGTGCCTGCGGGTAACTTCTCCCAACTTTTGTTAAGACGCTGCCCTTCGAGAAGCTCAAGGGCTCTGTTTTTGATAAAATCTTCGATGATCTTCTGTTCGGTCTCCATATCCTTCAAAACCTGAGCCTTCTCGGCTTCTTCTATCTCTTTGGCTCTTTTGTCCTTTTCAAGCCCCCTTCTGGTCAAAACCTTGGTATCGATGACCACCCCCTCTATCCCATGAGGAACCCTAAGGGAAGTATCCTTCACATCTGCTGCCTTCTCCCCAAATATAGCCCTCAAAAGCCTTTCTTCAGGGGTGAGCTGAGTCTCACCTTTGGGGGTCACTTTCCCCACCAAAATATCCCCTGGTTTTACTTCTGCCCCTATTCTTATAATACCGCTCTCATCGAGGTTTCTAAGCTGTTCTTCGCTCACATTGGGTATATCCCTTGTTATCTCCTCTCTACCAAGCTTCGTCTCTCTTGCCACACACTCAAATTCCTCGATATGGACCGAAGTAAAAGTATCCTCCTTCAAGAGCTTTTCGCTCACCAAAATGGAATCCTCAAAGTTGTAACCACCCCATGGCATAAAAGCCACAAGCACATTCTTACCCAAAGCCAGTTCCCCAAGGTCCGTACTCGGACCATCAGCGATAACCTGCCCTTTTTGAACTCTCTCCCCCTTCCTGACGATAGGCCTTTGATTGATGCAAGTCCCTTGGTTTGATCTTTGAAATTTCACCAAGTTATAAATATCGACCCCCACCACCTGACCATCCTCCTCGGCCCTGATGACGATCCTCTGGGAATCAACGCTCTCTACCACACCTGATCTTTTCGCCACCACCGCTGCCCCAGAATCCCGAGCCACGATCTTCTCCATACCGGTACCGATAAGAGGAGCTTGGGGTTTCAACAAAGGTACCGCTTGCCTCTGCATGTTCGATCCCATCAGCGCTCGGTTAGCATCGTCATGCTCCAAAAACGGGATCAGTGAGGCCGAAACGCTTACAACCTGCTTAGGCGATACGTCCACATAATCCAACTCCTCGGGCTTCACCATAACGTATTCGCCACCTCTTCGAGCTTGAATTAAATCCGCCGTGATCCTTCCGGTCTCATCAACGGGGATCTTGGAATGGGTTATGGTATACTTCTCCTCATCTAAGGCATAAAGGTAATGAACCTCATCGGTAACCCTTCCATTTACCACTCTCCGGTAAGGCGTCTCGATAAAACCAAACTCATTGATCCTCGCATAGGTGGTCAAGGAGACTATAAGACCTATATTGGGTCCCTCGGGGGTCTCAATAGGACAGATCCTACCGTAATGAGAAGGATGAACGTCTCTTGCCTCAAACCCAGCCCTTTCTCGAGAAAGTCCACCTGGCCCTAAGGCGCTCAGACGCCTTTTGTGGGTCGTTTCAGAAAGAGGGTTCGTCTGATCCATAAACTGCGACAATTGTCCAGACCCAAAGAACTCCTTAAGGGTCGCCGTAAGCGGCTTGGAATTCACCAAATCTTGGGGCATTAAGAACTCCACGTCCTGAATGCTCATCTTCTCCTTTATGGCTTGAGCCACTCGATTAAGGCCTATATAAAATTGGTTCTCCACAAGCTCCCCAACTGTTCTCACCCGGCGATTCCCAAGATGATCTATATCATCAACACTTCCCTTACCTTCTGCCAGAGAAACCAAGTATTTCACCACCTCCAACAGATCCTCGGGCCTCAAAACAGTAACCTCATAGGGGACATTCAAACCCAACTTGTGGTTTAACTTCATCCGCCCAACAGGTGAAAGGTCGTATCTCTCGGGGTTGAAAAATAGATTGTAGAAGAAGGCTCTGGCTGTCTCCAAAATCGGCGGTTCCCCTGGTCTCATCCTCCGATAAATTTCTATTAAGGCCTTCTCCTCCTCGAGCTTCCTTATCTCCTTTAAAGGGTCTTCCTTTTGCCAAGCCTCTTCCCTTTCAACTAAAGTAAGTCTCACTGGGTCGATCAATAGGGTCTCTCTTATACCAAACGAAATTTTATCTTCTTCCTTTTTGATAATCTCGAACTCTTTTATGCCCCTTTCCTTTATGGTGCTTAACCTCTCGGGAGTGAGTTCTTCGTTTATTTCGACCAGGATCTTCTTACTTTCAGGATCCACTATGTCACAAGCCGCTACGCTTCCGAAAAGCGCCTCTTCATCGACAGGAAGTTCTTGGATCCCTGCTTCTTCTATTTTCTTGAACAAGACCTCGTTAATCCTTCTTCCCTTTTTAACGATAACTTCCCCCGTGTGAGGATTTACGATGTCGCAAGGTGCCTTCTCTCCGAGAAGCGTTTCTTTTGTGACCTTTTTCCAAAAGGTCCCTTCACGGATAATCACCTTTTCAACACTGTAAAACTCCCTTAATAGGTCCTCAGTACTATACCCTGCTGCTTTAAGAAGGACTGTGGCCGGTATCTTTCTACGTCTGTCAATCCTCACGTAAATCAAATCCTTTTGATCGAATTCGAAGTCAAGCCAGGAACCTCGATAGGGGATTATCCTCGCAGTATAAATAGGCCTACCCGCATAAGCACTTGGCATCTCCTGATCGTAAAAAACACCAGGAGACCGATGTAGCTGATTTACCACTACTCTTTTCGTGCCATTTATGACAAAACAACCGTTAAAAGTCATCAGGGGAATCTCACCAAAATAAACTTCATGCTCCTTTATGACTTTCGTTTGTCCAGTCTTAACACCTTCTTGTACATCATAAATCACCAGTTGGACCGTTACCCTCAAAGGTGCCGCATAAGTGAGCCCTTTGACTATACACTCCTCCACATCGTATTTGGGTTCATCAATCCTATATTTGACAAACCGCAATTCAGCCGTTTCATAGAAATCCTTAACGGGAAATATCTGCTTGAAAACCTTTTGGATACCTATATCCTTCCGCTCCTCCGGCGGTATTTCCTTTTGCAATAACTTCTGGTAGGATGAAAGTTGAACTTCCAAAAGGTGCGGTACCTCAAGCGTTTCTAAAACCTTACCGTACCTTTTCCGCACCCTTTTTTCTTCTAAAAAACCCATCCCTTCTCCTCCTTCCAATATAGACAAAGGGAACCCTTTGTGAAGAGCCCCCTTTCTCTTCTTATTTTATTTCTTTTTCCCCATGCAATTAAAAGGGGTTGATCCCCTATTTTACTTCAACAGTAGCCCCAGCTGCTTCGAGTTTTTCCTTTATCTTCGTGGCTTCTTCTTTAGATACCTTCTCCTTAATGGGCTTGGGGACGCTCTCAACAAGTTCCTTGGCCTCTTTCAAACCAAGCTCCGTAAGCTCCCTTACGACCTTGATGACTTGAATCTTCTTATCCGCCTGGAACCCGGTGAGTATCACGTCAAATTCCGTCTTTTCTTCTACCTCGGGAGCTGCCATTACTGCCTGAGCCCCTGCCATAGCGGGAACGGCAGCCATGGGGGCCATTGCTTGGACCCCGAACCTCTCTTCCAACGCTTTAATGAATTCAACCAACTCAAGTACCGTCATCTGCTCTATGTACTTTATCACGTCCTCCTTAGTTAGTCTGAGTTCGGTCATCTCTCCTTCCTCCTTTCTTATTTCTGTTTCTTTTCCTTTATAGCCTCAAATACCCCTAAAAGTTGGACCATAGGGGCAGAGAGCACCATTGTCAACCTTGCCAAGGGAGCTTTCATCATACCTATAAGTTGCGCTATGAGAATCGGTTTGGGTGGAAGATTGGCAAGGGCCTTTATCTCCTCAACTCCCAGGACTCTCCCCTCAACGAGTCCAACCTTTATGTCTAATTCCGGTTCTTCTTTTATAAAATCCACAAGCACCCGAGCCGGAACCATCGGATCATCGTAAGCCAAAACCACTCCATTTGGTCCAACAAAATAAGGAGCCAACGCTTCAACGGGCGTTTTTTCGGAAGCCATTCGCAAAAGCGTATTTTTAACCACCCGGTACTCTATGCCCTGTTCCTTGAGCTGTTTCCTCAAACGGGTCAAGGTCTCTACCGGAAGCCCTGTGAAATCCGTCAGAAACACCGCCTTAACCCTCGTAAATTTATCGCGTAATTCTTCCACAAGCTTCCTTTTCTCTTCCCTATTAAGCACTTCACCCCTCCTTACATGCCTAAAGCTTCTCTTAAGGATTCGGGACTGACCTTAACACCCGGGCTCATGGTTGTAGAAAGAGTAAGGGTTTTTATGTAAGTGCCTTTACTTGTAGGCGGTTTCGCCCTCATGATGCTATCAAGAACACTCACCACGTTTTCGTAAATCTTATCGGGACCAAAGGAGAGCTTACCAACCGGTACATGAACGTTACCATATTTGTCAACCTTATACTCGATTCTGCCCGCCTTGAGTTCTTTAACCACCTTGCCAACATCAAAGGTGACCGTTCCCGTTTTTGCCGAAGGCATAAGCCCTCGTGGTCCAAGGATTTTTCCGAGCCTTGAGACCACCTTCATCATATCGGGGGTAGCCACAACCTTATCGAAATCGAGCCATCCTTCCTTCTCGATTTTATCAGCCAGTTCCTCCGCTCCCACATAATCGGCCCCCGCTTCCCTGGCCTCTTTTTCCTTCTCACCCTTGGCAAAGACCAAAACCTTCACCTCTTTACCCGTCCCATGGGGGAGTACCACGCTACCCCTGACCATCTCCTCGGGTTTTCTAGGGTCCACTCCAAGCCTTACCGCCAATTCAACGGTCTCATCGAATTTAGCGTAAGAGAGCTCCTTCAAAAGTTCAACAGCCTCCCTCAGGGGATAGCGCCTTGTGCGATCCACCTTCTTCTTAACCTCCAGATATTTCTTCCCCCTTCTGGCCATCCTCTCCTCCTAATCCACGATCTCAATACCCATATTTCTGGCCGTACCTTCCACAATCCTCATGGCCTTTTGAAGATCATCGGTGTTAAGATCAGGGAGCTTTATTCGAGCTATCTCTTCGAGCTGTTTCCGGGTGACCTTTCCCACTTTGACTCTATTAGGTTCCGAAGACCCCTTGGCGATCTTTGCCGCCTGTTTCAAAAGAAACGAAGTTGGGGGAGTCTTCAACACGAAGTCAAAGGTTCTGTCCTTATAAATGGTCACCACCGCTGGAACTATGGTCCCTTCCATGCCTTTGGTGCGTTCGTTGAACGCCTTACAGAACTCCATAATATTGACCCCATGTTGCCCAAGGGCAGGTCCTACCGGTGGAGCCGGAGTCGCCTGTCCTGCCGGAAGCATTAATTTTACCGTAGCCTTCACCTCTTTCTTCTTGGCCATCATCAACCCCCTTAAGCGGGTTCTACCTGCATTACATCTAATTCAATAGGAGTAGCTCTGCCGAATATGCTTATAAGGACTTTTACCTTCCTCTTGTCCGGATGAACCTCCTGGACCGTACCAACGAAATTAGCGAAAGGTCCTTCTATAACCCTTACAGTATCACCCTCTTTTAAACTAACCCTGGGCTTAGGCTGATAAGCCCCTTCCTTAAGCTGAGCTATGAGCTCTTCAGCCTCCTCGTCAGGAAGCGGAACGGGACGAGTTCTACTTCCCGCAAACCCTGTAACCCGCGGGGTACTTCTAACCACATGCCAAGTCTCATCATTCAGTTCCATCTTCACCAAGATGTAACCCGGAAATATCTTCTTGGTGGTGGTACGCTTTCTACCCTTTACCACCTCCATGACCGTTTCGGTCGGAACGATGATCTCCGAAAAATACTTGCCTCGGGCGTCCTTTTCACCTTGGCGAACCTTCTCCTCTTCGAACTTACGAATACGTTCCTCCAAGGCTGCCTTCACCCTCTCTTCATAACCCGCAAGCGTATGTACTATGTACCACTTCTGTGCCATGTTAACCCAACACCGCCTTCATAAAGGCTGCTATGATCAAATCTATTATCCCCAAATAAATGGCCATAATGATAACCAAAATCAAAACCACAAAAGTAGCCCCTAAAACCTGTTTCCTCGGTGCCCAACTAACCCGCTTGGCCTCAGCCCTAACCTCCTTCAAAAACTCCACTAACTGCCTTATTTTGTCCCTCACCCAATACCCCCAAATATCAAAAATGGCAGGCCAGGAGGGATTTGAACCCCCAACCTCCGGATTTGGAGTCCGGCGCTCTTGCCGTTAGAGCTACTGGCCTACCTTACTTCCCTATGAACGGTATGGCGCCTACAACTTGGGCAAAATTTCCTCAATTCGAGCCTATCCGGTGTATTCTTCTTGTTCTTAGTCGTCGTGTAATTCCTCCTCTTACACTCGGTACAAGCAAGTGTAATTATAACCCTCATCTCTCACACCCTCAATCCATCACTTCTGTTACAACCCCAGCTCCTACGGTCTTTCCCCCCTCTCGAATAGCAAACCTCAAACCAGGCTCCAAAGCCACAGGCTCCAAAAGCTCAACCTCCAAATTCACATTATCACCCGGCATCACCATCTCCACCCCATCA
>CAYZRR010000103.1:0-2758 GCA_964480925.1 uncultured Thermodesulfobacteriota bacterium
TTCTGCTCTGATTCCAGTTCCTGAAAATTATTCCGAAATTCAAAGAAAAAAGATTTTTAATTCAACTTTCTAAAAGAAAAAATTCTTTAAATGAAAAATATCAAACAAGCAAGAGAAAATATTTCAAAAGCAAATGGTGGAAAAGTATTGAGAATTTGAGATCCTTTTGCTGTTGGTGGCTCTATTCCTTTAGGGTGCTTAAGGCTTGGAATGGAAACAAACCCCGTGGAATGCAATCCCGTCGTAGTTTTAATTTTAAAGTGCACGCTTGAGTATCCACAGAAGTATGGAAGACTGCAGAAAGCAGAGGCAAATAAGGGCTGGTTTGAGACTGAAGGAGAGGAGAGTCAACTTGTTGCAGATATTAAAAGGTGGGGAGAATGGGTGTTGAAATTAGCAAAGGGAGATAGGAAGATTTTATCCGCCCGATAAAGACGCAATTCCTTGTCAAAATCCATCATGTGGTGCTGAAATTCTACTTATGCGCCAGTTCCGGCTTGCGAAGAAAGAAAACAAGAAAATCTTCCTATTTTCTTAAGTATTTGATAATGGAGTTGAATTTGCTATTATCCAACATTATGGAAGAACTTGGCGGGTTATTGAATCATCAACTCCTGATTTTAAGCCAAGCATTCCTCATGATTTTAAGCTGGAGAAAGGAACGCTTGACGGAGCAATTGCAAAGTGTCCGTTTTGCGGTAGCATAGTTGATGACAACAAGGTAAGAAAGCTTTTTTTAAGGAAGAAAAGGCAGGGCAGAGAATGAGAGCTGTGGTTTTGCATTACCTCAGTAGACAAGGTAAAATTTACAGATTGGCAACTGAAAGAGATTTGGAAGTTTTTAAAGAGAAAGAAAGATACCTTGAAGAAAAGAGAGCGAGACTCTTTAAAGAATGGGATATTGACCCTGTGTCAAATGAGCCAACGCCTAAAGGGGAAGGCAGGAGCGCGGAAAGAGCTTTTTCGGTTAGAAATTACGGATTAAATACATACGGCGACCTCTTTAATTCTCGGCAAAAGCTTGCCCTTATAACCTTTACGGAAAAGGTAAGGCTTGCTTATAGAAAGATGATAGAGGAGAGTTATGAAGGAGAATATGCGAAGGCGGTGGTGAGTTATTTGGGTTTAGGGATGGATAGGTTGGCTACATACCTATCTGTATTAACAAGATGGAGACCTGATGTTCTCTCTTTTGAAAGGGCATTTGATAGACAGGCTATGCCGATGGTAGGAGGGGTAAGTCCTTTCAACGAAATAAGAGGATGTTGGGATTTAGAAGCTATATGGCGAGTTCTCTCCTATCTCACCCAAATCCCACCAGCAGAAGCTCAGGAGTAGGGTATGGAAAAAGCAGCCACAATGCTAAACTTCCTGATAGAGACTATCAAACAATCCCCCGATGTTTTAGCTGTTATTCTTTTTGGCTCATATGCAACAGGAAAAATGAAAGGGATTTCAGACATTGACATTGCCGTAATTCTTGAAACACAGAGCAAAGATTTAGAGGCTGACATAGGAAGCATGTATTCCCCTTACATTGATGTTGTGCTTTTTCATCGCTTACCTTTACATGTTCAGTTTGAAGTTTTGAAATCTGGAAAAGTGCTTTTTTGTAAAGACGAAAGAAAATTATTTGAGATAAAATTTAAAGTTCTTCGTGAATATCTTGAAATGTCTAATACATATGAAAGAATTAAAAGAATGGTTTTAAAATGAGAATTATTGATCTTATAATAAGATTTGAAAGTCATACAAACAATGCGAAATTCGTAGTAACTAAGGATATTTCTGATTATTTTGTTTACAATACGCTGGCAATGGAATGTTTTCAAGCAGTAAATTCTTTGATAGAAATAGGTGAATGGATTGTTGCAGAAAGAAAATTAGGATTTCCATCAACATACAGGGAGATTTTTGAGTTATTGTATAATAATAAAATAATTAACAAAGAAATTTTCGAAAGTATAAAAAGATTGATCTTTCTAAGAAATTTGATTGCTCATGAATATTACAAAATCACTAAGGATGAACTTGTTGAAATGGTTGATTTACTTAAAATTGCTGAAAAATTTGTAAAAGAAGTAAAAGAAAAACAAAGATGAAAAAATTTTATATTCCAATGATTTTCAAGCATCTGCTACTAAACTTCCTCATCCTGATAACTACTTTGATGCGGTTTTTACAGATCCTCCATACTATGATAATGTACCTTACTCTTATCTTTCTGACTTTTTCTATGTTTGGTTAAAGAGAAGCATTGGAGATTTATACCCAGAGCTATTTTCTACACCTTTAACTCCTAAGTCAAAAGAAATAGTTGCTTATTCTCACAAAGAGGGTGGTTTTTGAGGCTGGAAAAAGATATTTTGAGGAAATGCTTGGAAGGCTTTTCAAGAAATTTACAGGGTCTTAAAACCTAATGGTATCGCTGTTATTGTATATACTCATAAGTCTACTGCTGGCTGGGAAACCCTTATAAATTCTCTTTTAGATTCTGGCTTAGTTCCCACAGCAAGTTGGCCTATTGATACGAAAATGAAGTCCAGACTTAGGGCTCAAGATTCTGCTGCTCTTGCTTCATCAATTTATATTGTTTGTAAGAAGATGAAAAGAAAAGTAGGTTGGTTCAGCGAAGTAAAAGATGAGATTAGAATACATCTTAATGAAAAGCTTGATAAGCTTTGGCTTGAGGGTGTTTCTGGGGCAGATTTTTTTTATTGCTGGAATTGGGTCTGCAATTGAGGTCTTTGGAAAATAT
>CAYZRR010000104.1:0-4024 GCA_964480925.1 uncultured Thermodesulfobacteriota bacterium
AATCGCAATGGCAGGATATTTTCAGGGTATAACTTCAGAACTTCAAAAATTAGAGGGTTCCCCTCTTTTAAATCTATTGAGGGATAAGACAAAGGCAGTAGATACTCGACTTCTTCTTAACCGCATTGGAGCTTTGAGAGAGATAGAAAGCGTTGAAATTTCGGAAATATTGGTTTCTCCCGAAGAAGGGTTTTTGAAAATCAAAGGGGAGATCAAAGGGGATTCTTTTTTGAAAAGATATAAGGCTTATCAATCGTTGAAACAACGATTGATAAGCCAAGGTTTTTTCATATCTTCAGAAGCATGGGATTTCCAAAAGGGCACTTTTGATATTGGGGCCAGATATGAGTTTAAAGGAAGTTTGTGAGAAAAAATTAAACGTAGCTTTACTCCGGTTTTCATTTTGTTTTTTTATTCTTTCGTTAAGTTTAGCCTCCTTAATTTACCTTAAAAGGTACGAAACACTACTTTCTCTGGAGCTTGAGAAGTTAACAAAAGAAGAAAGGCGTTTGAGCGGCATGGTAATAAAACTTAAAAATTATCGTTTATTCCCCTTATTTAAAGAAGAGGATCAATTTGAAACTTTTCTAAAAGCAATGGATACTCTAAAAACTCATGTCGATAATATATTACTGAACACCAAGGTTCAGAAAGAGGCAATTTGGTTTGAAATTAATGTAAATGGAGAATGCTCTTCGAGAAAACTTTTTTATATTCTAGATTTTATAGAAGATTCCGTTTGGCCACCTTATATTATAAAATCAATCGAACTCAAAAATGGTACAAAAGGTGTGGCATATAATTTACTCATGGAAACCGTTTTAGTAAGTAAATGAAGATAAGCACGGCTTTAATAGTTCTCTCGCTATTACTCATTATCGTTGGCATGAAAGCACCTTTGCCCCAAAATGGTTCTTCATACAAAATTGTGGAATATAAAGAAATTGAGGATTTTCTTAATTATTTAGTTTTACCGAAGAAAGAACCCCTTAAAACTTATGTGGACCTTCCCTTTAAAGGGAAGGATGAGTTGGTGAATAAAGGTGTAAAAAACGGAAAAGAACAAAAAGAATTAGTGTTGAGTTCCATTTTTCCTTCTGTTTCACTTATTTATTGTGGAAAGG
The DNA here is from genome assembly GCA_964480925.1 of uncultured Thermodesulfobacteriota bacterium. Lineage (GTDB taxonomy): Bacteria > Desulfobacterota > B13-G15 > B13-G15 > B13-G15 > B73-G16. Next base: position 1,125 of record CAYZRR010000104.1, read on the forward strand.
AAAAGTACGCCATTGTTGAAGGAAAAATAGTTAAGGAAGGCGAAAGGATAGGGTTTTGGATCGTTAAGAGGATTTATCCTAATAAAGTACTTTTAAAGAATCTAAAAGGAGAGGAGAGATGGGTAAATTTGCCCTTATTGCCTTAATTGGTTTTTTCGTTCTTAGTTGTAAAAGCATGGAAGGCGAAAAAGCCATAGAATTACCTAAGTTAGCAGAAGGGATAAGGGAAAGACCTCCGGCTGTGGAGAGATTACCTGAGTTTAGGCTTGAGGAAGTGGAGGTGAGTCCCCTTTTTACTCATACCATTTCGCTTCATATGAGGGCGGTTCCCTTAAGGGATGTACTTTTTGTTATAGCGAGAGATGCAGGGTTAAACCTAATAATCGAGAGTGGAGTTGATCCCGAAAGGTCTGTTACTCTGGTATTGGAGAGGGTCAAATTGAAGGATGCTCTCGAAGCCTTATTTTCTACCGTGCCTTATTTTTATGAGATAAAAGGTAACCTTCTTATCGTGAAAGCATTGGATACGAAGACATTTCGAGTAAGGGCAATTCCCGTGAGTCAAACCTACTCGGTTGAAGTAGGAGGAGATATCCTGGGGTCGGTTATGCCGCAGACAGGTGGTGCTCTTAAAGGGGTGGTTTCCAGAAGTGAGAAAAGCGATGATGAAGCTTATAAATTATGGGACGCCGTACAGAAGGCTTTAGGACTTATCCTTACTTCTCCTGGTGAGAGCTTTGTTATAAACAGGCTGAGCGGAACCGTAATGGTTACTGCTACAAAACCTCATATGGAGAAAGTCGAAAGATTTTTAAAAGAACTGAACCTCGCTTTATCCAGGCAGGTGTTAATTGAAGCCAAGGTCATAGAGGTTACCTTAAATAAAGCATTTCGATACGGTATAGATTGGGGTTATTTAAGAGAACAGACAAGTGGAAGCTGGACTCTTCAAGGTGAAATAGGAGCACGCGATTTCATAAGCACTCTTCCTACCGCCTCTCCTTTTTCCCAATTAAGACTTCATTTTCTCAAAACAGGTCGAGATTTAAACGTCATTATTAAAGCACTTTCAGAATTTGGAGACTTGAGGACACTTTCTAACCCCCGAGTTAGCATAATGAACGGGCAGACGGCTCTTTTGACCGTGGGAAGGAGCATTAACTTTATTTCCCGCGTTGAAACCACCACTACTCCGGAAACAGGGATAACCTCCTACACCATAGAGACAAGCAGTTTGCTTTCAGGTCTTATGTTAGGGATCGTGCCCCATATATCCGAAGACGGGGAGATTTCGCTCACTATTACTCCCATTGTTTCTAATCTTATACGGCTTAAAGAAGTAAGTTTTGGCACGCAATATACAATTCAGCTTCCGGAGATGGATTTAAGGGAACTTAGCACTAGTGTGAAGTTAAAAGACGGAGAGATTTTATTGATAGGAGGACTCATGAAGAAGGAAGAGAAAGAACAAAATTACGGTATTCCTTTGCTTAAAGACATTCCTCTTGTTGGGGAATTTTTTAAGGGTAGAGCTTTGGAAGAATCAAACACCGAATTGGTAATAGTGCTTCAAGCGAGGGTAATTTCATGAGGAGGCTTGGAGACCTACTTCTTGAAAAAAAGCTGATCAAGGAGAACCAGTTAGAGATAGGTTTAAGGGTGCAAGCCCTCACAGGAGAAATGTTAGGGGAGATCTTGGTTAAGCTCGGTTTTCTTTCGGGTAGGGATTTGGCCCAATGTTTAGCGGAGCAGCACGGTTTGCCTTATATAGATTTGAGGGAGATACAGGGGATATCCGAAGACCTTTTACGGAAGTTCTCTAAAGAAGTAACTCGTGAAGCCGGTTTTTTGCCATTGGAGGAAAATCGCGAACTTCACATCGTGGTAACCGATCCAGCAAATCTGAAGGCTTTCGACGTAGCTCAGGCCATAAGCGAAAAACCCGTAAAGGTTTTTTTAACGGATAAGGAGGGCTTTTGGGACGTCTTTGAAAAAGTTTACTATTTCCTTGAAAACCCAACGGAGAAACTCATCGAAGAGGTTAACAGAAGGGCCCGTTTAGAGGTTCCAAGTGAATTAATACCACAGCTCGTTGACGCTTTGATAAGTGAGGGAATAAGGCGACATGCTACCGATATCCACATCATGGTCACCGAACCGATATTGAGTGTTCTTTACCGAGTTGATGGGGTCCTTCAATATGGTTTTAGCTTAATTAGGAATTTGCTTTTCCCCATCGTTTCTCGCATTAAAATTCTGGCCCAGATGGACATTGCTGAGCAACGTATCCCTCAAGATGGATCATTTGAGTTCGAATTTTTAGGGCGGAGATACGAGATAAGGGTTTCGACCATACCGACCCTTCAAGGTGAGAGCGTGGTCCTCAGGATCCTTTTTGGAGGCAGTTCTGAGCTTTACCGCCTTGAAAATCTGGGGTTTGAAGAGACGTTAATCCAGGGACTTAAGGTTTTGATAAGAAAACCTCATGGTATAATACTTTGCACTGGGCCTACTGGTTCGGGCAAAAGTACAACACTTTATGCTCTTCTAAATGAAGTTAATCGTTTAGAAAGAAGCGTGATAACTATCGAGGATCCGGTGGAATATCGAGTTAATTTCGCTAAACAAAGTCAGGTTAACGAGAAAATAGCCTATGACTTTGCTGTTGCTGGAAGAAGCTTTATGAGACATGACCCAGATGTCATTATAATAGGCGAGATAAGGGATGAAGAAACCGCGAAAATAGCCATAAGGGCTTCCATAACGGGGCATCTTCTTTTGTCAACACTTCACGCGAACGATTCCCTTTCGGTCATTCCTCGGTTTTTGGACCTAGGAGTAGATAGATTTCTGTTGAGCGCGTCTCTTTTGGGTGTTTTGTCACAACGTTTAGTGAGAAA
>CAYZRR010000105.1:0-9246 GCA_964480925.1 uncultured Thermodesulfobacteriota bacterium
TTATTGGAAGGATCCCGAGAAGACCCAGGCGGCCTTCAGGGGCGAATGGGCTACAGTAGGCGATATGGCCAAAAAGGACGAGGACGGCTATTACTACCTGGTTGATCGAAAGGCCAATATGATCATAACCGGTGGCGAAAATGTTTATCCCTCGGAAGTGGAGGCGGTTGTGGCTAGTCACCCCGCGGTGAAGGACGTGGCGGTAATTGGCGTGCCAGATCCGAAGTGGGGTGAGGCGGTCAAAGCGGTGGTGGTATTAAAGGAAGGGTATGTCCCAAGTCCCGAGCTTGCCCAAGAGATCATTGGACACTGCCGAGGCAAGATAGCGAGTTACAAAATTCCCAAATCCGTTGACTTCATCCCGGATGAGGAGATGCCAAGAACCGCCACCGGTAAGATATTACATCGGAAACTGAGGGAAAGGTACTGGAAAGATCAGACTTAATCCTTTATTGAAGGGGCCCTTCTCGAGTGTTATCATTTTCTTAGCTCGAGAAAGAAGGTCGTAGTATGTACAAAGGGCTTTTAGGTTGGTTCCTGATAGTGGGCCTTATACTTTTGGCCCTCAATGCCTTTTCTCCTACGCGTCAAAAGGAGCTCTCCTATTCGGAGTTCCTTGCGGCGGTGGAAGAAGGAAAGGTGAGTTCAGTCACCATAAAAGGAGAAAGGGTGAATGGGGTCATGAAGGATGGGTCTTCTTTTAAAACGGTCCTACCGCCTGATCCTGAGGCCCTTCCCCTTATGAAGTCTAAGGGCATAAGGATAACGGCCAAGCCAAATGAGGTCTCCTTCCTTCAGTCCTTTCTCACCAGTTGGGTTCCGTTCTTAGTGCTCATGGGGATTTGGCTTTATTTCATGAAGCAAATGCAAGCAGGAAGTGGCAAGGCTTTTTCCTTTGGTAAGAGTCGGGCGCGGTTTTTCAATAAGGAGGAAGGGAAGAGGGTTACCTTCGAGGATGTGGCGGGTATTGACGAGTGTAAGGAGGAGGTTAAGGAGATAGTCGAGTTTTTGAAAAACCCCCACCGTTTCACCAAGCTTGGGGCCAGGATCCCCAAGGGGATCCTTTTGGTTGGGCCTCCTGGTACGGGTAAGACGCTTTTGGCCAGGGCCATAGCGGGAGAGGCGGATGTTCCGTTTCTGAGCATAAGCGGTTCTGATTTTGTGGAGATGTTCGTTGGGGTGGGAGCAGCCAGGGTTAGGGATCTATTTGCTCAGGCAAAGCGGAATGCTCCTTGTATAGTCTTCATCGATGAGATAGACGCGGTTGGTCGTTACCGAGGAGCGGGGCTTGGGGGAGGGCATGATGAGAGGGAGCAGACCTTGAATCAACTGCTGGTAGAGATGGACGGTTTTGAAGCCAACGAGGGGATTGTCGTCATTGCCGCCACCAACAGGCCAGATATCCTCGATCCAGCCCTTTTAAGGCCTGGAAGGTTTGACCGTCAGATTGTGGTCCCCATTCCGGATCTCAAGGGGAGGGAGGCGATCCTTAAGGTCCATACCAGGAAGACCCCTCTGGCGGACGATGTGGACCTTTCCCTTATAGCCAAGGGGACCCCGGGGTTTACGGGGGCGGATCTTGAGAACCTGGTTAATGAGGCGGCTTTAATTGCGGCCAGGAAAGGCAAGGATAAAGTGAGCATGGAGGACTTCGAGGAGGCTAAGGACAAGGTATTAATGGGACCTGAAAGAAAAAGCATGATCCTTAGCGAGGAGGAAAGAAGGAGCATAGCCTATCATGAAGCAGGTCATGCCTTTGTGGCCAAGTTTACCCCGGGGGCTGATCCAGTTCATAAAGTCACCATCATCCCGAGGGGACAAGCCCTTGGCTTAACTCAACAGTTACCCCAGGATGATAGGCACATTTACACCAAAGAATACCTTCTGGCCGCAATCACGGTCCTTTTAGGAGGAAGGGCAGCCGAGGAGCTATTTCTGGGTCATGTAACAACGGGTTCGGGCAACGATATTGAAAGGGCCACCGAGATCGCCCGAAAGATGGTCTCGCAATGGGGGATGTCAGAAAGGCTTGGTCCCTTGTCCTTTGGGCGTAGAGAAGAGCAGGTATTTTTGGGGAAAGAACTTGTCATGCATAAGGATTACAGCGAGAAAACGGCGGAAGAGATAGACCTTGAGGTAAGAAGAATTGTAGAAGAATGTTACGAAAGGGCGAAGTCAATTCTTAAAGAAAACGCCTCAAAGGTTCAAAAGCTCGTAGAGGTGCTTTTGGAGAGGGAATCCCTAAGCGGAGAAGAACTAAATCAGATACTCGAAGGATGAGAAAGCGTTTTAGGTTTCGCATAAAAGGAGGGGAACTCGAATTGGGACAGAGAACCCTCCTGATGGGGGTTTTAAATGTCACTCCCGATTCCTTTTCGGATGGGGGTCTCTATTTTGATAGGCAATTGGCCATAGAAAGGGCCTTACAGATGGTTGAGGAAGGGGCTGACATAATTGATATAGGAGGCGAATCCACAAGGCCTTTCTCTGAGCCTACACCCCTTGAAGAAGAGCTAAGAAGGGTTATTCCGGTTATTGAGGCTGTTGCTCCGAAAATTTCCATTCCCATATCCATTGACACCTATAAGGCCAAGGTGGCCTTTGAAGCCCTTCAAGCGGGGGCAAGCATTGTAAACGACATAAGCGGTTTTAGGTTTGATCCGGAAATGGTAAAAATTGTGGCAGAAAGCGGAGCGGGCTTAATTGTCATGCACATAAAGGGGACCCCTAAGACGATGCAACTTGATCCCCATTATGATGACGTGATGGACGAGATAAAGTCCTATTTGAAAGAAAGCATAGAAAAAGCCGAGTCAGAAGGGGTTCATCCCGAATCTATCGTTGTGGATCCAGGGATAGGTTTTGGGAAGAAGTTACATCACAACTTGGAGATTTTTAGGCGCTTAAACGAGTTGGAGGAACTCGGAAAACCCATCCTGGTAGGGCCTTCTCGTAAGAGTTTTATAGGTGAGATCTTAGGCCTTCCTGTTTCGGAAAGGCTTTACGGGACCTTGGGGGCGGTTGCTTATTGTGCCTTAAAGGGGGTTCATATAGTGAGAGTTCACGATGTTAAGGCTGCAAGGCAGGTGGTTGATATAATCGATGCCATTGAGAGCGGGTTTTAGATGCCACTATGGGAAGTGATCCGAAATATAGGGTTAAGGGATCTGATAGATATATCGATCGTTTCTGTTGTGGTGTATTGGATCCTGCTTCTTTTAAGGGGGACAAGGTCACTTGAGATCCTTTTGGGTCTTTCCTTTTTAATCTTGGCCTTCCTTGCCGCTCGTAAGTGGGGGCTTTTTACCATCCATTGGATCCTTAGTAATTTTATTGATTCCATAATCGTTTTTATCATCGTCATCTTTCAAGAGGATATAAGAAGGGCCCTTTCTACCATGGGAAGGACGCCTTTTCTTGGGGGCAAAAGGTTTCCTCCTTATCAAGCCTCATTGATCGAGGAGTTAGTCGAGGCCTCATCGAGCTTAGCGAGGCAAAGACGGGGGGCCATAATAGTTCTGGAGAGGGAGGCCGATGTTATTTCTCAGGTTGAGCTTGGGGTTGAGCTTGACGCCAAGTTAACCAGAGAATTGATCCTCTCCATCTTTTCCCGGGATTCGATCCTTCACGATGGGGCAGTGATCGTGAAAAGGGGGAGGATCTTTGCCGCCAGGTGTTTCCTTCCCTTAAGTGATAACCCGAGGGTGAGCAAGCTCCTTGGGGCGAGGCATAGGGCAGCTCTTGGCCTTTCGGAGAAGACCGATGCGGTGGTTATAGTGATCTCGGAGGAGCGGGGTAGTATTTCCTTGGCTTTGGGAGGGAGGCTCACCCGGAACTTGGAGATGGGACGGTTGAGGACTGTTTTGACCAATTTACTGATCATTCAGAAGAGGAGAAAGCGAGTTGAGAGAAAGGTTAAAAAACTTCCTGAAAAGTCTTCTAACGGAGAACATACCTCTTAAGCTTTTAAGCTTAATTGTGGCCGTTTTCCTTTGGGCCTTTGTGAAGGGCACAAGCTATACGGAGCTCACCTTCTTTGTGCCCGTCAAAATAACCGCCCTTCCTTTGAATCTCGTGCTTATGGATGTTGAGCCTCAAAGACTTATAGTTAAAGTTAAGGGACCTGTTCATAAGGTTGACCGTTTAAAGGCGGAGGATATAGGGATTTTCCTCGATCTTAAGGGAGCCCACCCGGGTATTAACACCTTCCTTCTTCGACCTGAAGAGGTGAGGGTTCCTCCGGGCATTGAGGTGGTGGGCTTAAGCCCCTCGGAGTTAAGGGTGAGGCTATCGGAGCTTGTGAAAAAAGCCGTTTCGGTTAAGGTGCAATTTAAGGGGCTCCCTCCCCCTTCTTATGAGGTAGTCTCAGTTAGGGTTAATCCTCCGAATGTTCACCTTTCGGGACCCAAGGAAGTTTTGGAGAGGATTGACCACGTTACTACCGAACCCATTGACCTTGAGGGCCTCAAGGAAAGTTTCAGCTTGGAGGTGCCTCTGACAGTTAGAGGTTTGGAAGCCGAACCTTCTCGAGTTACGGTTCAAGTTGAGTTAAGGAGGAGATAAATGAGGCTCTTTGGGACTGATGGGATAAGGGGAGTTGCCAATCGATTCCCCATGTCAGTGGAAGTGGCTTTGAAGGTGGGGAAGGCCTTAACCTACCTTCTCTCCAAACAGGAAAAACGCCCCCGAATTCTGATAGGAAAGGACACAAGGCTTTCCGGTTACATGTTTGAGAACGCCCTTGTGGCAGGGATTTGTTCCATGGGGGGTGAGGCGATCCTTCTGGGCCCCATCCCTACTCCTGGGATAGCCTTTTTAGTGAGGGACATGAGGGCTCAGGCGGGGATCGTGATCTCGGCTTCCCATAACCCCTTTTATGACAACGGCATAAAGATCTTTGGCCCCGATGGCTTTAAACTCCCTGACCGCTTAGAAGAGGAGATAGAGGAGCTCGTTCTTGACAAAGACTTTGATAAGGAAGCTCCAAGCGGTCAACATATAGGAAGGGCCCGAAGGATGGTGGATGGGCTCGGAAGGTATTTGGTCTTTTTGAAAAGGACCTTCCCCCAGGAGCTTGATCTGAAGGGGATGAAAATTGTAGTCGACTGTGCAAATGGTGCCACCTATAAGGTTGGACCTACCCTTTTCTGGGAGCTTGGGGCTCAAGTGCTTCCCATGGAGGTTGAGCCCGATGGGCTTAATATCAATCACCAGTGTGGAGCCCTTTATCCCGAAAAAATGGCCCAAAAGGTGGTGGAACTTAGAGCAGATGTAGGGCTTGCCTTTGATGGGGATGGTGACAGGGTCATTTTCTCGGACAGAAAGGGAAGGATCTATGATGGCGATTGTATAATGGCCTTGTGTGGGCTTGAAATGGCAAAAAGAGGGGTCCTTAAGGGGAATACGGTTGTGGCCACGGTAATGAGCAATTTGGGACTTGATTTTTGCCTCAAACAACACGGCATTAAGGTGATAAGGACTAAGGTGGGTGACAGGTACGTAGTTGAGGAAATGCTTCAAGGAGGATATAACCTCGGGGGTGAACAGGCGGGTCATATCGTCTTTCTGGACCATACCACAACAGGAGACGGGCTTCTTACCGCACTTAAGGTCCTTTCGATCCTTAGGGAAACCGGGAAGGATCTTTCAGAGTATAGTGACCTTATTAAACCCCTTCCTCAGGTGAAGTATGATGTAAAGGTAAAAGAAAAGGTCCCACTAAATGAGCTTGAAGAGCTTCAGGAGCTCATAAGGGAAAGTGAGAACTTTCTTTCTTCTCGAGGAAGGATCCTCATACGTTATTCTGGGACCGAGCCGGTTTTGAGGATAATGGTCGAGGGAGAAGAGGAGGAAACAATCCAGGAGATTGCGCGAAGGCTTAAAGAGTGCGCTCAAAGACTACTTGGGGGAGGTGAGGCATGAAAAAATTGGCTGTTAACGTAGATCATGTTGCCACTTTGAGGGAGGCTCGAAGGACCTTTTACCCCGATCCGGTTGAGGCTGCCATTTTGGCTGAACTTGCGGGAGCCGAAGGCATTGTGGTTCACCTGCGGGAAGATCGAAGGCATATAAAAGAAAGGGACCTGGAGATTTTAAGAAAGGTGGTCAAGACCTGTCTAAACCTTGAGATGGCCGCGACCGAGGAGATGGTCGAAATAGCGAGGACCATTAAGCCCGACATGGCGACCCTGGTACCAGAAAGAAGGGAGGAGTTAACCACCGAAGGAGGGCTTAACCTTATGCAAAACCCGGAGCATTTAAAGGAGGTGATAAGCCGTTTAAAGGAAGCCGGAATAAAGGTAAGCCTTTTTATCGATCCCGATCCCAAAATGGTGGAAAAGTCCAAGGAACTCGGAGCCGATGCCATAGAGATCCACACGGGGCTTTACTGTGAGGCAAAGACCTGGGAGGATCAGAAAAGGGAGCTTGAAAAGGTCATAGAAGCAGCAAAGATAGGGAAAATACTCGATTTAAGCGTGAGAGCTGGCCATGGGCTGAATTACTGGAACGTTCGCCCGATAGCCCAGATAAAGGAAATCGAAGAATTGAGCATAGGTCATGCCATTGTGGCAAGGGCAGTTCTTGTGGGCTTTGAAAGGGCAGTTCGAGAGATGATAGAACTTCTCAAGTAGCAACCTCAAGGATAAGTTCGTACAGAAAATCAATAGCAAAATGAAGGTTTTCCAAAGAGATTCTTTCGTTTTGATTGTGTATGAGCCTCATCTCCTCTTGAGTGAGCTTAAAAGGCGAAAAGTCGTAACAGGGGATCCCTTTTGAACGGAAAAACCGGCTGTCAGTGGCTCCGGGAATAAGGGATGGAACTATTAAAACGTCCCCTTCCTTTTTCCTTATGACTTCACAAAGGGCTTCATACAATGGGGTTTCAAGGGGTGATGGAGGCGAAACTTCCCCTTCCCCATAGGGGAATAATTCCACCTCCGGATCCTCTACCAAGGCCTTTATCCTCTCTAAAAAGGCTTTTGGATCTTCATCGGGCAAAAGCCTTGCGTCAAAATAAGCCAGAGCCTCCGAAGGTATTACGTTCACCTTTTGTCCTGCTTTTAAAACTGTAAGCGTATAGGTGTTGCGGATTAAGGCGTTAAAATGGGGCCTTGAGAGGAAAAATTCCTCTTGTTCCCTTACGGCCTTTTGGGGATCACTGAAAATCCGTTTCTCTTCCCCTTCGCTTAAAGGGGCAAGGCTTTTAAAGTAATTCTCCACAAGCTCTATCAACCGAGGAGGTTCCTTATAACTCAGTATCTTCCCTATGGCCCTCACCAGCTTCTCACACGCATTATCCCTATGGGGCATTGAGCCATGTCCGCCTTCTCCTCGGGCCTTTAAGCCAAATTGAGCTACCACCTTTTGGGCCACCGATATCTCGCAATGATGGACGTTTCCTCTTTCATTGAGGATGATGCCTCCTCCCTCATTTAAGACAAAGGCCACCCTTTTTAAGTCCTCCAGGTTCTCAAGACACCACCTTGCCCCAAATTTTCCACCTGTCTCTTCGTCACAAGTAGCAAGAAGCCAAACGGGCCTTTTTAATGTTTTTCCCTCCTTTTTAATCCTTAAAAGGGCACATACTTGCGCTATCCCGAATCCCTTCGTATCAAGGGCTCCTCGGCCGTAGATGTAATTGCCGATAATTTCTCCTGAAAAAGGATCCAATTCCCATTTATCCCCTTCGGCTGGAACCACATCCATATGATGCATCATCAAAAAAGCCCCATTTCCATCGCCGAGCTTCGCCAGAAGGTTTGCCCTTCCCGGAGCTACCTTATAAACCTTTGCAGGGATCCCCTCTTGGGAAAAAAGATCCTTCAAAAAGTTTGCCGCCCTCTCCTCTTCTCCCGGAGGATTGGAAGTGTTTATCCTAAGATAGTCCTGTAAAAGCCTTTCTGGTTCTCTCATCTTCTTTTAAGGAAATTCAAAATCCCTCCGGCCTTAAGGATCTCTCTTTCCCGAGAACTCAATTGAGCCAAAAGCCTTATCTTAAGGCCCTCTTCGGGGATCTCGAAGTAAACCTCGTCTTCAAGGTCTCCTAAAAAGAGCTTTCCCCTTTGTCCCACTCGGAGCTTTCCATAGTCCCTTGGATCAGCGAAAGTGAGGGGGACGATCCCGAAGTTTATGAGATTTGACCTATGGATTCGGGCAAAGCTTTTCGCCAAAACAGCCCTCACTCCCAACCACCTGGGACACAAGGCCGCGTGTTCGCGAGATGAGCCTTGCCCGTAGTTCTCGCCTCCAACAATTAGGCCATTCTCGATTCTTTTTGCCCTTTCGGGGAATTGGGGATCTATGTGATAAAAGACGTACTCGCTTAAGGCGGGGATATTGGATCTTAAGGGAAGAATATGGGGCCCTGCTGGAAGGATGTGATCTGTTGAGATGTTATCGCCAAGAACTATCAAAACTTCAACTTCAAGAACCGGGCTTAAGGGTTCAAGCCTCTTAAGGGGCTTTATGTTAGGTCCTCTCCTTATGATAATTCCCTCTCGCTCTTTGGGAGGAGGGACTATGAGACTTGAACATTTGAACTTGGGAGGTGGCATTTTCAATTCGGGCTTAGGTCCGAGCTTTCTCGGATCGGTAATCCTTCCTGTTATAGCTGAAGCTGTAGCTACCTCAGGTCCCGATAAGTAAACCTGAGCGTCCTTTGTCCCACTTCGCCCCTCAAAATTACGGTTAAAGGTCCTCAAACTCACCCCACCTGAAGGGGGTGCAAGCCCCATCCCTATACAGGGACCACAGGCAGGTTCAAGGATTCTTACCCCATTTCGGATCAACTTCTCCAAATACCCTGCTTCCCTCAAAAGTTCTAATACTTGCCTTGAACCAGGAACGACCACAACTTCAACGTCAGAATGCTTCCCTTCTCGATCTATAAGTTCGGCCAAAATGGCAAGGTCATAAAAGGAGCTGTTAGTACAGGACCCGACAATTACTTGATCTACCCTAATTCCCTCGACTTCTTTCACTGGTCTTACGTTATCAGGGTTTGAGGGAAGGGCCACAAGGGGTTCGAGTTCACTCAGATTTATGGTGATGCTCCCCTCATAGGAAGCATCCTCATCTGGAGCAAGGGGTATGAAGTCCTTGGGCCTTCCCTGAGCCCACAAAAAGGCCCTTGTTCTTGAGTCGCTGGGGAAAAGACTTGTTGTTGCTCCAAGCTCGGTTCCCATGTTGCAAATGGTAGCCCTCTGAAATCCCGAAAGCTCAAGGACCCCGGGGCCCTTGTATTCA
>CAYZRR010000106.1:0-11512 GCA_964480925.1 uncultured Thermodesulfobacteriota bacterium
AATTGCCAAAGGGCTTTATAAAGCTTGAAGAGAAACCCCTTTTCCTTTGGTCCCTTGAGGCCTTTGATCAAACAGAAGAAATCCAAGGGGGAGTATTGGTCGTTCCGGAGAATTGGGAAGAGGAGGCCAAGAGATACTTGATAAATCTCCAAAAAGAATGGCTCATCACTAAAGGAGGCCCCACCCGACAGGAATCCTCCTTTTTGGGCCTTTTGGCCCTTGAGGCTTTAAAGCCTGATTATGTCCTTATTCACGATGGGGCAAGGCCATTCCTCAAAAGAGACCTCATCAAAAGGCTTCTTCTGGAATCCCCACAGGCCGTAATACCCGTTCTTCCTGCCCAAGAAACCCTTATAGAAACCGATGAAAATTGGGCTTCAAAGACCATTGATCGAAAAAAGACAAAAATCGTCCAAACCCCTCAAGGTTTCCCCTACAGAAGGATTCTTGAAGCTCACAAATTGGCCCAAAAGGAAGGCTTGATGGATCAATCCGACGACTCATCCGTTTACCTTCGATATGGGGGAAGGGTAAAGCTTGTAGAAGGTGACATATTCAACATAAAGATAACTTTTCCCGAAGACCTTAAGTTTGCAAAATGGATTTTAAAGTATAATCCACCTCTTTTGCGCCCCTGAGTCCCAATTGAGCTAACTTGGTAATTTTAAAACTCCCTCAACCTCCTCCAGGTCAAACCACCATTTCTTTGAATAGTCCGGTTTTCCATACCCCAATAGATCATCACCTATGATGGCAAGCTTTCTCACAAAAGGAAATTTACGCACCGCCCAACCAACTGCCCTATGAAATAGGGTATAAGGCTTATTCCAAGGACAAACTTTGATACAGGTACCGCATCCGGCACCTTTTTGGTTTTCTACCCTAAATAGAGTGCATTTTCGTTTATCGAATGGCCATTTCTCGTACCCGTTATACATCTCCTTCTCCCCATCACTTATAGCCCCACTTGGGCAGGCTTTTGCACATTTTTTGCATTTGGAACAAAAGTCCTGCAGACCAAAATCGATAGGCTTATCAGGTTTTAAAGGCATATCAGTAGTCACTACGGCGGCCTTAAAACGTGGTCCTAAAAACGGATGAATCACACTATCACCGAGTCTGCTCATCTCTCCAAGGCCTGCCATAAGTAGTATAGGAGGAACAACCACATCATAATAAGGAGCGTAATGAGCTTTTGCGGGATAACCAAGTCTTCGAATGTATTCGGCGAGAATAACAGCTATGAAACCAGATGAGGCATAAGCCATCATGCTCATCGCATTACTTATCCAGTCGTTTCCTGTAGAGGCCCTAGCGGTTTTCCAATCTTGATCCACAAGAATCGCTATAGCATATTTGTGGTTCAACTCGATTGGATAAGGAGGTAAGTGTGGGTTTTTAAAGTCGAACTTGTAACTGTAAACCGCAAATCTTGGAAGCTCACATATCCCAACAGCGTCAGCCCTTAAAAAATACGCTACCTCTTTTATATGTCGAGAGAGAACTTCCGGATCTTGAGGAATCGGTGCCTTATGCGGAGCTTCTATACCAGAAGCTAACGGCTTTAGAGCTGCTCTTACCCATGACGCAGCACCGGATAAAGGATACTTTTCAACAAACCTCTGTACTTCCCTTTTTGCCCTTTCTCCATAATCACCTGCTGCCGCCTTAGCAAATCCACTCTCTCTTTCGCTTACCCTTTGAACCTTATCAAATTCTATTCTGATGGTTGGTTTTTCAACTCTCCTAATTTTGTGCATTGGAAAAATGTCAAGTTTTCTTTTCAAGTACCCCGCCATATTTCCCCTTCTATTTATTATAAAAAGGTTTTCTCAAATTGAAAATCAAGAAAATTACACATAATCTCAACAAGAATTTCCAAAACTTTTATTTTTTGACAATCACTGTTTGAAAATCTCTCCACCAGAATCCACGAACCACGAGACGAAGTTTTATTGAAAGCTTAAAAACCTGTAGCTATTCTGTAGAAAAGCTTTTCCGTTTTTCTCTGAAGGAGGGAGAACAAAGGACACTTCGTGTTTAATTAAGTTAATCTCCATCGAGTCCTTTCCAACGATGATCTTTCCATCAAAATGAGCCCTTGTTCCTTCCATCCACATTTCATCCGTCAAACTCGGATTATATACAGGAACAAAGTGAAACTCAATATTAAAGTTTTCACCCCTGCCTCTTTTGCCACTTTCCCTACATCGATATGTGTAGTGTGAGAATTAATAATATATTCTAAAAGGCGCTCTGCATGAGGAATCCTTGCAACCAATCTTGCCAGAGAAGGAACATGAATCAAAGTTTTGCAAAGAGTTGTAGCCCCAGAAAAACAATAGAGTCATCTGGTGTATCGAATTCAAAAAGGTCTGTCACATAATGAAGGGGAAATTTATCTTTCCTATTTGAAGGAGCTCGAAAAATACTTGACAAAAAAAATAACCAGTAATTAAAGTTAACCATTAGTTAGAAACTCAAGTGATATTGTGGAACTTTAAAAAAGGAGGAAAACCTTATGGGATATGAATTCCTTTGGTTACTCCTTTTTCTTTTTGCCCTTCAGCCATTTATGCGTAAGAAGTTTTTGGAAATGTCAAGACAGAAGATGATCGCAAAGCTTGAAGCTTCCCGAGGGTCCAGGGTTATTTTGCTTGTCCATCGTCAGGAGACCATGAGTTTTTGGGGCTTTCCCATTATGCGTTACATAGACATCAACGATTCCGAGGAGGTTATAAGGGCTATTAATATGACCGATAAGGATGTTCCAATTGACATTATCCTTCACACCCCAGGTGGTCTGGTTTTGGCCTCTTTACAGATCGCCTTAGCTCTAAAGAAACATCCTGCCAAAACAACGGCCTTCGTGCCTTATTATGCTATGAGCGGAGGGACCTTAATTGCCCTTGCCTGCGACGAGATCGTAATGGGGGAACACGCGGTTTTGGGACCTGTTGATCCTCAGATACAGGGTCTCCCTGCGGCTTCTATATTAAGGCTTTTACGTCGTAAACCTATGGATAAGATCGATGATCAAACGCTCATTTTGGCCGATATGGCCGAAATGGCCTTAACTCAGATGAAAAAATGCCTAAAGATCATCCTTCAGGGCAAATATCCCGATGAAACCATCGATGAAATCGCTGATTTACTTTCGCAAGGGTATTTCACCCACGATCATCCCATTACCTATGAAGAAGCCAAAAAGATGGGACTTCGGGTCCGTAATGATATGCCTCAAGAGGTTTATCAACTTATGAGACTCTTTCCACAACCTCTCAGGTCGACTCCGAGCGTGGAATATCTGCCTTTGCCCAAAAAGCGCATTAAATCATAAATTGCGTTCATTTTTTCTTTATTTTTCCCCAAAGATCATTAAATTGTTTATGGGTGTCAATAAACGATTTTAAAAAGGAGTAATCTATGGGAAATCATTTTATAGATGACGAAAAGGCCTTTTCAGAGGAAAAAGAACGGGCTACACCTGATTTTTCTGCCGTTTTTACGGGTTCGAAAGCTTTAGAAAAGGCCCCTGAACTTCACGGAATTTCCACCGGAATTGAAGGGTTAGATGATCTTTTCTTCATCGTGGAGAATGTGCAAGGTAAGTTAGTGAAAAAATCCTTAAATGGAATCCCTTCCTATTCGGTATTTAACATAACCGGTGTTTCCGATACAGGGAAATCCCTTATGGTGGAGCAATTTACGGTTCATCGAGCAAGTAAAGGAGAAAAAGTAGCCTTTATTACGGTTGAGTCTCCTGCACCTTTTACGGTCAATGCCTTAAAGTTTAGGGCTCAAGCGATGGGCTTGGATTTTGATGAATTTCAGGACAATATAATCCTCATCGATGCTGCCTCTTCTTCAAGGATAAGAGAAAACCTCCCTGATTTGCTTAGCACCTTGGCTTATGTGATCAAAACCTACAAGGTGAAATATACAGTAATAGATTCCATTACAGGGCTTTTTGAAAACAGAGAAATGCTCGCAAGGGCTATTGTGAGAAGACTTTATAACTTTATGAAGAAATGGTATCAAACTGCCCTTTTCGTCTCCCAAAAAAGAAGCGGACACGAAGAGTTCACCGCTGAAGCGGCTGGAGGTTATGCAGTTGGGCATATTGTGGATGGAACGATGATTTTGGCTAAAGAGCTTATAGATTCAACACTAAAGGCGAAAATTTACAAAAAGCCTATAGGAGAAATCGTTCGACTTTTTAGAATCGACGGATGCAGAATGTGTGGGCATGATACAAAAACCCATTTTTTGGAAATAAGTGAAACAGGTTTGATAAAAATAAAAGAACCAATAGGAGGTGAGAAGATATGGTGATAGAAATTACTGAGCTTCCCCAACAAGAAATACCCCAAAAGGATCTCGAATATTATGTAAATCGGGTATTTTTTAAAGCAATCGATTTGCTTGGTGGTTTAAATAAATTGGCCGAATACCGGACGTTAACCTGGCTTCCAAGTCTGGCAAGGGCTGCATATGTGATAATATTAAGAGAGGAGTATTTAAAAACCGAAGACGAAATCGCCAAAACCGTGGGATTGACCAGAAATACCGTAAGAAACATCCTAAGAGCCGACCCTACTCTTACCTTGGAGAGACTTAAAAAGATCGAGGAACTTGCCAAAGAAGAAGCCAAAGAAATGAAGGTTCATACAGCCGGAGGCATCGCGAAACTCGCTTATCGATTGGTGAAAGAAGGAAATGAAGCCGAAACCCTCATTCATTACTGCGGTTTAATGATAGAAGACCTCATGAAACACTTGGATATACCGTGGGCTTATACGGTATTGAAACATATTAAGGGCACCAAGTACCCCATTCAAGACCCATCGATCCTTAAGGAGAAACTTAAGGACCTTAAGATCAAAAACCTCCCAGCGACGGAAATAGTTGAAAAATTGCATTATCCGCTGAAAAACCCGGCTCAACTTTTACATGAAATAAAACTCGTATTGAGTAGCCACCAGGAGGCAACGGCTTAAAGCCCGATTTGGTTGATCTTTTTGGATCAGGCCTTTAGACTATTGGTGTAAAACGTTTAATTTTAGGAGGCCTCATGGATAGGAAAGTTTTAGAAGAAGAGATAAGGCTGGTGGCTTATGAGCTTTACATAAAAAGCGGCTGCATTCCTGGAAGGGATTTGGATAACTGGTTAGAAGCTGAAAGAATGGTTTTGGCCAAATATGGGATGCTTTCACAAGAAAAAACTTCAGAAGAGGAGACTTCTCAGGTCGAAGAAAAGCCAAAGGGAAAGACTCGAAGTCGCAGACGCAGAAAGTGATCCTTGTATTTCGCTAAAAGGTATAAGTCCCCTATAGGTGTTTGGTGGCTAATAGGAACCGAAAAGGGGCTTTTAAGAGTAGGAAGGGGGGAGGAATTTATTCAAAAAATGAAGTCTCTTTTCAGACCCCTTTGTTTTGAGAAATGGCCCCTTCCAGAAGCTTTAGAGGAACTTGAAGGCTATTTTAAAAAGGAAACCAAAAGTTTTAAAACCCCCTTGTTATTTGAAGGTACTTCCTTTCAAAAAAAGGTATGGGAAAAGGTGAAAGGAATACCCTGGGGAGAAACACGGACTTATAAGGAGATAGCCGAAGCCATAGAAAAGCCCAACGCCTTAAGGGCGATAGGAAGGGCTTTAGGGTCAAATCCGCTTCCCATTTTTATACCCTGTCATAGGGTGGTCTCAAAAAAGGAACTTGGTGGTTTCTCCTTAGGAGTAGAGCTGAAAATTTGGCTTCTTAAACACGAAGGAGCTATCCCGTGAATATCAAAGAGGTCAAGGCTTCCATAAGGGAGAAGGTATGGGAGAAACTCGGATCCCATGGGCTAATTCCACCCTTTGAAGGAGCAGGAAAAGCTTCGGAAAGGTTAAGAGGACTTCCCGAGTACAAATCGGCAAAGCGAGTGATGGTTCCCCCGGATCAGGCTCAACTCCAAGTAAGGATCAACGCCTTAATGGACGGAAAAGAACTCATCATGGCTTCACCCGGCTTAAAGGAAGGTTTTTTCCTCCTGAGAAGGGATATGATAAAAGTCCACCTTTGGCCTAAGGCCTTAAGGGGATCGAACATCGCCTTTTACGGGAAACCCCTCTCCCTTAAGGATATAGGTAAAATTGAGCTTTTGATAACTGGAGCAGTAGCCGTAGGGCTAAATGGCGGAAGACTCGGAAAAGGAAAAGGGTATTTTGATCTGGAATACCAGATATTGAGGGAGATAGGCGCAGTTGAGGAGGATGTTCCCATTGTGGTTCACGTTGATGATTCTCAGGTCTTTGAGGAAGTCCCTATGGAAGAAGGAGATGTGAGCGTTAATATTATCGTGACCCCTACACGGATCTTAAGGGTTAATGGTCCCTTAAGGCGCCCTCAAGGCATTAAATGGGATAAGATACCTCCTAAGCTCATCAAAAGGATGAAAGTTCTGTGGGAGCTTTCTCGGAGCTTAAAGCCTGAAGGCCAAGAAGGAATAACTTCCTAAGGAATGGATCAGGCCTTAAGGGCGAAGGCTCTTCTTTTAAACGCTCAGCCAAAAGCAAGGCATTTTCGGCTTCTTCCCTTTTATCGTTAAGCAATAAAACCAGAGCCACTTCTTCAAGACTTCTCCTTAAAGCATGACGCTTTCTTTCAGGAAAGAGGGTTTGAATGGCCTTTTCCACTATACCGTCTATCCTTTGACTCTTTTGGACTTTGGTTAGCACAAGCGGGCTCTCTTGGGCGCTCTTTAATTCTTCCAGGTAAGGCTTTAACTCTTCCTCCTCAAACACCCAAAGTCCAAAATGGGGCAAAATCTCAAAAAGCTTTTCCTCCTTCGGATTGGTAAGAGCTTCGGAAGAAAGGTATTGAAAAATCAAAGGTTTTCCTTCATAAGAGGGGATACTTTCGAATTGAGAAGCCTGTTTTTTGAACTCCTCATGCGATTTTATCCCATTCAACTCCTCAAAGAGCTTTTTCGCATAAGAAGCAGGTACCTCTTTCGGTCGGAGGCCTGAAACCATTTGATTCTCCAAAAACTTACGCCAATTCTTTTTGGCCACCGGACTCCCAAAGAAATCCAACAACCCCTCTTCAAAAGATCCATATCCCGAAAATCCCACGAGTCCCCTTGGGGTTTCCTTTTCCAAAGCCAGAAAGAGCCTTCCCGAAAGGTCCCAAAGTCCAAGATAACCCTTCGGTTCGGGAAGCTTGACGGGTCTCAAGATGGACACGCTTTTTTCCTCTTCTTCCTCAAAAGCGATTCCTTTTTGGCGGAGTTTAAAAATCGCTCTTTTTATTACCTTCAAACATCCTTTATGATCCTTATAGACGTCCCTCAATTCCTTTAAAAGGTTAAGGTTTTCTTCCGAAGGTTCTTTTAAGATTCCTTCAAGAAAGGCTTCTAATGATTTTGGATCATTTCCTATTTTTTCTTTTAGGCTTGAGGGATCCATCATTCTATTACCGAAACCACCTTATAACCGGCTTTTTCGAGCTCTTCCGCTATGGCCTTAACGTCACATTTACTGAGCCTTAAGAAATAAACCCTTTTCTTTTTATCCTCAGGCCCAGAGATCCCCACCGAGATGATCTCAGCCCCATGCTTACGGATGATCTCGGAAACTTCTTGAAAGGCATGAGGCTTTCCACCGAGGATAACATCGATCCTTGAGCTTTCCCTTAAAAACCCCATAAGTTCAATAAAAGCCCCCATAATATCCCTGACCGTGAGAACCCCTACGACCTTTTTACCTTCCACAACAGGCACCCCACCTATCGCATGACGGTAAAGGATCTTAGCAGCCTCTTCCAAAGGCGTTTCGGGATCAACGGTTATAGGGTCCTTTATCATCACGTCCTTTATCCGGATATCCTCGATAAGGGAAGCCAAATAGGCGCTTCTTATATCAGCCTCAGACACCCACCCAACAAGTTCCTCATCCTTTACCACCGGAAGATGCCTTATGGAGTGTCGGCGCATTAGGGCTATGGCCTCCTGAAGCTTCGCCTCGGGATCGATAGTGATGACCTTTTTTGTCATCCAATTTTTGACCTTCATCGAGGCCTTTAATACCATACTTATCGAATCTGGGCAAGAAAGAAAGGGATTATTAAATTGTCTTAGAAATGAAGGGAATCGTCGCCATAGTAGGAAGGCCTAACGTGGGAAAATCTACGCTTTTTAACGCCCTTCTGCGTCAAAAAAAGGCCATAGTTGAAGATATCCCGGGAGTAACCAGGGATATGAACTTCGGAATGGTTCAACATAACGAAAGGTCCTTTTTCTTAATTGACACCGGAGGCTTTGAACCTGACGCCAAGGAAGGTATATCGATGCTTGTCCGTAAACAATGTGAATTGGCGGTAAAAGAGGCCGATTTAATTCTTTTTGTACTTGACGCCAAAGAGGGCTTAAACCCCTTGGATAAGGAGATCGCCAATTACTTGAGAAAAACCCAGAAAAAAGTCCTTTTTGTCATAAACAAGGTAGATGGCCCCAAGGATCGAAGAAACGTGACAGAATTTTTTGAACTTGGCCTAGAAAAGCCTTTCCTTGTTTCAGCTGTTCACCGAATAGGGCTTGACGAATTGCTCGATGAAATCCTTAAAAATCTTCCTCAGAGAGAGGATGAGGTTGAGAAAACCGCAGAAGAGGCCATCAAGGTGGCCATTGTGGGACGTCCCAATGTGGGGAAATCAAGCTTACTTAATCGTATCCTCGGGTTTGAAAGGGTTATTGTCGACGAAAACCCAGGAACAACCCGGGATGCCATAGATATTCCTTTTACCTTTGATGGGAAGGAATTTCTACTTATAGACACCGCTGGCGTTAGGCGGAAAAGCCGTATCAAGGAGAAATTGGAGTGGTACTGCGTGTGGCAAGCTATAAAGAGCATCGAACGAGCCGACGTGAATTTGCTTGTCCTTGACGCCGTTGAAGGCCCAACCGATCAGGACTCAAGGATCGCCAATCTTATTCAAAACAGAGGAAAGGGCCTTATAATTGTGGTCAATAAATGGGATCTTGCCGAAGGAAAGGTAAAGATCAAGGATTACGAAGAGGCCTTAAGGAAGAGGTTTCATTTCCTGGACTTTGCGCCCATTCTTTTTGTCTCAGCCAAAACGGGATACGGAATGGAGAAGATATTAAAAACGGCCGAGGAAGTTCACTCGGAATGGAAAAAAAGGATTCCCACCGGGCAACTAAATCGCTGGTTCCGGAAGACTATTCTCCCTCACCAACTCCCCCTTTGGCGCAACAAGGTGGTAAAGATTTATTACCTTACCCAAACCCAAGTCTCTCCTCCTACTTTTGTTCTTTTTGTGAATTATCCTGAAGGGGTAAAGGAAAATTTTCAACGCTTTTTGATAAGAAAGCTCAGGGAAGAGTTTGGCTTTGTGGGTTCGCCTATAAAACTAGTTATAAAGGAAAGAGAGTAAACTTTAAGGCAATGACAGAATCTCAGGGCCGTTATCGGTTATGGCTACCGTATGTTCAAAATGGGCGGAAAGCCCTCCATCGGCAGTAACAACCGTCCAACCATTTGGAAGGATCCTCACCTCCCATGTACCCGTATTTACCATGGGCTCAATCGCCAAAACCATCCCTGGCTCAAGCCTAGGCCCTCGATTAGGAGGACCAAAGTTGGGGACTTGAGGCTCTTCGTGGAGTTGTTTCCCAATCCCATGGCCCACAAATTCCCTCACTACCGAAAAGCCCGCTTTTTCCACATGAGTTTGAATTGCATGAGATATGTCGCTTAACCGATTTCCCGGCCTTGCCATCTCTATGCCCCGATAAAGGGCTTCTTCAGTCACTTTGATTAATTTCCTGGCAAGCTCCGAAACTTTTCCTACAGGAACCGTGATGGCCGCATCCCCATAATACCCATCCATCAAAACCCCCAAATCAAGGCTCACGATATCTCCCTCTTTGAGCCTCCTTTTCCCCGGAATCCCATGAACCACCTCTTCGTTTACGGAAACGCATAAACTCCGAGGATAACCCCGATAGCCCTTAAAGGCCGGAATCCCCCCATGACGCTTGATGTATTCCTCAGCCAAACGATCAAGCTCCTCAGTGGTAATACCCTCCCTTATAAAAGCCTTAAGGTACTTTAAGGCCCGCGCCACAAGTCGACTGCTCTTTCTGATCTTCTCTATCTCTTGTGGTGATTTAAGATAAATCATCCTTAACCAAAATATATTGACATAAAAATTCAAAAGGGGTAACTAAATAAAAAGGCCACGAAGGCCTTAAGTTCCCTGAAGGGAAAGGTCTTCGTGGTTTTTTATTTTGGGTAAGGAGAAGGAAGATGAAGAAGGCTTTCTTCGTCCTTTCAGCGCTTCTTTTCCCCTTAAGTGGCTTCTGTCTTGACTTAACCAAAGGCCTTTCCCTTTCTGGAACGGGCACTTTTGTCCATCAGTATATGGCAAAGGAAAAGGGAGATTTTAAAGATGAAAATAAAGGTTCAGGCGTTTTGGATGTGAACCTTTCCTTTAAACCGACCGAAAGCGATGAGGTCTTCATAAGGGCAAGTTTTGCCAAGGGAAACGGCTTAAAAAAGTGAACCCATTTGCCCTTTCCCCGAATGCGGATGATCTCTTTGACGACCTTCACAA
The DNA here is from genome assembly GCA_964480925.1 of uncultured Thermodesulfobacteriota bacterium. Classification (GTDB taxonomy): domain Bacteria; phylum Desulfobacterota; class B13-G15; order B13-G15; family B13-G15; genus B73-G16. The sequence goes on from CAYZRR010000106.1 coordinate 10,617, forward strand.
CGTAAACGGACACCCAAGGGACCATTTGCAAGAACTTTGGTACTCCCATACTTTCCCTTTGGAAAAGGAGACAAACCTGAGGATCACCGTGGGAATCATCGATTCCACTTCCTTCATTGACGATAACGAGTATGCTGGGGATGAAATTGAGCAATTTTTAAACGAAGGCCTCGTCCATAACCCTCTCTTAAACCTTCCCAGTTATGATGCAGGAGTTGCTTTGGAGTTTGAAAGGGGAAATCTCCATTTAAGGCTTGTCGGAATAAGATCGAAAAACGAGCTTGACAAATACTACACCTGGATTGGAGCTCAAGTGGGTTATAAATGGGAAAACGCGCTTGGAAAAGGAAACTACCGAGTATGCGCTTTCAAGACCAATAAGAAGTTTGAAAGTTGGACCGGAAGTTATAAGACCCTCAAGGGATTCGGCTTATCAGTAGATCAGGAGCTTATAAAGGGAAAGCTTGGCGGATTTTTACGATTTGGATGGCAAGATGATAAAGCTCAAGTGGATTATAAAAGCATGTTTTCTTTTGGACTTAATGTGAACGGATCAGCCTGGAAAAGGGAAAAGGACGAAATGGGAATCGGATATGCTTATCTCAAAGGACCTAAACAAGGAGAAATATCCCACACTCATCTTTTCGAAACCTATTTAAAATTTCACCTTTTTGAATTCAAAAGTATAACTTCTCATCTTACTTTTGATTACCAGTATATGGCTGATAAATTACGAAACGATAAAAAGGAAGCCCATATTTTAGGCTTGAGGTTTAACATCTCATTTTAAGAAGGTGAAGAATGAAGAATGGCATTTTAAAAGCAGTTTTAGGGATTGTGATTTTGCTGTGCCTTTATGGGGTTAGTTTTTCCCATTTTGCTGTAATTTTGCCTTT
>CAYZRR010000107.1:0-3395 GCA_964480925.1 uncultured Thermodesulfobacteriota bacterium
AAGCAGAAGAAAAGGGTACTTGGAAATGTAAGGATAACTAACCAATAAAGAATGAGCATTTTCTTTCTTATAGTTCGGATTGTAAAGACAAACTATTTTGCCTTTATAAGAAACCTCTTGCAGTACGTAATTTTTTATGCATTGAGCCTTATAACCTGTAACAATTAGAATCTCATTTACCCCTGTGCTTTCCAAAACTTCAATAGCATAACCAAGTATGGGCTTTCCTACAACCTCAATGAGAGGTTTGGGGATGGAAAAGGTTAAAGAACTTAACCTCCTTCCTCTGCCAGCAGCTAAAATTACAGCTTGCATTTCTCTAATTCTATTACGTTTGCGCCTCTCTTTAAAGCTTCTTCTTTCAAAAAGGGATCTTTTGTGGCAATAATGACCTGAAAGTTTTCCGCAACTTTCTCTATTACGCAAAAAAGCCTGGTGGTCCTTTCCAAATCACACGTCATAAAAGGATCGTCAAGCAGGATGGCCCTTAAAGGATAAGGAGACTTTTCTATTAAAGCCAAACGGGCCGAAAGATAAAGGGAATCCCTCGTGCTTGCGCTTAACTGTTTTTCTTTCAAAAGCATCCCATCAAGTATCACCTCCAAATCCCCTTCTTTAAACCTCAACCCTTTGACTCTATTTCCCACCACCTGAGAAAACCATTCCTTGACTCTACCCTGTAAGAGTTCTATAAGTTCTTTGTCAAGCCTTCTTTCAAGCTCTTCAAAAAGCTTATAAACCTCAAAATAATCTTCTATCTTCCTTTTTAACTCCTCAAGCTCTTCTTTTAACTCTTCAATCCTCATATACAAATCCTCTTCCCTTATCCCCATTATCTTTTCCCTTTCCGAGATTCGCCCCTTTATCTCGCTTATCTCCCGGAGGCACTTCTCAAGCTCATCTTTTAAACGTTTCTTCTGAGTTTCTATTTCCCTTTCCTCCTCTATTTCAAGGGGCACATCCTCCAATTCCTTTAACCTCAAAACAAGTCCTCTCTCTTCCTGATCGATCTCCTCTTGCGACCTAAGACCCTCTTTTCTCAAAAGGCTTATCTCCAATTCCAATCTTTCCCTCATTTTTACCTTTTCTTCAAACTCGAAAAGGGAAGAAACACCAAATACCGCTAACTTATTCCTTAACTCCTCCTCCTTTTCCCTCTGGCTTTTTTCAAGGTCCTTCAAAAAGGACTCCTTTTCCAAAACCTCCTTTTTAAGTTCACAAATCTCCTCCTTTAAAGCCTCGATCTCCTTTTGAAAGTTCTTTAGCCTCTCATCATTCCTAATCCTTTGATCCTTAAGGAATTCCTCCTCTTCGCGAAGTTTTCTTTCTTTGCGGTTGAGTTTTGTCCTTAGAAAAAGCCATAAAACAAAGGGAAACCCAATTGCGGGAACTATCAAAGGTTCAAAGGTAAATAGAAAAGCCCCAAGTGCAAAAAGTGAAACGAACAAAAGCAAGTTCCCCAAAAGTTTTTGAAAGCCGAGCTTTTTTAGATCCTTTTGGATCCTTTCCCCTTGAGCGATGAGAGTCTCACTTTGGTGGAAGAGCTCATCCAACAAATCCTCTTTTTCCTTTAAACGCCTTTCTCTTTCTTTAAGCTCCTCTTGTCGCTTCTGAAGGGTTTCTTTTTCGGTTTGGTAATTTTTAAGCAAGTTCTCCTTTTGGTTTTCCAATTCTTTTAAGTCCAAAAGCTTCTGCCGGGTAAAGCCTTCGAGTTGTTTTGCCTCTTCCAAAAGCTTTTCCAGCTTTTCCCTTTTGGCCTTTTCACTCAAAAGGAGCTCCAATTTCTGCCTTAGAGTTCTCTTTTCCCAGGCCTTTTTAAACCTTTTCTCCTTTTCCTCTATCTCTTTAAGCTTTTCGTTTAAGGCCTTTTCTTCTTTTTCAAGCTCTTTAAGCCGTAAAAGATCGCGCGGATTTTCTTCCAAAAGGTTTTTCTTCTCTTGAAGGGTTTGAAGCTCTTTTTCTACTTCTTTTTTTGTTTCTATTAATGCACCTTTGGATCTTTTGGATGGAAGCCAATTCCCAAGTTGCCTTTCGATCTCCTCGCGTGCTTTGTAAAGCCTATCTATATTCAGAAGCTTGGCCTTAAACTCCCTCAAAAAGGCTCGAGAATTTTCTATCTGCAATTCCCCGGTTCTAACCAAATAAAGGTTCTCAAAGTACTCAGGCTTAAGGTTAAGAACCCCCTTCTTAACCCACTTCTCCCCTCCCTGATCCACTATAAGCACCTCACAGTCACCCCCATAGGCCCTAGGAAGAGCAGGTTTTGAAAGAAGGGCTTTAGTTAATGCGTCAAAAAGGGTGGTTTTTCCGGCCTCATTGGGGCCGTAAATGAGGTTTAACCCTTTGGAGAAACGAAATTCCCGCGTTCCTAAAATACCAAAACCTCTGGTCCTTAAGGCCTTAATCCACATTTTCGCCTAAAAGATGAAAGCTTAGGGAAAGAAGCCTTTCAAATCGTTCTTTTCGTTCGCTTTCGCTCATGAACTTTGTCCTTATATATTCTTCTAGAAGTTTAACCATATTCTGCAGTAAAAGGTCTTCTTTGACTTTTCGGTAATCCATCACCTTTGGGACGAATTTGAATTTTTCTGGCTCCTCAAAATCCTTAAGCTTTGCAAGGAAAACTTCCCTATCCTTTACAAAACCACTTATGATCACCTGAAACCGCCCCTTTTGAGCCTTTAAAGCGTTAAGCCTTCGAAATAGCTCTTCTTCTTCCAGGTCAAATCCCAAAGTCCAGTGATAAGTAATATGAGGAACCTGAAAACCAAGATTGATCTCTTCAATCCTAATCTTCCCTTCCCAAATAAGCAAAAAGGCTTTGCGCGGGCCTTCTTCTTTAAAGGAAAGGGGTTCAATGCTCCCAGGATAACCGCATAAAATGTCCTTTTCCTCCCATAAAAGGGGATTGTGATAATGTCCCAAGGCCAAATAATCGATGGGAAGCCCTTGAAGGTCCTTGCGGGAAAAGGGCCAATAAAGGGCTTTGTCTTCCGTCAATTCCTCAACCACTTTGGGGTTCTCCGTATAAGAGGCATGACACAAAACCACCTGACACGGAGCCCACCTCTCCAGGGAAAGGCCGTTCAAAACCTCTCTTTGCCACGAACCTTCGGGATGAAAGGGAAAAAGATAAAGCAAAAGATCATCCCCTATCCTCAAAACGGTAGGCCTCTTATGAAAGGGCACGCCTTCCAATTCCACTTGGAAATCATGGTTGCCACAAATGGCAACCACCTTCTCCTTAAGGGGCAATAAGGTTTCTTTTAAAACTTCCTTCTCCTTTTTGGAGACTTCGTTATTGTCAAAAAGGTCTCCTCCTATTAAGAGAAGATCCACCTTCTCCTTAATCCCTATTTCTATCACCTTTTCCAACTGCTTCAGAATGTGCTCTT
>CAYZRR010000108.1:0-15643 GCA_964480925.1 uncultured Thermodesulfobacteriota bacterium
TGTGGACAAACCCTTAGACACGCTTTGCATTCTACGCATTCTCCTTCTATATTCGCTTTTCCTTCAACAACATTTATAACTTCTAAAGGACACACTTCTTGGCATAAACCACAACCTTTACATTTCTCTTTATCTACGCGCACGTTTCTCCCCCTATAATGTGATCTTTCTAACAGGTGGAGGCGTATTTCGGCTTGGATAGACTCTCACTATACCGTCTATTAATACCATCGCCACAGCAGGAATATCTCCTATTTCAATTGCAGACTTGGCGTCTTTTCCTGCCGAGCCCATAGGTGCATCTATTATTTGGATATCAGCATCTTCACCCTCTTTTATGATTCCGTGACTCAACCCGAAAATTCTTTTTGTATTACCTGTAGCACAACAAACTGCAATTTCAGCTGGAATTTTGCACATGGAAGAAATAAAGCTTATCATTCTCCATATACCAAGAGGAATAACCCCTGTGCCAGATGGAGCATCATTTCCTATTATGAGTCTATTCAACATTGCTTTTTCTTTCATATAGTTAACTATTTCAAAAGCTGAATATAAATTTCCACAATGAACTATTTCTATGGCACATTCCGTAGAATCGATTATTTTGAAAGCTTCTTTAATCGGTACACTTGTAGGACCTCCGTTCAAATGACAAGCTACCGTAGGATTAATGTAAAGGACATCATCACATGTTACTGTTGAACTTCCAGGAATGGAAGTTCCTCCTACATGCATCAATACTTTCATGCCGTATTTTTTAGCCCATTCCACCATTTCTTTGGCCTCTTTTGCTGTTTTAACAGTACCAAGACCAATCTCTCCTACAAGCCATACCCCTTCCCGTGCAACTTCTTTTATATCTTCTTCGGTAAGGCCTTTTTCGAGTATTAAAGCTCCTGCGTATATTTTCGCCCCATTTGGCCTAAAAGCAGAAAACGCCTTATGAGCTAAAACAGCCAATGCCTTTGAACCAACTGGATCGGAGGGCCTACCTGGTAAATGGACTTCACCTGCAGAGATCATTGCGGTTACTCCTCCGTGAGTACTACTTTCCATAAACCCAATTTGATTTTGCCGAGGGGTAAAATCACCAAAAACGGGATGTACGTGTGAATCTATAAGTCCTGGTAGAACGGTCATACCATTTACATCTATTACCAATCCACTTAAAACTACTTCCTCTTTAGTAATGCTTTTTATTTTCCCATTTTCAACAACAATTGACACAGGTCCTTCTATTATTGGATTACTAATATCCCCTGTTAATATGGCTCCAATATTTTTAATAACGCTCACTTGCATTCAACTCCTCCTTTTTTCTAAATTGGTTTTTAATTTTTCTATATCACATGGTAATTCAAATACTCTTATTCCTACAGCATCAGCTATTGCATTAATAATACTTGGAGCTACTGGAATTAAAGCGGGTTCTCCTATTCCCTTTGCTCCAAAAGGTCCAGTAGGTTCTTCATTTTCTATTAGCATTATTTGAACCTCTTCTGGCATGTCCATAGAAGTTGGAATGTAGTATCTATCTAGCGATTCCGTCTTTCCAGGTTCAAATTTTTCCATCAAAGCAAAACCTATTCCCATAGCGATTCCACCGTATATTTGACTTTTTATATTTGTCACATTAATAGCTTTACCGACGTCATGAGCTGCATATATTCTTTTTACTTCTACACTTCCAATGGTAGTATCGATTTCTACTTCTGCCATATGAGTCGCAAAAGAGTAAGTAGCATAAGGAACACCTTGTGAAGTATTGGGATCTAATTTAGTAACCGGAGGATCAAAGAAACCTTCAAATACGGGATATCCAAGTTCTTTATATTTGAGAACGATGTCTTTTAGACTTTTATTCCTGTAGAAGCCTTCTCTTTCCAAAAACTCCTTTAATTTTATTGCCGCCTCATAAACTGCTCTGCCTGAAATGTAGGTTTGCCTGCTTGCGGAAGTAGATCCCGCGTCTTCCGTAAGATCGGTATCTGCTCTTATTAAAACTATGTCCTTTGGTTCAATCTCAAGCACTTCACATATTATTTGAACGAATACCGTATCTGATCCCTGACCTATCTCGCAAGCTCCTATATGTAGGCAAATTTTGCCCTCTTCCGTTAGCCTTATCTGAGCACGTGAGGGATTCGGTATACCGGTGTTGCCGATTCCATAAAACATGCACCCTAGACCAAAACCGTTGTTTTTCTTATATCTCCTCTCTTTCCAGAGGGGTTCGATAGCTTTAAGAGTATCTATAAATCCCACTCCTTTTTCTAAACGTTGGGAAGTGGAAGTAAGCGCACCTTCTTTCAAAGCATTCTTAAACCTAATCGCCCAGGGATCGAGGTCCATTTCCTTGGCCACTATGTCCATTTGTGACTCATGGGCAAAAGCCACTTGAGGAACACCAAAACCTCTCATCGCGCCACATATGGGGTTATTGGTATAGTACATTTTGCTCTCCACATATACATTTGGCACCTCGTAAGGCCCAGTAGCATGTATTGCACTTCTTAAAGCTACCGTCTCACCATAAGAAGCATAGGCGCCCGTATCACCGATAATGTGTACTTTAACGGCAGAAAGAGAACCGTCTTTTTTAATACCTGTGGTGTATCTAATATAAAGAGGATGCCTTTTTGTGTTAGATAAAAAACTTTCTTCTCTATTTAAGCGTATAAGAACCGGTTTTTTTGTATGGTAAACAGAAAGTGCTACATACCCTTCTACGGTCATATCAAGTTTGCCGCCAAATCCTCCTCCGGTAGTGGCTTGAATGATTCTGATTTTATCCTCGGGTAAACTTAAAAGACGGGCGATTTCTTTCCTTTTATAATGTACATTTTGGGTAGAAGAAATGATGACAATTTTTCCATTCTCATCGATATAACCAAATCCTGCTTCAGTTTCCAAAAACGCATGATCAAGCCATGTGGTTTTATATTCTCTCTCCACCACAAGATCGGACTCTGCTAATCCTCTTTCTATGTCACCTTTTATCACCCTTTTCCAACATAAAAGATTTCCGTTCTCATGAACCCATACAGGCGAACTCATGGCTATGAAAGGATCCGAAATTACTTCAATATCCTCATACTCAACTTTCACTAATTTGGCTCCTTTTCTCGCAATAGCTTCATTAACGCCAACCACAACAGCAATAGGTTCACCTACATATCGAACTTTATCTACTGCAAGGAAGGGTTGGTCTTTTTTTATTATTCCATACATGTTTTCGCCCGGAATGTCTTTATGAGTAAGAATTTTTATAACGCCTTCCAACTCAAGTGCTTCCCTTAAATCAATTTTCTTAATCCTAGCATGGGGTCGAGTACTTCTAACGATAACCCCAAAAAGCATCCCATCCCTGTAAAAATCCCCCGCATATATGGCTTTTCCTGTGACTTTCTCTAAAGCATCGACTCTTAGTATTTGACTCCTTATTGGCATCTTTTCCCCTCTAAAATTTCTTTAAGCAAATCACGAATTACAGGAATCTTGTATGCATATGAGCTTCTTCCCCCGCTTTTCTTTATTATTTCCCCGATGGTAGCTTCTATCGCCTTTCGAATTATCTTTTCGTTTCTTTTATTACATCTTAAAATCTCCTCAGCCACAAACGCTCTAAAGGGAACAGGAGTACAAGAACCGATTGAAATTCTAACATCTTCATAGATCCCTTTTTTTTCTTTTATGGCAAATGCTATCGACAATCTAGATATAGCCAAAGCTTTTCTCTTACCAACTTTAATATAACCTTCTTGATATCCATACAACGGCAACACTCTTATTTCGGTGAGAATTTCTTCAGATTTTTTAACTGTTTTATAAGGACCTGTTATTAATTCAATCAATGGTATTTGCCTTTTCCCTTTTTTGGATTCTAATACGCAAATTGCATCATGGATCAAAAGAGGAGGAATAGTATCAGCTGCTGGTGAAGCATTTATTATATTTCCGCCTATTGTTGCCATATTTCTTATTTGAGGACTACCTATTAAACCACACGCAATGGAAAGAGAAGTTGCTGAATTTTTAATTAACGCATCATTCTGAATCTCCGCATGTGTAGTTACTGAACCTATTTTTATCCAGTCTTTTGTCACGTCTATTCCTTTTAACTCTTTGACCAAAGTAAGATCTATGAAATTTTCTATTTCCTCGTTCTTTTTTCTTTTAGAAACTAAAATGTCAGTTCCTCCTGCTATTATTTCCACTTTTTCATCGTATAATTTTTCCAAGACTTCATCCTTACTAAAACTTATTACATCCTCTCCTGTAGGACACTTTTCAGGTGATATGTTTAAAAAGTAAGGAACGCTGTTTTTAATAGCTTCTATTATGGGCAAATAACCAGTACATCTACAAAGATTTCCGCTTATGGCTTCGCGTATTTCCCTTTCTGTTGGATTTGTATTTTTGATAAGCAGAGCATAAGAAGCAAGAAGCATCCCGGGGGTACAATATCCGCATTGCACTGCTCCCATTTTGATAAAATTTTCTTGAAGAGGATGCAAATTATCTGACGTACCCAAAAATTCAGCTGTTTTTACTTCTTTACCTTGAACTTTAACAGTAGGAGTAAGACAGGAGTATACTGGAAGATCATCTATCAGAACCGTACAAGCTCCACACTCTCCGATGCTACAACCTTCTTTAACGCTTCTTAGTTTTAGACGTTCTCTTAACGTAAATAAAAGACTCTCTCCCTTTTCAACATCAATTTCAACTGCCTTTCCGTTTATTAGAAATTTAACTTTTACCATTATGCTCACCTCATCATGGAATGCGGTAAGAAAAGCGCTAATTCTGGAAAGATCACCAGAATAACAAGGGTAATTAAAATGGAAATCAAATAAGGAAGGGCTCCTTTAAAAATTTCTTCCATAGGAACATCTTTTACTAATCCAGCTAAAGTATACACATTTAACCCTACAGGAGGTGTAATTAAACCTGCTTCCATCATAAGTACAGCTGTAACTCCAAACCATATTGGATCAAATCCAAGTGTTAAAATTAAGGGAAAGACCACCGGTAATGTTAATACCATCATAGAAATAGCGTCCAAAAAACAACCAAGTATAAGATAAATAACAATTATGATAGAAAATATGGCGTAACGTGAAAGCTCTAAACTAACAATCCAATTAGAAACGGCAATGGGAATTGTGGAAAGGGCAAGAAAATAACTGAAAACGTTAGCCCCTGCTACAAGAAATAAAACCATCGCTGAAATCCTAACTGTTTCAAACAAAGCGTTTAACAAATTTTTTATCTTAACTTTCCTTTTTAAAATGAGTATTACAAACAACAAAAAAGCTCCTGATGCTCCGGCTTCCGTAGGAGTGATGAATCCTGAGTAAATCCCTCCTATAACGACAAAAAAAACCAAAAGCGTTTCCCAGATTCCTTTTAACGCGTAAAACTTTTCTCTCCAAGAAACACCGCTTGTCACCCTAGGAGCTAAAGAAGGGTTCAACATAACTTGAATTATTGTTATTAGCATATAAAACAACGTCAAAATGAGCCCAGGAATTATTCCAGCTATAAGGAGTTTACCAATAGATTGCTCAGTTAACATTCCATAAACCACAAATCCTAAACTTGGAGGTATTAAGAAACTTAAGGTCCCTCCAGCTGCTATTACACCCGTGGCTAATTTAGGGTGATAATTAAACCTTCTCATCTCAGGAAGAGCGATATTACCCATTGTAGCAGCAGCGGCTACAGAAGAACCACTTATAGCCGCAAAACTTGCACAACTCCCAATAGTAGCTAAAGCAAGTCCACCGGGCAATCTTCGAAACCATTTATCAAACGTATCGTACAACTGAGCAGTTATTCCGCCCACACTGGCTAATCCTCCCATCAATACAAAAAGAGGAATTATTGTATAAGGATAATGTGAAACCACTCCATAAAGGTTTTTCGCAATTACAGAAAGAGCTGTTTCAAAAGAAGTAAGTTTCCATATGCCTAAAAACCCAACTAACATCATTAAAAAAGCAATAGGCATTCCTAGCATTAACAATATGATAACTAACAGAAATCCCAAGATACCAATTGTAATGGGGCTCATCTAAAATTCTTCTGTTTTGGTTTAATATTTTGTAAATTCTCCATAAAATCTAGAAGTAATTCCGAAAACAGAGCAAAACAACCTATAGGAACCAAGAATTTAAAAGGTTTTTGTGGTATACGTAATGTATCGGAAACCGCTTTTTCTTGTAATGCTTCTAGTACCCCTTTGTAGATTAACAATCCGATAATAAATAGCGATGCGGAAATTGTAATAAGGTTTATTATACCGTTTGCCTGTCTTGGGAATCTTTTTATCAAAAAGTCAACTCTTACATGTCCTTTCATTTGTTGAGTATATCCTGCACTCAATAAGATAATTATGGATAAAAGGTATTCCGATAATTCGAATGTGCCAGGGAGGGGCTTATTGAGTAAACCCCTCCCCAACACATCTATTATCGTGAGGAAGATCAACGGAAAAATGAAGCTCATACCGACTATGCATAGCCATCGGCTGATCTTTCTGATCTTTTCGGTCATCATTCATTCCCAGTGTGTTTAAATCTTCGCAAATTCAGGTGGACAAGCCACTACTCGAACGCCTCTTTTCTCACACTCTTCGTTCATTATGGCTACAGCTTTTCTCGCAGGTAGACCTTTTTCCTCAAGGTCCTTGACCCATTTTCTAGTCACATCCTGAAACCTCTTGTACCAATTCTCGGCCTCTCCTTTTGGGAGTTCCACAAATTGAACGCCTGCTTTGGCAATTTTAGGAAGCAGTTCTTCCTTGTACACCTTTCTAGTTAATCCCCCCGTGGTTTTAAAGGGATTAGAACAAACTTCTTCTACAAGTTTCTTATAAGGCTCGGGCAATTTCTCCCAGGTTTTTAAGTTCATCACCACTCCTTCAGAGACGCATCCAAAAGTAAGTACCGTACAATACTTGATAACCTCATAAAGTTTGAAACCATCAATAAGTGGCGGACAGGTAACCAATCCGTCTACAGTTCCCGTTTCTATTGCCATATAAACATCGGCCAGGGGCATAAAAACAGGTTCTGCTCCAAGTGCTTTTATATAAAGCGTCTGAAACCCGCCAGGGGTTCTCAACTTTAAGCCTTGAAGATCTGAAAGTTTCGTAACGGGTTTTTTCTTGGTCCATATAAATGATTGAATACATCCGTTTAGTTCTATAACTTTAACGTTTTTAAACTCGTCTTTTAAAATCCTTTCATAAACTGCATTCCCGATATCCGCTGCTAAGTCCTTGCCATCAATCCAAGCTGCCATCGAAAGCACATCCGTAAGCGGAAAACGTCCTGGTGTCCACGTGGCTGTAAAATATCCCATATCCGAAAGCCCATTGGCAACGATATCAAAATGCTCAGGCCCCTTTCCCAAAGCCCCTCCCGCATACATGGTATAGGTAATCTCCCCTTTGCTTCTTTTCTTTAACTCCTCCAACATGGGAATCCAAACAGTCTGAACTTCCCTTCCGGCTGGCGGATGCCATGTACTGAACTTCAAATTGATAACCTCAGCACGAAGAACACGTATCCCTCCTTCCATTAAACCCAACCCAAAGGCCGTACCTCCTATAAATAAAGTTTTTAAAAACTCCCTTCTGGTGAAACATGATTCACACATTTTACACCTCCTATCTTAAAATTTTTTAAAATTTTATTCCCATCTTAACGTAACCGTTTTTGGATCCAAAAAAAGCCTTATGGAATCAAACCTTGATTTTATTATCCCAAAATGAGATTCCTTTTTAGAACCGAGAGGAAAGAAAGCATAAGGTTGGGGTATACCCACGTTTACCCCAATGTTACCGACCTCACATTCTCTTATGAATTTCCGGGCTGTTTTCCCGCTTTGGGTGATTACACATGCTGAATGTCCATATGGGGTAGCGTGGTTAATCCACTCTATTGCCTCATCCAAATTCTTAGCCCTTATGAGATTACATATAGGACCAAAAGACTCCTCACGTGCTATTTCCATTTGTATAAAAACATCTTCGAGTATAGTGGGCCCTAAGTAATAACCCCCTTCATAACCTGGCACTTTCAGTTTCCTTCCATCAAGTATGAGTTTTGCTCCTTCTTCAATGCCTTTTTCGATAAACTTCTCCACTTTTTCTTTATTTTCCACCGTAGTCATTGGCCCCATCTCGGTATCTTCATTGAGGCCATATCCTACTTTCATGCTTTTTGCTGCTTCTATTAATTTTTCCTTCAATTCATGATATATATTACCTATTACTACCACATTATCCGAACCTAAACATCTTTGTCCCGACATTCCAAAACATCCTCGTAAGATGCTATTTATTGCAACGTTAATGTCAGCATCTTCTGCAACTACTATAAAATTCTTGCCATTACCATTTACTGATGCTCTTTTACCTAACTTGCCGCATAGTTCAAAAAGTTGTTTACCGACTTTGCTTGATCCTATAAAACCAAGCCCTGATATTTTAGGATTTAACAGTATTCTTTGATTTAATTCGTACTTCTTACCTATATGAATTAAGTTTAACACACCCTTTGGAAATCCCACTTCTTCAGACACTTTAAATAAAGCATCAGAAGCCACAGGGCATTGCCAACTTGGGGAAACGATCACTGTACAACCTGTTGCTAAGGCATAAGGTACAAACGAAGACCACGCATGCATTGGTATGTTTCCAGGAGTGATTATCAAAAACACACCCACCGGTTCCCATATCATGTAACAATCAATTCCTCTAGCTAATTGGTCCACATGTTCGCCTTTATATACGCTATACATCGCACCAGCAGCAGATTCTATGTTTTCTATACATCTATCAATGGTGGGCCTGGAATCACTTATAGCTCTTCCGTGATCTTGGGACAATATTCTTGAAAGTTCTTCATGATATTGCTCGAATTTAGCCCTTAAACGATTAATGAGTTTCGCTCTGTCCCTGAATGGTATTTCTCTCCATGTTTTAAATGCTTCAAAAGCAGCCTCTATAGCCATCTCGATTTCTTCCTCCGTAGCAATTGGGACTTCAGCTATAACCTCCCCGGTGCCGGGATCAGTATCTTCAAAAAATTCCTTCGATTTTGATTCTACCCATTCACCGTTTATAAAGAACCTCAGTTTCCCATAATATTTCTTAAAGATTCTGTCTCCCATTTCCTCACCCCCTCGTATTTTTCAAAAAGTCGGTGGAGTTATAACCCATAACACAACGGCAGTACTTTTGCTGTTATTTTTCCAGCAATGAGGTATTCTGGAGGAAAAATAAAAACTTTCTCCCTTTTTAACCTTGATCGTTTTACCATTTAAGATCAAATCTATTTCTCCTTCTAATACAAAACCAAATTCTTCCCCCTCATGCTGATACATCCCTTCAGACCCTCCCTTGGGCTTTATGATGGTGTAAAAAGGCTGCATTTTCTTACCACCCAAGGTTTTTACCAAGGAGTAAATCTCCGCATCCCATCTTTTTAAAGTAATCAAAACCCTTTCATCAGGTCTGGTGACGATATTGTCATCGTTAATTCCATCCATAAAAAAGTCCACTATATTCACGTTCAAAACGTCGGCAATTTTCTTGAGCATGGCGATGGAAGGCTCTGTTTTACCCCTTTCCAACTGCGAGAGAAACGAAGCAGTACACCCCACCCTTTCCGCTACTTCCCTAATGGTAAGCCCTTTTTCCTTTCTTAGGTCCCTTATTTTTTTACCTATATCCATTTTTTTTTAGTATAGCTTAACTTAACAAAAAGTCAATAGCATTTTATATAAAAAATTATGTTTTATTATCCTATATCGCCAAAATGGTATTGGATAAGCGTTATGGCGGAAAGAGAAGCGGTTTCGGCTCTTAATATTCTTTGCCCGAGGGAACAGAGATAAAAACCATTTTCTTCGATTTTAACGGCTTCTCTCTCAGAGAAGCCGCCTTCTGGCCCTATTAAAAGCGTAACTTCTTCGGGGGTGGTTTTTATTTTGTCTAAGACCCTTCTCAGAGGGAGTCGAGATTTTTCCCAAAAGGCGATCTTTAAACCCTTGGATTGAGAAAGAAATTCCTCAAGCCTCAAGGGCTCTCTAATTGAAGGAACCGTTGCCCGGTTTGATTGCCTTGAGGCCTCTTCGGCGATCCTCTGCCATCTTTTTTGTTTAAGGAGAATGCTCTCTTCTTCCTCCAAAATGGGTACCGAACGAAGGCTTAAAATGGGTATGATGTCCCATACCCCAAGTTCAGTAGCCTTTTGAATTACAAAGCTCATCTTATCGCCTTTAAGAAGGGATTGCCCGAGAATCAGCTTAAAGGAAGGGGGCGAATCTTGTTCGAGTTTTTCATATATTTTCAAATACCATCTCCCCTCTTCTTGAAAAAGCCGCGAAAGGTAGCGCCCTCCATACCCATCAAAGATTTCAACCTCATCCCCTTCTTCGAGTCGTAATACGCGTACCAAATACCTCAGATCTCGAGTTTTCAAAGGTATTATCTCCTTTATCTCCTCTTGAGGTACATAAAAACGAGGCATATTTAATTTAAAATATACCAGTTTTGTGCAAGCTAATATATACTTAAAATTCCGGAGGAAGAAAAATGGGCGAGCGTATTTTTATCTTTGACACCACCTTAAGGGACGGTGAACAATCACCTGGGGCCTCTATGACAAAAGAAGAAAAATTAAGGGTGGCTAAACAATTGGCCAAACTGGGGGTAGATATCATAGAAGCTGGTTTCCCCATGTCTTCGGATGGGGAATTTGAAGCCGTTAAGCTAATCGCCCAGGAGGTAAAGGGACCTATTATATGTGCCCTGGCACGAGCTAACGAAGAAGACATCGATAGGGCATGGGAAGCGGTAAAATACGCCGAAAGGCCCAGGATACATACCTTTATCGCCACAAGTGATATACATCTTAAATACAAGCTCCGTATGTCCCAGGAGGAAGTTTTAGAAAGGATAAAAAAGGCAGTTTCGTATGCGAAAAAATACACTGATGATGTGGAATTCTCCCCTGAAGATGCCACAAGAACGGACGTGGACTTCTTATGCAAAGCAGTTGAAACCGCCATCGAGGCAGGAGCTACTACGGTCAATATACCCGATACAGTAGGGTATTCTGTTCCGGAGGAGTTCGGAAACCTAATTCGTACCCTTAAAGAACGCGTTCCGAATATCGATAAGGCGATAATCAGCGTTCACTGTCATAATGATTTAGGGCTGGCCGTTGCTAATTCAATAGCCGCTATAAAAAACGGTGCCCGTCAAGTTGAATGCACCATAAACGGCATAGGCGAAAGGGCAGGAAACGCCGCCCTTGAGGAAATCGTGATGATAATTAAAGTGAGAAAGGACCTATTTCCCTTCTATACTTGCGTTAACACTCAAGAAATCTACCCCACGAGTCGATTGGTCTCGGCTATAACAGGCCTCCCCGTTCAACCTAATAAGGCCATAGTAGGAGCTAACGCTTTCGCCCATGAATCGGGCATCCATCAGGATGGGGTTTTAAAACAAAAACTTACTTACGAGATAATGACCCCTGAAAGCGTGGGAATTCCAACCAGCCATATAGTCTTGGGAAAACACTCCGGACGTCATGCCTTAAGGGAACGCTTGAAAGCATTAGGTTATGAATTAACACCTGAGGAGTTAGATACAGTCTTTAAGAAGTTTAAAAAGGTGGCGGACCAAAAGAAGGTAGTTTACGATGAAGACCTCATAGCCTTAGTAGAAGAAGAGGTCTTCAGAGTCTCTGACAAGTACAAGTTGCTCAATCTCAGTGTCCATAGCGGCACTGTCTCCATTCCTACTGCTACAGTCCAAATGGAAATAGACGGCAAAGTAATGATGGAAGCCGGCTTTGGAATAGGACCTGTGGATGCAGTATATAAAACCATAACTAAAATGACAGGATTTAAAGGCAATTTACTCGATTATACTGTTGCTTCAATTACCGGCGGAACAGATGCACAAGGAGAAGTAAGGGTAAGAATAGAAGAAAATGGAGTAACCGCGATAGGACAAGGTGCAGATATGGACATACTTGTAGCAAGTGCAAAAGCTTTTGTTAATGCTTTGAATAAACTTGAATATCTTAAAAAGAGGAAAATCCAAGGAGTATAGAATGGGAATGACAATTACAGAAAAAATCCTTGCAGAACATGCTGGGAAATCGTATGTAGAAGCGGGAGAAATAGTATATTGCAAAGTAGATTTGGCTCTTGCTAATGACATTACTGCTCCTTTAGCCATTGAATCTTTTTACCAAATGGGAGCAAAAAGGGTATTTGATCCTGACAAAGTAGTTCTTGTCCCTGATCATTTTACCCCTAATAAGGACATTCAATCGGCTCAACAGTGTAAACTTATGAGGCAATTTGCTAAGGAACAGGGTATAAAGCTTTATTTTGAAGTTGGAAGAATGGGAATAGAACATGCGCTTTTGCCCGAGTTGGGCCTTGTGAAACCGGGTGATCTTATTATCGGGGCGGATAGTCATACCTGTACCTATGGGGCACTGGGGGCTTTTTCGACTGGTGTTGGAAGCACTGACCTTGCTGCCTGCTGGGCTACGGGTGAGATATGGCTTAGGGTTCCTGAGAGTATGAAGTTCATCTTTTATGGTAAGCCCCAAAGATGGGTAGGTGGAAAGGATCTGATCCTCTTTGTGATCTCCCAGATTGGAACTGAAGGCGCCAGGTACAAGGCTATGGAGTTTGAAGGAGAAACTTTGAGGTATCTTTCGATGGACCATCGGCTTACCATTACCAACATGGTAGTTGAGGCTGGAGCAAAAAATGGCATTATGATACCGGATGATCTTACTGTTAAGTATTTTCGTGAAAAAGGCATTGAGAATATAAGGATTTTGAAAAGTGACCCTGACGCCCGTTACAGTGATGTTTTTGAATTTGACGTCTCCAAAATAGAACCTCTTGTGGCCTGTCCTCCTTCACCAGCTAATGTCAAGCCGGCAAAGGAATTGTCTCATATTGAGATAGATCAAGTGGTCATAGGGTCTTGCACCAATGGAAGGATCGATGATTTAAGGATTGCGGCTCAAATTTTAAAGGGCAAAAAAGTCGCTCCTTGGGTAAGGCTTATAGTAATACCTGCTACTCAGGGCGTTTACCTTCAGGCTTTAAAGGAAGGACTTATAGAGATCTTCATTGAAGCAGGTGGCGCCGTGAGCACTCCTACTTGTGGACCTTGTTTAGGCGGACATATGGGGGTTTTAGCTGAGGGAGAAAGGGCTTTAGCGACAACGAACAGGAATTTTGTGGGTAGAATGGGACATCCTAAAAGTGAGGTTTATTTGAGCAACCCTGCAGTCGCTGCTGCTAGTGCCATTTTGGGGAGGATTGCGGATCCTGAAGAGGTTTTTAAGGGATGATAAAACTGGAGATACCAGGAAAGGGTTTATACGTCATTGAAAACGTGATTCTTGATTTTAATGGCACTATTGCGAAGGACGGACGCATTAACAACAAAGTCAAGGATCGCATCTCCTTATTGGGCAAAAAGGCAAAGGTATATATCCTTACCGCTGATACAAGGGGTGATGTGGAGGAGAAAATTAAAAAGCTACCAGTTCAAGTGGTGAGGCTTGAAAGTGGGAATGAAGCCATCCAAAAATTGAATTTCCTGAAGCAGATAGGACCAGAAAAGACCATCGCAGTGGGTAACGGGTATAATGACCATCTGATGCTTAAAGAGGCGCTTTTGGGCATTGCCGTAATAGGACCAGAAGGAGCCTCTAAGGAAGCGATCCTTAACGCCGATGTAGTGGTTGCGGATCCGCTTTCAGCTTTGGATTTCATTCTTAAACCCTTAAGACATAAGGCCACTTTGAGGAGATAGCAATGCATCATTTTCACTACCGTGATGGAATGCTTTACGCCGAAGATCTACCCATTGAGGAAATCGCTCAAAAGATCGGAACCCCCTTTTATCTTTATAGTTATAAAACACTAATGAGGCACTACAGGGTCTTTGATGAAGCCCTTTCGGAAATGAATCATTTGATTTGTTATTCCGTTAAAGCAAATTCCAATTTGGCCATTTTAAGGATATTTGCCAAACAGGGTGCAGGTGCCGATGTAGTGTCAGGAGGGGAAATTTTTAGGGCCAAAAAAGCAGGGGTTGATTCTCAAAAGATAGTTTTTAGTGGGGTGGGGAAAACAGAGGAAGAGATCCTTTATGGGCTTCAAGAAGGCATATTGATGTTTAATGTGGAGTCACGCAACGAATTTGAAGTTATAAAAAGTTTGGCCAAAAAATTTGGCAAAAGGGCCCCTATTTCCTTTAGGGTAAATCCCGACATAGACCCCCGTACTCATCCCTATATATCCACTGGGCTTAAGACCTCCAAATTCGGCATAGAACCTGAAGAAGCACTCCGGCTTTATATGGAGGCAAAAGCATGTAAAGAGGTTCAAATCCTCGGTATAAGCTGTCATATTGGCTCTCAGATAACTGAACTTGGGCCTTTTGTTGAAGCCTTTGAGAGGATCAAAGAACTTTACGAAATTTTGACCAAAAAAGGCTGCGAGATTCACTATGTGGATTTAGGAGGGGGATTGGGAATCACCTATAAAGATGAGCTTCCTCCTCATCCAAGTGAGTATTCACGGTCTTTGATAAAAAGGGCAAAAAAGATGGATTGCACCTTTATATTTGAACCTGGAAGGGTTCTTGTTGGGAATGCCGGTATACTTGTCACAAAGGTCCTTTATCGGAAGCAAAATGGAGGAAAAGAATTTGTAATAGTGGATGCTGGAATGAATGATCTTATAAGGCCTTCCCTTTATCGAGCTTACCACGAGATTTTACCCGTAAGACGTGAGGAACGCCCCCTCATAAAAGCCAATATAGTGGGACCTGTATGCGAAACTACGGACTTCTTTGCTCAAGAAAGGGAAATACAAGAAGTCAAACCTGGAGAACTTCTGGCCATTATGGGAGCGGGTGCCTATGGTTTTTCCATGTCTTCTAATTACAACTCGCGAGTAAGGGCAGCGGAAGTTTTGGTCAAGGAAGATCAAATGTGGATCATAAGGAAACGGGAGACCTATGAGGACCTTATAAGAGGTGAATCCATTCCGGAGTTACTTAATGATTGAAGATACGCTTTTTTACAAAATGACCGCTGGAGGAAACGATTTCATCCTCATCCCCGATTTCGAAAACAGAGTGGAAGAGAACCTTTTATGTGATCTCTCCAAAAAGCTTTGTCATAGGCAGTTTTCGGTAGGCGCAGATGGTATGATCGTACTTAAACCCTCCCAAAGGGCACATTTCAGATGGTTGTTTTTTAACGCCGATGGAAGCGAAGCTGAAATGTGCGGAAATGGCGGCAGATGTGCTGCCTTTTTGGCTCATCTGCTTAAAAAGGCACCTTCGGAACTCATGTTTGAAACGAAAATAGGATTGATAAAGGGGTGGATTAAAGGGAAAACCGTTAAAATAAGTTTGCCCCCTCCTTGTGATTTAAAGTTAGGCTTGGAGATAGAGGTGGAAGGCAAAAGGCTTCAAGCCGATTTCATCAACACGGGGGTTCCGCATCTTGTGGTTTTTGTGGAGGATTTGGAAAGGGTTGACGTCAAAAATTTGGGAAGAGCC
>CAYZRR010000109.1:0-17937 GCA_964480925.1 uncultured Thermodesulfobacteriota bacterium
TTTGTACTTGGGGGTAGTCAAGGGAGTTCAGCATTAAACCGAGTGGTTTCCGAGGCTCTAAGGAGTCTAAAGGATAAAATAAGGATAATCCATCAAACAGGGAGGATGGATTATGAGTGGCTTAAAGAGGAATACGGTAAAATGGGCGTAGAAGGATGGGTCTTCCCTTTTGATGAATCCATAGGTAGATGGTATGGCAAGGCTCATTTGATCATATCGAGGGCAGGGGCTTTGACCTTGGCTGAGATTTCCTGTGTGGGACGGGCTTCCATTTTGGTTCCCTATCCCCACTCCACTTCTAATCATCAAGTGAAAAACGCCCAAGTTTTCGTAAAACACGGGGCTTCTAAGATGATCCTTCAAAGTGAGCTCACACCCAAGAAGCTGATAGAGAGCGTGGAGGAATTGATGACGAAAGAGGAATTAAGACTTGAAATGGAAAAAAGGGCTCTCAGCTTGGGTAAGCCTCATGCTACTGAGAAAATAGTCGACCTTTCGATGGAGCTTGAGGGATGTACCGTGGGAAGATAAGGCAGGTCCATTTTGTCGGTATAGGCGGTTCAGGGATGAGCGGTATAGCGGAGGTCTTACATAACTTAGGTTATCGGGTGACAGGTTCCGATTTAAAACCCAATAAAGCCACAAAGCGCCTTGAGGAATTGGGTTGTAAGGTGTTTTACGGTCACGACCCTCGGTATGTAGAAGGGGCAGATGTGGTAGTGGTTTCATCAGCAGTTCCTTTTACCAATGCGGAAGTTCAGGAGGCCTTGAAGCGGGGGATTCCGGTTATTCCGCGAGCAGAGATGCTCTCCGAGTTGATGAGGATGAAATACGGAATTGCTGTAGCGGGAAGCCACGGTAAGACTACCACCACCTCCATGATCGCCCAAGTTTTGGCCCATGGGGGTTTTGATCCTACGGCAGTTATTGGGGGAAGGGTTAAAGGAATAGGAGGAGGAGCGAGGTTAGGAGCGGGCGAATTCCTGGTGGCTGAAGCCGATGAAAGCGACGGTAGTTTTTTAAGTTTGATTCCTACAATAGTGGTGATAACTAACATCGATCGCGAACATATCAACTTTTATGGGACCTTTGAAAGGTTAAAAGAGGCTTTTGTTCAGTTTGCAAACAAGGTGCCATTTTATGGCGTTTCCATTTTGTGTGGGGATCATCCGGTGGTGAGGGAAATTATGCCTTTTGTAAAAAAGAGAAAGATCACCTACGGGTTGTCCAATGGGGCTCAGGTTAAAGGCGTAGTTATTGAAAAAAAACAATGGGGAGTTGCCTTTCGGGTTTATGTTGAAGGAAAAGAATTAGGAGAGATCAGGTTAAAGATACCTGGGGAACATAACGTCCAAAATGCCTTGGCGGCGGTTGCTTGCGGTTTAGAATTGGGCATTCCTTTTGGCACCATCCAAGAAGCGCTTGAGGACTTTAAGGGAGTGGAAAGAAGGTTGGAGGTTAAAGGCGAAGCCCAAGGTATAATGATAGTTGATGATTATGCTCATCATCCCGAGGAGATAAAGGCCTCCCTTAAAGCATTAAGCGAACTAGGCAGAAGGATAATTGTTGTCTTTCAACCTCATCGCTATACAAGGTTAAAAGACCTTTTTACGGAATTTACCCAATGTTTCGATGGGGTGGCTTTACTGATACTTACCGAAGTCTATCCGGCAGGGGAGGAGCCCATAGAGGGGGTATCGGGTTTAAGGCTTTATGAAACGCTAAAAGGGAAAATGGGCGATAGGGTGTTATATGTGGAAGAGCGGGAGAAAATTCCCCATTTTATTTTACCCATTTTGAAAGAGGGGGACGTGGTGGTCACCTTAGGGGCGGGCAACATAAGTGAGGTTTCAGAAGATTTGATGAGGCTTCTTCAGAGATGAGGGCTCTAATTGAGGAGATTAAGAAAAAGAGGATGGTGGAAATTGAGGAAGGCCTTTTGATGAAGAGGCTTACCTCTTTTAGGATCGGAGGACCAGTGCCCTTACTTATAAGGCCTTATTCGGAAGAAGGGCTTTTGGAAGTCCTTGAGATTCTAAATCTTTTGGGTGTGCCCTTTAGGATCATAGGGAGGGGAACTAACCTCTTGGTGGATGACCGCGGAATCAACGAGGTCTTAATAGATTTGAAAAAGGCTTCCAATTTTATCCGACCCGAAGGCCCTATTTTGGCCGTTGGTTCTGGTACAAGTCTCGAACATCTCCTAAGTTTTTGTGAGAGGAAAGGGCTCTCGGGCTTGGAAGGACTTTGTGGGATACCGGGTTCGGTAGGAGGAGCTATAAAGGGAAATGCCGGAGCCTGGGGGTATCAGATTGGGGACAGGGTGGAGTACCTTATTATTTACAGTGCTCAGGGCAAAAGGGAGAAAAGGGAGAATTTGAATTTTTCTTACCGCAGAGGGCCCCTAAGGGAAGGGGAAGTGATATGGGAAGTTGGAATTAGCCTTTTTGAAAGGGATCCCGAAGAGATCCGAGAGAAAACCAAAGCCTTGAGGCTTGAAAGAATAAAGACACAGCCGTTAGGCTTCGCAAGCGCCGGTTGTATATTCAAAAACCCACCCAATGGGCCTCCGGCAGGGTATCTTATCGATAAGGCGGGGTTTAAGGGCAAAAGACGAGGAGGGGCGATAGTTTCTCCTTTGCATGCCAATTTCATCTTGAACTTAGGGGATGCCACTTTCAGCGATGTGATGGGATTAATCGAGGAGATAAGGGAAGAGGTCTTCAAGCTTTTCAATGTGGAACTGGAGCTGGAGGTCGAGATTTGGAGTTGAAGGGAAAAAGGGTGGGGGTTCTTATGGGCGGTCTCTCCAGTGAAAGGGAGATATCTCTGAAAAGCGGTATGGCGGTTCTTGAGGCCCTTCGGAGGCAAGGGATTGACGCTTTTCCGGTGATCTTAGACGGGGATATAGTGCAGAAGATCCTTGATGCCAAAATAGACCTCGCCTTTTTGGCCCTGCACGGGAAAATGGGAGAGGACGGCACTATCCAAGGGCTTTTGGAGCTTCTAAGGATTCCCTACACGGGTTCAGGGGTTTTAGGAAGTGCTTTGGCTATGAACAAGGTTAAAGCCAAACAGGTTTTCCTCGCTTCAGGTATACCCACACCCGAGTTTGTAGTGTGGGAAGAGGGGATAAACCCGGATTTTCCACTGCCTTGGGTCGTTAAGCCGGTTTCGGAAGGTTCAACTATCGGTGTAAGCATTGTGAAAGATAAAGAAGAACTTAAACCCGCGCTGTCAAAAGCTTTAGAGTATGATCCCGAGGTCTTTATAGAACGTTTTATTCCTGGGAAAGAAGTCACGGTGGCCGTTTTAAATGGTAGGCCCCTTGAGGTTATAGAGATATTGCCCGAGGGAGGCTTTTACGATTTCGAAAGGAAGTATACCCCTGGAAAGACCCAGTATTTGATCCCTGCCCCGATAGGGGATGAGCTTAGAAGAAGGGCCAAAGAACTTGCGGTTTTGGCTTATAAGGCCCTTAAGTGCAGTGGTTGTGTCAGGGTTGACTTCAGGTTAGATCCCCAGGGAGGGCTTTGGGTTTTAGAAGTCAATACCATTCCAGGTATGACTGCTACAAGCCTTGTTCCTCGTGCTGCTTCGTATGAGGGGCTTACTTTCGACGAACTTGTTTTGGAGATATTAAAAGGGGCTTCTCTTAAGGTGAAGATATGAAGTGGCTAATTCTTTCGTTGTTGGTTTTCGTAGTTTCTGGCCTTTGGGTATGGCATTTTTTGCCTCCTGTACAGAAGGTAGAGGTCCAAGGAAACCGAGAGATTTCCCTTAATGAGCTCGAAAATACTTTGCTTCCCGTGCTTTCGGGCAAGAACCTTTTCGAGATAAATTTGAAAAACTTAGGTGAGATTCTCCTTAAGAATCCCAAAATCGAAGGATGTGAGATTTGGAAGCTGTACCCCTATACGCTAAAGTTAAGAATCGAGGAAAAAGACCTTACGGAATTAAGTCTCCACGATGAGGAAATCCAGAGGTTGATCAAAGAAATGGCCCCTTTGTCCTTTAAAAAAGAGGGGGATTTCTATACCTTCTTAACGCAAGAGGGGATTTGGTTCAGGTTAAAGGAATCGCAACTACAAGAAGGGCTTAAAGTCCTTAAATCGGTCCGGAAGCTTTTGGAGGAAAGGAAGCCGAATTACCTAGTTTATGTTGAACCCGATAAAGTTATTGTGGGATTTGGTGAGGGAGGGAAAAAATGAGCAAGGAAAACGTTATAGTCGGTTTAGATATAGGTACTACTAAGGTCTGTGTTTTAGTGGGGGTCCACAGTTCCCAAGGTGTCGACATCATTGGAATAGGTACTGCTCCCTCCAGAGGCATTCGTAGGGGAATGGTTATCAACATCGAATCAACCGTTGAATCGATAAAAAAGGCGGTTGCTGAAGCAGAACTTATGGCCGGCTGTGAGATAAAATCGGCAATAGTGGGGATTTCGGGCGTTCACATACAAGGTTTGAATTCAAGTGGTGTCGTAGCCCTTAAAGCAGGCGAGGTGAGCGACGAGGATATAGCAAGGGTAATAGACGCAGCCCGAGCTTTAGCTATCCCCAATGACAAGCAAGTGCTTCACGTACTGCCGCAAGAGTTCATCTTAGATGGACAAGATGGAATAAAAGATCCCCGGGGGATGAGTGGTATAAGGCTGGAGGTCAAAGCCCATATAGTTATCGGTTCCATTACGGCCACGAAAAACCTCATAAAATGTGTCCACAAGGCCGGACTTGAGGTTCAAGATCTGGTTCTTCAACAGTTAGCCTCAAGCGAAGCCATTTTAACCCCCGAGGAGATGGAGTTGGGAGTGGCTTTAGTGGATATAGGGGGAGGGACTACAGATTTGGCCGTGTTCCACCGGGGAAGTTTAAGGCATACCGCTATTCTGCCAGTGGCCGGTGATCACATAACCAGCGATATAGCCTTTGGATTGCGAACTCCTCTTGAGGAGGCTGAGAAAATAAAACGGAAGTATGGGTGTGCTTTAGCTTCATTGCTCTCCTCAGAGGAGACCTTCGAAGTCTCACCGGTAAGTGAAGGGCAAAGGTCACGGGTCGTCTCTCGGCGTCTTTTAGCGGAGATTATAGAGCCTCGAGTGGAAGAGATATTTAGGTTAGTCAATGAAGAACTCGATAAGTCTGGATACTTAAAACTTATGCCCGCAGGGATAGTCTTAACCGGTGGGACGGCTTTGATGGAAGGGATTGTGGAAATGGCCACCGATCTGTTTGATCTACCGGCGAGGCGAGGGTATCCTCGGGGCGTAGGGGGCTTGGTGGATATTGTACAAAATCCCCAATATGCCACCGCTGTGGGTCTTGTAATTTATGGAGCTCGCAAAGAACAACCGAAAGGTCTTAAAGTTCGAGAAGGAGGACCAAGGTTAAAACGTAGATTGAAGGAATTATTTAGAGAGATGTTCTCAAGCTAATAAAGGAGGGAAAAGATGAGGGAATTAGAACGTTTTGAGCTCGATAGGGAATTTCAGACGACGGTGATAAAGATAATAGGGATAGGGGGAGCTGGATGTAACGCTTTGGATACCATGATAAATTATGGGCTTGAAGGGGTGGAATTGATAGCAGCTAACACTGACATACAGGCCCTTCAGAGGTGTTCAGCCCCGGTGAAATTACAATTAGGAGAAAGATTAACAGGGGGTATGGGTGCCGGGGGGAATCCGCAAATTGGTAAAGAAGCGGCTAAGGAGAGCATAGATCTAATAAGGGATGCCCTCCAAGGGGCCCACATGGTTTTCATAGCTGCTGGTCTTGGAGGAGGAACTGGGACAGGAGGAGCCCCTATTGTAGCTCAAGTAGCCAAGGAATTGGGGGCCTTGACGGTGGCTATTGTTACCAAACCCTTCCGTTTCGAGGGGAAGAAACGAAGACTTCAAGCCGAAGAAGGTTGGCGAGAATTGAAGAAGGTCGTTGATACTATTATAACCATTCCCAATGATAGGCTTTTAACCATAAGTGATAAAAATACCCCTTTACTTCATGCCTTTAAAAAGGCCGACGAAGTTCTTTATCAAGCTGCAAGGGGAATAGCGGACCTGATCATAATGCCCGGTTTGGTAAACTTAGATTTTAACGACGTAAAGACAATAATGTCGGAAATGGGAATGGCCATAATGGGGATGGGGAGGGCCTCAGGTGAGGGACGGGCTCTGGAAGCCGCGCAACAGGCCATATGTAGTCCTCTGCTTGAGGACGTCTCCATAAAGGGAGCCAAAGGTGTGCTCATAAACATTACCGGAGGTCCCGACCTTACCCTTTATGAGGTTAGCGAAGCCGCAACCTTAATTCAGGAAGAAGCATCGGAGGAGGCTAATATCATATTTGGAGCGGTGATAGAAGAGGGCCTCGAGGATGAGGTGAGGGTTACGGTGATAGCCACTGGTTTAGAAGAACCTCAGCAGCAAAAGGAATTTCGACCCCAAATTTTGCTCCCCGAGGAGGATCTGAGCAATATAGACGTACCAGCCTTTATGCGTAAGGGGAAAGGGCTCGAAGAATTTTCGGGCTTCAGGTTTAGGTCTAAAAGAGATCAATTTCGTGACCGAAATGACCTCCCCACCTTTTTGAGGGAAGGCGTTGATTGAATATGTCATCTTTGGTCAGACGATACTGGGAGGGTTTCCTTTCAAAGGAAAAAGGAACGATTTTTAAGGACTGGGGGGGGAAAATCAGGATTTGCTTAATTTTTCCCAATTATTATCACGTTGGCATTTCCAATTTGGGTTTTCAATATGTTTACGCGCTTTTTAACGCACGAAAGGATGTGGTCTGTGAGAGGGCTTTTCTCCCCGAACCCCGGATCTTAGAAGAGCATGAAAGAACCGCTACACCCCTTTTATCACTGGAGAGCCTTAGGCCTTTGAGAGATTTTCACATATTAGCCTTTTCGCTTTCTTACGAGAACGATTACCCAAACGTGCTCAGGATGCTTGAACTTTCACAAATACCCTTATTAGCAGAAGAACGCAGGGTCCAAGATCCCTTAGTGATCGCCGGTGGAAGCGCGGTTAGTATAAACCCCGAGGTAATGGCTCCCTTTTTTGATTGCATCCTCATCGGAGAAGCGGAGGAGCTGGTGGATGAGTTTATAGATGCTTTGAAAAAATCCTGGGGAAAAACTCGAGAGGAAATTCTCAAGAGCCTCTCCGAAGTAGAGGGCATATATGTCCCCCGGTTCTACGAACTTGTCCTAAACCCGGATGGGACTTTAAAGGATATAGTGCCCCGTTTGGAGGATGTTCCCCGAAGGATAAAAAGACGCGTCTATAGAGGGGCGCCGCTTCTGGTGAGTTCACCCATAAGAAGCCCAGAGGGGGAGTTTGGCGAATCCCTTATTATAGAAGTCGCAAGGGGATGTCCTTATCATTGCCGATTTTGCGTGGTAAGGTCCCTCTATTATCCTTTTAGAACCTATCCCTCGGACGTTTTGGAAACTGAGATAATTGAAGGGGTAAAACTTTGCGGACGGGTGAGTTTTCTTGGAGCAGCGGTGGGAAATCATCCTGATTTTTTGCATTTATGCCAAAAGGTTATCCAACTGGGAGGGCAATTCACCGTTTCTTCTTTAAGGGCTGATCAGGTTAACGGGGATTTAGCCAAGTTACTCTTTGCCTCCAAGCAAAGAACGGTGACCTTCGCCCCCGAAGTTGGAAGGGAGGAAAAGAGGTTTAAAATAGGAAAAAAGCTCTCAAACAGTGACTTATTCAAAGCCGTTGAAATTCTCTCACAAGAAGGATTAACCAATCTGAAGCTATATTTCATGATAGGATTGCCCAAAGAGGAGGAAGAGGATCTTAAGGCTTTACTTAACCTGGTGAAGGAGATCTCTCATACGCAAAAACGGATACTCCGAGGTTCAAAAGGGAAGGTCACCGTAAGCATCAGCCCCTTCGTTCCTAAACCTTGGACCCCTTTTCAATGGTATCCCTTTGAGGAGATTTCTTCTCTGAAAAAGAAAATAAAATACCTGAAGAAATCCTTAGAAGTGCAAATAAATTATGACCTTCCCAAATGGGCTTATTTTGAAGCGCTTTTCTCCTTAGGGGACAGAAGGATAGGATTAGAACTTTACCGAGGTTGGAAAGAGGGCGATTGGATAAGGCACTTCAGGGTTTCTTCGGTAAATCCGGATTTTTGGGTCTTGAGAAAAAAAATGACCGCCGAATATTTTCCGTGGGAGATAATCTCCACACCAATTTCAAAGGCCTCTCTTTGGGATGAGTTTATGAAATACGAAAGGACTTAATTATCTTTTTTGTCTTCTTTTCCTTCTTTTTCCTCTTTCTTTGCCCTATCCTTGGTCTTATAGTCGGTAGCGTACCATCCGCTTCCTTTTAGATGAAAGTTTGCCAAAGAAATGATCCTTTTGGCCTCGCCTTTACAATTTTTGCAAATGGTTACCGGAGGATCGTTAAAACTTTGCAAAAGTTCGAACTTCTCACCGCAGTTAGTGCATTGGTATTCGTATATAGGCATTTCTCCCTCCTTGGGTTTATTCAGTAGAGTATTTCAAAATAACCTCAGGAAGGACTCTTTTCAAGCGGAAACTTTCTACTGAAATTGTTAGGTATTGACACCTGGGACGGAAACTTGTTATAAAATGCACAAAGTAAAAAAAAGGAGGAGAGCTATGGATTTTGCTTTCACTGAAGAGGAAAAGATGGTTCAAGAAATGGCCCGTGATTTTGCCCAGAATGAGATTGCGCCTATAGTTGAGAAGGATGAGAAAGAGCATGTTTTTCGTAAGGAAATCGTAAAGAAAATGGCGGAACTCGGATTTTTTGGTTGTATCGCCCCTGAGGAGTATGGCGGGAACAACATGGGCTATGTGGCGGCTACTATCATCACCATGGAGATCGCCAAAGAGAGTCCTTCCTATGGTCTTCCCTTTAACCTTCAGATGAACTCCATTCAGTCGGTACTTTTGGAGTTTGGTACGGAAGAACAGAGGAAGAAATGGATACCCCCACTGATTAACGCGGATCTTTTGGGTTGTTTCGCCCTTACCGAGCCCGATGTGGGGTCTGATGTGGCTTCGATGAAAACCACGGCCAAAGAAGTTTCTGATGGATGGATCTTAAACGGTACTAAGATGTGGATCTCGGGGGTTCCGGTGGCTGATGTGGGTATTGTGTTTGCGATGACCGATAGAGAAAAGAAACATCGAGGGATGTCCGCTTTTATAGTGGACATGCACACCCCAGGCATAACTCAACGGGCTATTGAGGACAAGTTAGGGCTTCATTGTGCTCCTACTGGGGAGATAGTTTTTGAAGAAGTGAAAATCCCGAAGGACGCGATCGTAGGTAAACCCGGCGATGGTTTCAAAATAGCTATGTTTATGCTTGACCGCACTAGGCTTTCTTGCGCGGCTCGGGCTGCAGGGGTGGCGGAGAAATGTTTTGAGCTTGCTAAAAAGTATGCTAACGAGAGGATTCAGTTCGGCGTTCCCATCATTCAGCACCAGATGATCCAGGATCAACTGGCGAGGATGTGGTGCGAGCATGAAGCGGCGAAGCTTTTGGTGTTTAAGGCTGCTTGGATCATGGAGCAAATAAGGCTTGGAAAACTAAGCGAAAGGGCTACCCTTCACGTATCTACGGCTAAGTATTACAGTGCAGAAGCGGCGGTCTTTGCTGCCAATGAGGCCATGAAGATTTATGGTTCCTATGGGTACTCGGCAGAATATCCCATCGAAAGGTATTATAGGGATGCAAAGAGTTATCAGACGGTGGAAGGTACCTCCAACATCCAAAAGATCATAATAGCTAGGCATTTTATTGAAGAACAAAAATAAAAAGGAGGAGAGGAAGATGGAAGTGACAGTACCCATGGTCGGAAAACTCGTGAAAATCCTTGTTAAAGAAGGGGATCAGGTAAAGGAAAACGATCAAGTTGCAATAATTGAAGCGATGAAGATGGAGATGCCCATAGTGGCGCCCATATCAGGTACTGTAAAGGAGATAAGAGCTAAAGAAGGACAACAGGTTACTTCTGATACCGTAATAATGATCATTGAATAAAACATAGGAGTTAAAGATGAAACTGGAAGGAAAAGTAGCAGTTGTTACCGGAGGGAGCCGAGGGGTGGGTAGGGCTATTTGCTTGGCCTTTGCTCGGGAAGGCGCGAGTGTGGTGGTGAATTATGCTACAAGACCTGACGCAGCCGAGGAAGTGGTGGAGGAGATTCGGAAGATGGGACGTAAGGCAGTAGCAGTAGGGGCTGATGTGGCCACTTGGGAAGGGGCGGAGAAGGTTATAAAAGGCGCGATTGATAATTTCGGAAAGATTGACATATTGGTGAATAATGCGGGTTTTATACGTCCAGCTTTGCTTCACAAGATGACCGAGGAAGATTGGCAAGCGGTAATTGACATTCATCTTAAGGCACCGTGGTTATGTATCAAAGCGGCATTCCCTTATATGAGCGAACAAAAATCTGGTTCGATAATTAACGTCACTTCTGTCGCAGGTGTGGTAGGAACAGTGGGTCAGATCAATTACAGTGCGGCTAAAGGAGGGGTTATAGCCCTAACCAAATCAGCCGCAAGGGAATTGGCTCAGTATGGTATAAGGGTCAATTGCATATGCTTAGGTATTGTAGAGACGGAGATGAGCGAGAAGATAAGGACTGATCCTAAGTTGGTGGAGATTTATAAAAGAAGGATCCTATTAGGGAGATTTGCCACTCCCGAAGAGGTGGCTGAACCCTTTGTATTTTTAGCTTCCGAGGATTCTTCCTACATAACCGGACAGCTGATAATGGTGGATGGGGGATATGGGATGACGTAAAGAGGAAAATAATGAAAGGAGGTGCCATATGAAGGTACCAGAAAAGATAGAAACATGGCAGATGGTGAGGCCATGGGGTAAGGATGAGAAGGGCAATCCGGTTCCTGGCATTATAGAACGGACTTCCATTCCGGTACCGGAGCTTAAGCCGGGTGAGGTGTTAGTAGAGGTAAAAGGATGTGGGGTGTGCCATACCGATTTGGGGTATTTTTTCGATGGGGTTCCTACTGTTAATAAGCCGCCATTGACCTTGGGACACGAGATAAGCGGAGTAGTTGTAGCGGGAGATGAGCAGTGGATAGGTAAGGAGGTGATAATTCCTGCGGTTATGCCCTGCAGAAAGTGTTACATCTGCAAGATAGGGCGAGGTAATCGATGCTTGGATCAGAAGATGCCGGGGAACAGCTTGGGTATTTATGGAGGCTTTTCCAGTCATATTCCGGTTCCTTCTATAGACCTGTGTGAGGTCAGAAACAGACCCGCTGATATGCCGTTGGAGAAGTTGGCTGTTATAGCCGATGCGGTGACCACTCCGTTTCAAGCGGCCAAGAGGGCGAACCTTGGGCCAGGGGATCTGGTGGTTATTGTTGGTTGTGGCGGTGGAGTGGGTGTTTATATGACTCAGATTGCCAAGTTCGTGTTCAATTCGGAGGTTGTCGTTGGGATTGATGTGGATGAAGAGAAACTTAACCGGGCTTTGAAATACGGAGCCGATTTTGTGATTAACGCAAGGGATAAGAGTCTGCGTGACATAAGGGAAGAATGGAGGAAGATCTGTCGAGAAAATGGTTTGAGGACTTATGGTTGGAAGATATTTGAAGTTTCGGGCGTTAAGGCCGGGCAGCAGATAGCCTTGGAACTTCTCACTTTCATTTGCAAGCTTATCGTTGTCGGTTATAGCCCTCATACAAATGAGTATCAGATCTCAAGACTTATGGCTTTTGATGCGGAGATGATAGGTACGTGGGGTTGTTTACCCGAGCATTACCCGGTGGTTTTGGACATGGTTTTGAAGGGTAAGATTCAGATAGATCCTTTTGTGGAATTAAGGCCTATGAGTCAGATAAGGGAGGTCTTTGAAGAAGTACATGCTAAGCCTCCTTTGAGGAGGATTGTTTTGGTGCCTGATTTTTAAAAATTTAAAAGAAAGAAATTAAAAAGGAGGTAAGGCAATGCCTCGAGATTATGAAAAGGAATTTAGAGAAAAACTGGAAAAATATGGTTATGATTGGGAAAGACATATGAAAATTTTTAGAGGTCGCTCCCCTGAGGAGTTTGGTTTTAAAGAAATTATTTACGAAAAGTTTTATGATAAATGGGCAGCCAGAATCACTCTTAACAGGCCTCATCGTTATAATGCTTATACGGGTACTGAACTTTATGAGATATGTCAGGCCCTTGAAGATGCGATGATGGACGATGGGATTGCGGTGATAGTAATAACTGGGGCGGGCGATAAAGCTTTTTGTACTGGAGGAGATGCAGGAACTTATTCGGTGATTTATCCTGAAAGGCCTCATGAATTTTACAATTGGTGGACCTATTACGAAAGGATGTTGTATTTAATAAGAACATGTGGGAAGCCGGTAATTGCTCGGATAAACGGTGTAGTAGCTGGGGGTGGAAATGAGATTAATCTGGCTTGTGACATTTCAATTGCTGCAGAACATGCTCGTTTTATTCAACCAGGTACAAGAACCGGTAGTGTTTCTGCTGGAGGAGCTACCCAATGGTTACCTTTGACAATTGGTGATAAAAGGACTCGTTGGATGGTGATGGTAGGAGATGAGATAGATGCGAAAACAGCGCTTGAGTGGGGTTTAGTTAATGAGGTGGTTCCTTATGAAAAGCTTGATGAAGCAGTAGATAGGGTGATTGAAAAATTGGTCAATAAATTTCCCGACTGTATGCGTTATACAAAAGTCCAATGCAATTTCTGGGGCGATTTAGCATGGACCACTTTTCAACATGCTCGTGATTGGTTAACGATTCATTATGCAACGGGCGAACCAATCGAGGGGTTCAGTGCCTTTTTGGAAAAGAGAAAGGTGGATTATATTGGGTTAAGAAAGCTATCGAAAGAAGGGAAGAGCCACACCTATTATCCTTGGGGAGCACCTATTAAATACTGTGATAAATGCGGTGCTAAATATCTTCCTCAAGAGTTTGAATATTGCGGAAAGTGTGGGGCTAAGTTAGAGTAAGTATTGATCCGAAGGAGGTCCCGTGGTTCGAAAAGATTTAAAAAAAAAGATTGATCAATATAGTTATAAAAGTCCTTTAGGATTTTATAAAGAACGAGAGAAAGATGAGGTGATTTTAGAAGTAAAAAACGACGGGACCTCCTATTTCGTCGAAATACCGACCCATTTAAGAAACCGTGCGGAAATTGTAGTAGGGTCAAGGGTGAAGGGAAGTGTAATAGGAATTTACAAAAAAGGAGGAAAAGAGAAGGTAAAGTTAAAGAAGCCCTTTGATTGGGAGGTAGAAGGATATTGGAATGAACTTCACATTCCTAAAGAAGAAGCCAGTGCTCTTGGGATTGAAGCCGGGGATTATCTTCATTTGGAATTTAAAAGTGTAATTAACTATGGAGATGAGATTGTTCTTTAAAACCTCCAATGTCCCTGTAAAACTTCTCTTACACTTGTTATAAAAGGTCGAATTTTATAAAAATTTTCGTCTTCTTGTCGTTCACAATAAGAAGAAAGCGACTCATTTGGTTCTTCGCATCTTTTAAGGATTTCTAATGAAGATCGAAATACTGCTTCTGGATGGTGTCCTCCTTCAAGAACGAAGATAATTTTCCCTTCACAAATCTCTTCGGCTTTTTTAATCAAAAGGTCTCCTAATCTCCAAAAACCCCTTTCCGTAAGGTGCATTTCCCCAAGAGGGTCAAGATGATGAGGGTCAAAGCCTGCTGAGACTAATATGAGTTGAGGCTGAAATTCCTCCATAACCGGAAGAAGGATATGACGAAAAATATTTCCATAATCACTATCGTTACACCCAAGAGGAAGAGGAACGTTAATAGTATAACCTTTCCCTTCCCCTTCCCCTATTTCATCAAAGTACCCTGTTTCAGGGAAAAGTGGATGCTGGTGAATGGAGAAATACAACACTTTAGGATCCAAATAAAAAGCTTCTTGAGTACCATTTCCATGGTGAACATCCCAATCCACAATCAAAACTTTTCGAAGTCCTCCTTTCTCTATCGCATATTTGGCAGCAATCGCTACGTTATTAAATATACAAAAACCTTTGCCTTCATTTCTTTGAGCATGATGTCCAGGCGGCCTTACTATAACAAATACTTTTTTTATTCTTTCCTCTAACACACTTTCTACTGCTTCTATGCAACATCCTACAGCTAAAGCTGCAATTTCATATCCTCCTTTGGGTATCCATGTATCGAGAGACAGTCTTCCTCCTTTTTTTGAAAGTTCTTTTATCTCTTTTATATAATTTTCATCGTGAATAAGCAAAAGTACCTCAAATTCAGCCATACGTGAAGGAAGTTTTTTAAGCCAAGTTGCATTTTTTGTATAATGAAAAAGAGGAAGAATTCTATCAGGATTTTCGGGGGATAAGGGATCACTTTCTAAGAGGATAAACCTTTCGTCAATTATAATTCCCACTTTTTCCATCTTTAGCCCTTAAGGCGTAATATTAGATGTATCATCTCCCCTTTTTCAAATCCCATTTTAGCAAAAAACCGTAAAAGATCCCATGAACGCCATTCTACGAAAGTATAAACGGTGTTAATACCTATTTTTCTTAAATTATCTACAAGTTTTCGAAAAAGGGAAGTGGCTATTCCCTTCTGCTGATAATCCGGGTGAACTCCAATGGTTTCAATTAAAGCGACCGTATCCGGTACCCCGTATTCCCAACCGGCTACCTCAGCGATTATGAAGCCCACAACTTTCCCTTCCACTTCCGCCACCAGAGAGGTCATGGGGGATCTTTCTTCCAAAAGGTCAATTTTCATAAGCCAATACTTGCGTCTATTTTTCCCTAAAATCAACTTTTCTATTTCTACTATTTCATCTATGTCTTTGTAATCCAAAGACCTGATCTTTACGGATTCCTTTTCCATCTCTGCCTCCCTAGCTAAGATATAGCTCAAGAAAATAGGATGTCAAAAATTTTTGCTTGAAAAGGTTAAAAATGATGTTACAATGATATTGAAATATCTTAAGGAGGGGAAGAAATGTTTGTAAGAGATATTATGACAACTAATGTTATCACGGTTTCTCCTGATACTCTTATGGTAGAAGCAGGAAGGATAATGGAGTTTCACAATATCCAGAGGCTTCCTGTGGTAGAGAAGGGCAAGCTTGTGGGTATTATTACTCGAAATAGACTTCTTCGGTATTATCCTTCTCAGGCAACCTCTTTAAGTCATTGGGAGCTCAATTATTTGTTGGCTAAGATAAAGGTCAAGGACATAATGAGGAAAGAGCTTGTTACGGTTCCTCCCGATATTACTGTTGAGCAAGCTATAGCAATAGCTCAGAAAAATCGAGTAGGTTCATTGTTAGTAGTAGAAGATGGAAAACTTGTAGGGATTGTGACGACAAACGATTTCTTCTATCGAATTTTAAACCCTCTTATGGGCATCGGTGAAGAAGGTGATAGAATTATCGTATATGGTGGTGGTTCCTTAGCTGTTGCGAGAAAGGTTATGGAGATTGTGGAACAGAAAGGTTTTAAAGTTAAATCATTTTGTACTTTGCCTTCGGAAGGAGAAGTTTTCGATTTGGTTTTGCAATTTGAGGAGAAAGACGTTTCCGAGCTCATAAAAAACTTGAAAGACAATGGCTTTTCAGTGGACGTTAGACCTCATCAAGCATAAAACTTAAGGGAGAGGGACGAATGTACGAAAGGATATTAGTTCCATTGGATGGTTCTATAATGGCCGAAAACGTTCTTCCTTTCGTGGAGGGAATTTCCAAGAGATTGGGCAGTGAGGTAATTTTGGTTTCGGTTTTTCCCGAGGACAAGAAGGTATTAGATCGTCCTTTAAGGGCTTATATTGAAAAACGCGTATCCGAACTCCAAGCCTTGGGGGTTAAGGCTAGTGGTATGGTTGTATATGGGGAAGACCCAGCGGAAGAGATTTTGGCTTTAAGCGAAAAGATCAACGCAGGACTTATTGCTCTTTCGGCATATGGAAGATCCGGAACAAAATGGCGATTGGGCGGAGTTCCTAGTAAGATATTGCAAGGCACAAGGATACCTTTACTTTTAACCAGAACGTTTTCCTTTGATGAAGCTATGAGGCAAAGGGAATTTAAAAAAATACTCGTACCTTTGGATGGTTCAAAAGCGGCAGAGGATATCCTTCCTTACGTAGAGGAATTTCTGAAAGGAAGTGATAGCGAGATCCTTCTTTTACATGTCCTGGAGTCCCTTAGGATACCTCCTTATGTGGAATCGATAATTGAGGCAACCATGGAGCCTGAGGAAAGGGAGAATTGGAAAGAACAGAAAGAAAAAGAACGTCTGGAAGAGGCCCAAGGGTACCTTAAGGAAGTGGCCGATAGGCTTAGAGAAAGGGGTCTTAAAGTAAAAGAAACGGTTAAAATGGGGGATATCGCTGAACTTATCCTTTCGATAGCCTCGGAGGAGAAATGTGATCTTTTAGCCATTTCCAGTCATGGTAAGCAATCTGGAGTAACCCGGTGGTTGTTTGGTGATGTGGCTGCTAAGATAATAGAAGGAGCGACAATCCCGCTTTTTATCTTACCTAAGCGCAAAGGGTTATTGTTTGCGGAGTATCACTGATAGGTATTTTCGGGTAGGATATTTAGCATTCTTTTTATCCGTTATAACAGTTCCTTTAAGCAAAAGTATTAGTGGTGTATGTTTAGGAATAGCAACTCTGTTTTTTTTGATCTCCCTTTTTAAAAAGGATATCCCCTTAATTTGGCATAACAGGATATTTTGGGCTATCTTATTCTTTTGTGCTCTTCCTTTTATCGGTCTTCTATGGACAGAGGATATAAAGAGTGGTTTAACACTTTGTAGGAGAATTTCCTTAGTTATCATTACCTATTTATTATGCGCCTATTTTCTAAAAGACGATAAGGATAAGATAAAATTATT
The DNA here is from genome assembly GCA_964480925.1 of uncultured Thermodesulfobacteriota bacterium. Classification (GTDB taxonomy): domain Bacteria; phylum Desulfobacterota; class B13-G15; order B13-G15; family B13-G15; genus B73-G16. The sequence goes on from CAYZRR010000109.1 coordinate 16,926, forward strand.
AAAAGTATTAGTAATCGGTGTGGTAGTTCTCAATCTTCTAGGATTAATAAAATTTTTTGGCATATGGAATTTGAAAGCTTTCTCACTTCCAAGTGTTGTTATAATGAATCCTATATGGTTTGGAAATGTTTCGGCTATTTCCTTATATGCTTCCCTTGTGATTTTTTTTATTTTAGAACGAGGCAAAAAGATATGGGCATTGTGTTCAATAATTAATGCCTTAGGGATAGTCTTATCTGCTTCCCGTGGTCCTTATTTAGCTGCATTGATAGTTTTTGGTGTAGTTTTCCTCACTACCTTTCTGAAAGAAAAACTCATGAGAGTATTTCCCTTGTTAATAGTAATAATTTTGGGAATAGTGTGGTTTAAGCCGGAATTTAAGCAAAAAATTTTTGATATAAATGATCAAATAAAGGCCTTCTTTTTGAGTTCCGAGGTTAAGACTTCTATAGGTGCGAGGTTAGGCATGTGGAAGCTTTCTTTTGAGATGTTTAAGGATAATCCCATTTTAGGAGTGGGGACTGGGGATTATGAATTGGAAGTGGCAAGAAGGACTGAAGGAAGTTGGTCCTTTTTGAGGAAATACAACCAACCCCATAGTATTTATTTTTACTTTTTAGCCCTTTATGGTTTGATAGGCATTGGGGTTTTGTTTTTTTTATTTTTCATGTGGTTTAAGGAATCCCTCAAAAGGACCAAAAATTTCGGCGTTAGCAAGGCTTTCGGAATTTTGGCTTTGGCTGTAGGTCTTCATTATCTTCTAGCTGGTTTAACCGAGACGCTTTTCAAGATTCACATTTTGGTCTTCTTTTTTGGGGTGATGGCAGGAGTTTGTTTTACGAGGGGCAAAGGGGGTTTTTAAATTTTGTTATAAAGTAATAAAATAATTATGGGAGGGTTGGTCACGTGGCCGCTGGAGCTTTTTGCTCCAGAGGAAAGTCCGGGCTCCAGAGGGCAGGGCGCCGGGTAACGCCCGGAGGGGGTAACCCCTGGAAAGTGCCACAGAAAACAT